>JAHCIA010000001.1:600833-901250 GCA_026129465.1 Flavobacteriales bacterium
CTGCCTGTCGCCGCGCACTTCCGAAGCCGCGCTCAACGCCTGGTGCGAGCAACTGGGCTACACGCCCGTGCCCTTCACCGCCACCATGGACGGCACCCTCACCGGCCAGGCCGTTTACCACACCAATGTGGTGATGAGCATCGGCACCGCCTTCGCCGTGGTCTGCTTCGAGGCCATGCCATACCCCGGTGAACGCAGCGAGGTGCTCCGCGAACTGCAAGGCACCGGGCGTCAGGTCATTCCCATCACACTGGAGCAGATGCATCGCTATGTGGGGAATATGCTGGAACTCAGTTCTGCGTTGTCGGTTGTCGGCCCTGCCTCTGCCGGACAACCGACAACTGCCAACCACATACTACTGAGCCAGACCGCCTTCGAAGCCCTCACCACCGACCAACGCCAGGCCTTGCAAAGTCACGCACGCTTGGTGCCGGTTTCCATTCCCACTATCGAGGCGGTTGGTGGGGGTAGCGTGCGCTGCATGTTGGCGGAGAATTTCTTGTCCAGGGCATAGTTGACCGTTGTCGGTTGTCCGACGGACCGACATCTGACAACCGACAACTACTTCCTTTGCACCCCAAGCCATGCATCCGGATCCCCTCCATGCCAAGCTGTTGCCCCCGCTCCAACGGGCCTTTCAGGAACTCTTCGGTCACGACCTGGACCCCAAGGCCATCGGATTCCAGCACACGCGTCCGGAGTTCGAGGGTGACATCACCATCAACGTCTTTCCCTTCCTGAAGGCGAGCGGCAAGGGCCCCGAACCCACCGCCACCGCCATTGGCGAATTCCTCGTTCGTGAATTGCCCGAGGTGGAGCGCTTCAACGTGGTGAAAGGCTTCCTCAACCTGGTGATCGCCGATGCCTACTGGACCGGCTTCCTCCACGAGGCCGTTGAGCGCGACATGCTCGCGTTCCCCGCCACCGGCCGACAGGTGATGGTGGAGTACAGCTCGCCCAACACCAACAAGCCGCTGCACCTGGGCCACCTGCGGAACAATTTCCTCGGGCACAGTGTGAGCCGCATCCTGCGGGCCGCTGGCAACGAGGTGGTGCGGGTGCAGGTGATCAACGACCGGGGCATCCACATCTGCAAGAGCATGGTGGCCTGGCAACGCTTCGGCAACGGAGAGACTCCGGAGAACAGCGGGTTGAAGGGCGACAAGCTGGTAGGGAAATATTATGTGGAATTCGACAAGGTGTACAAGCGGCAAGTGCAGGAACTGGAGGCAGGAGGCATGCCCAAGGAACAAGCCGAGAAGGAGGCCCCCATCCTGCAGGAAGCCCAGGACATGCTTCGTCGCTGGGAAGCCAGCGACCCGGATGTGCGCGCCTTGTGGCGGAGGATGAACGGCTGGGTCTATGCGGGCTTCAATGCCACCTACACCCGCATGGGCGTGGAATTCGACAAGCTCTACTACGAGAGCGAGACCTACGTGCTGGGCAAGAACGATGTGCTCGAAGGCTTGAAGCGCGGTGTCTTCTATGAGAAGGATGGTGCGGTGTGGGTGGACAACACGCCGGAAGGCCTCGATGAAAAGGTGCTGCTGCGCCGCGATGGTACCAGCGTGTACATGACCCAGGACATCGGCACGGCGATCAAGCGCTTCGAGGAGTATCCCGGCCTGCGACAGCTGATCTACGTGGTGGGCAACGAGCAGGACTACCACTTCAAGGTGCTGTTCATCATCCTGAAGAAGCTGGGCTTCACCTGGGCCGATGGCCTGCACCACCTCAGCTACGGCATGGTGGACCTGCCCAGTGGGAAGATGAAGAGCCGGGAAGGCACCGTGGTGGACGCCGACGACCTGATCGAGGAAGTGGTGAACGAGGCGCGCAGCAAGGGCGAGGAGCTGAGCAAGCTGGATGACTTCACCACGGCCGAGAAGGACGCGCTCTTCGAGATGATCGGCCTGGCCGCGTTGAAGTACTTCCTGCTGAAGGTGGATCCGAAGAAGCGCATGCTCTTCGACCCCGCCGCCAGCATCGATCTCCAGGGCCATACCGGGCCGTTCATCCAGTATACCTACGCGCGGATCCAGTCGCTGCTTCGGAAAGCCGGTGATATGGGCTCATGTGCCCATGGGCACATGGGCACATGGGCTTTGCTTCCCGAGGAACGCACGGTCATCAAACACCTGCACCACCTGCCGGCCGTTCTTCAGGATGCCGCTGAAAAGCTCGATCCGTCAGCGTTGGCCAACCATACCTACGAACTGGTGAAGGCCTACAACTCCTTCTACCAGGCCGTTCCCGTGCTGAAGGAGGAGGATGAGGCGAGGCGCGGGTCCCGGCTGGCCTTGAGTGCCGCTGTGGCAAGGACTACGAAGAAGGCGATGTGGTGTTTGGGGATCGCGGTGCCCGAGCGGATGTGAGCACCGCCGGACCGCGTTCTTCGCACGATGCGGAGAAGTCGCCGATCAGAACTTCGGGCAGGGCACGATGCGCACCCGCCGATTCTTGGTATGGCGCGGCCATTCGTAGCTGAGGCTGATCTCGTGCGCGCCACCACTGGCCATGGTGAGCCTGCTGATGGTGATGTCGTAGCTGTAGGTGATCCGCAGTTGCTGCTCGGTCTCGAAGCCCACCAGCAGGATCACCGCCTCGCTGTTGGGGTAGCCGGGCGCATAGCTCTTCAGAATGGGCAGCCCCCGATACCACAGGCCGCCGATCATCCGGTGCCGCTCGATGTAGCCGCCCAGGTCCAGTTGGTCCCATTTGCCCTGCGCCTTGTAGTGTGTGGCCAGGGTCATGCGCGTTTTGCTGCGGTCGAAGCGCATGCCGTCAAGCGCGAAGAGGTAGCCCCCATGCAGACTGACCCGCATCGGCAGACGCGCGTCACGCTCGAGGAACAGGCTCTGGTTGGGCCGGTTGAGGTGGGTGAGTGAAATGCCGACCCAGTAGCGCTCGGAGAAGTACAGGCCGCCGGCCGCGAGGTCCAGGTAGCTGATCTGCTCCACCAAGCCGGTCTCGATGGTGCGTGGCGCGCCGTCGCGGATGATCTGGTCGGCGAAGAGGTAGCCACTGGGGTCGATGCCCCGCATGGTATAGCCCATGCGCAACCCGAAGCGGAAGGCGCGTTTGTGGTCCAGCCGGGCCTCATAGCTGTAGGCCATGGCGATGGTGGTGAAGTGCAGGCCAAGTGTGCCCGCCTTGTCGCGGAGCACATAGCCGCCCAGGCCGCTGTTCGCATCAGCGAAACGGTGGTCGTAGGCGAAGGCGTAGGTCTCGAAACCGGGCTGGATGCCGGGCCATTGCAGGCGGTAGTTCAGCGCGATGCGGTCCTGCTGCGTGTTGCCGGTGAGCGCCGGGTTGAGGTATTGCGGGGCGGCGTAGAACTGCGAGAACTGCGGGTCCTGTGCGGATACGGACCACATCATGGCAAGCGTGGCGAACAGGGCGATATGGCGCCTGGCGGTCCTCATCGCAGAAGGGTCAGATCCGTGGTACGCACCAGTTCCTTGCCGTCCGTGAAGCGGAACCAGGCACGGACCACATACACGTCCTGCGGACACAATTGGCCGCGGTACCAGCCATCCCAGCCGCGCTTCAACTCGTCACTCTCGAACACGAGTTCGCCCCACCGGTTGAAGATCCTCATCCGGAAATCGGCCACGTCCTTGGCGAAGGGGTAGAACACGTCGTTGCTCAGATCGTAGGGGTCATACGCACCGCCGCCGGATCCGTTCGGGTCGGGCGTGAACACGTTGGGTATGACCACCTCATGAACCGGGTCCACGGTGACCGCCAGGCTGGTGGCATCCACACAACCATGCACATCGCTCACCCAGAGCTCCACGGCGTGCATGGCGGCCCATCCGTAGGTATGTGCCGGGTGTTGGGCGTTGGAGGTGCCACCGTCGCCGAAGTCCCAGGCCCATTGGGCGATCTGCCCGGTGGACATATCCGTGAACTGGATGGTGGGCGAACCCATGTCCGTGTGCCAGGGATCCGCGGTGAAGGCCGCGGTGGGGGGCTGATGCGCCACCACGGCACCACTTGCCGACGCGGAAGCGGAGCAGCCCAGTGGCGATGTGGCCGTGAGCGTCACCGTCCAGGTACCCGCTCCGAAGGTGATGGTGGGGGTGGGGGTGAAGGCTTGGGTGCCGTTGCCGAAGTTCCAATGCAGGAGTGTGCCCGCAGGTGCACCCGCGGTCGGCATGGTCACGGTCATTGGTGCGCATCCTTCGGCGATGAGCATTGGCAGGGTGATCGGCGGTGGTGCGTCGATCGCGAGGGCGATCAGTCCATTCAATTGATGGCCGCAGACATTGCTCGCTGTCACGCCGATCTGCATGCTCTGGTCCACCACCAGCGCGTGCGGACCCGGTCCGCTCAGGTCACTGATGGACCATTGCAGCGCGTAGGGCGCAGGGTAGCCGATCACCATGGCACTGACAGTCGCCATGCCGCCCGGGCAGACCGTGGTGTCACCATGGGTGAGCAGCGTGGCGCTTGGGAGATCGAGCACAGCGATGGGCACTTGCAGGGAAGGACCCGAGCAACCGAGCGCGTCCATCACCGATACCGTGATCGTCTGTGAGGTGCTGAAACCAGCCTCGATCGGCGATCCAGTGCCGAGGCCTGCCCAAGTGATCACATGGCCACCGTTGCCTCCCGATGCCACCGCGTTGAGTTGCACCGCGGCACCCACACAGACCGTGTCCGGCACCTCGACCGCCAGGGTTATCGGCTCCGGCGCTTGCACCAGGATCTCCAATGTAGCGCTGCATCCATGGGCATCCACCGCCGTCACGGCCACGGTTCCCGAAGCCAACGCCGAGGCGAAGGCACCGGATTGGCCATCGCTCCAGGTGATGTTGCTAGCGCCGCTTCCACCGCTGGCGAACACTTCCGCCGATCCGTCCTGTCCGCCTGCGCAGGTCACAGGGGTCAGTTGCACCAAAGCGATGGTCAGTGCTTCCGGTTCGATGATCGTTGCGCTCATGGTGCTGTCACAGCCCAGCGCATCGGTCACCAGCACGGTGTATGTGCCAGCGTCGAGTCCCATGGCGATGGCCGTCGTTTGTGCCTGTGGATCGTCCCATTGGTAGACCATGCCCGGCTGGGCGGGAGTGAAAGTGATGGTGCCATCCACCGACCCATGGCAGGTGATGTCGTTGGCCAGCAAGGCGGCCTGGATGAAGCTGTTCGAGATGGCGATGTGGACGGTATCGTGGTGTGGCGGGCAGGATGTATCGCCGACCGCCGTGAGCACGAGATCCACTCCACCGGCGGCGATCTCTTCCGGGGAGGGCGTGTAGATCACGTTCATGCCCGTTCCCAAGAACGAACCGGACCCACCGCTCCAATAGCCATCCGTGGCGTTCACCACCTGGCCATCGAGTTGCACGGCGGTCATGCCGGGGCAGATCACCAGGTCGGGACCCGCATCGGCCAGGACTGGCGTTCCAAAATGCTCGATCGTCACATCAGCCGCGACCGGACCACAGCCGTTCGCATCGGACACCTGTACGCTATAGTCCCCGGCGGTGGCGATGAGGGTGCTGGCTTCACTGCCATTGCTCCATATGAACTGGTAGGGTGCGGTTCCGCCGGCCACCTGGACCGTGGCGCTGCCATCATCCACGCATCCGGCAGGCATGGTGCTGATCGCTTCGATCGTCAAGGGCGCTGGTGCTTCCAGATCCGCGCTCAGCGTCACCGTGCAGCCGATCTCGTCGGTCACCGTCACTTGCCAAACGCCGGCCCCAAGGCCGGTGGCCGTGCTGGCCTGTTGGCCTTGCGGATCGTTCCATTGGTAGGTGATGCCATTCGAAGCGAACACCGTGGCGGATCCGTCCAGCGCATCGTGGCAGGAGGGTGGGTTGGTGGTCACGGAAGCGTCGCCGAGCAGATGTGGCACATCGATCCAGAGGCTGTCACTGGCGGCCGGGCAGGCATCGTTGCCCGTGGTGGTCAGCACCAGCCAGGCGCCCCCTTGGGCGGCATCCTCCAGTGAAGGCGTGTAGCTCACCACCGGCCCACTGCCGGTGAAAGAGCCTTGCCCGCCGCTCCACTGGCCTCCCGTGGCGTTGACCACCGTGCCGTTCAACTGGATGGCGACGCCCGCGCAGGCCTGGTCGTTCTCGCCGGCCATGGCGGCATTGGGCAGTCCCTGGGTGCCGATCGTCGCGCTCATTGGTGGCAACGCACAGCCGGCCGCATCTTCGATCGTCACGCTGTAATCACCTGGGCCGCCTGTGATGGAGGCCTCGGACGATCCGTTGTTCCAAGTGAAGCTGTACGGTCCGCTGCCGCCGCTGACCACCGCTGTGATCACGCCATCGGCATTGCCCAGGCAGCTTTCATCGATCACTTCAAGCGTGGCGGTCATGCCACTCAGCACCGTCACGGCGTAGACATAGGTCTGGATGGCCGGAATGGGACAGGCACCGTCGTTGGCCGTGATGATGAAGGGGAACACGCCTGAAATGCCCGCCTGTCCCGGCCAGCAGACCATGGCGGTAATGGGGTTGGATCCGCTGTAGCTGAAGGTGGCTCCGGGCAGACTCAGCGTCACATTGCTGAAAGCCGTGAGCACATTGTTCGTGTTGGGGTCGGCGATCGTGGCCTCGAAGCAGAAGCCGTTCGCTGGGCACACTTCGATCGCGCGTGGACCGGTCAGCACCGCACCACCCATGAGTTCCTCCACCAGGCCTGTGGACGGATCGGGTGGCTGGTTGTCGCAGGGGTAGGCCACGAACTGCATGTCGCGCATGATGGAACCTGTCCACACCCCATTGACATACTGGTCCACCCGGACAACCACCACCCAGTTGCCGATCAAATTCAAGGTGAACTGTACCTGGCCGGTGACAGGGTCGATCGTGAGACCGGGGATGGGCTCCTGCCCGGTATAGGGGGGCACATAGGCCAGTGGTGCGCCCAACAGCCCCATGGCGTCGATGAGTGTGTAGCTGAGCGAGTCGCTTTCCACATCGTAGGCGCCGAAGCTGTAGCCCATGGGGTAGCCGAGGCAGACGAAGGGGATGGCTACGTTGGTGAAGCGCGGCGAATCGTTGCAGGGCGCCGCCAGCGTGTTGATCACGGCCTTGATGTAGGTGCGCTGCTGGCCGGGATTCACCAGGTTCACGATGGCCGCGTTGCGGTAGATGTTCGTGTAGCTGATCGTCCACGAGGCGCAGGGCGCCAGGGTGATCAGACCGGAATAGGTGTAGCGCTGGATGCCCGGCAGGGTGCCGCCGTTGCAGGTGCTGTTGGGCAGTTGGATGTCGCAGAGCTGTGATAGCTCCACGCCTTCCTCCATGTGCACGAGCAAGCTGGTGTTGCCGCAAGGGCTTTGCACCTGCAGGTTGTAGTAGGGGTCCACGTCGATGCCGAAGCAATCGCGGTAGATCACCATGGTGATCTTGTACTGGTTGGGCCCCGCGCAATCCCAGTAGATCTCGCCGCCCGACATGTGCGAGGCGCGTCCGATCAGGACGGACCCGGTGAAAAGGGCGATGAGTGCGGTACGGAGCATGGCGGAAGACTTGCTTCCCCTGGGTTTCGCGCCGCTGGTACGTGCTGAAGCGTGCAGGGTTGCGCGCGCCCCGTCAACGCAGGAGCGTCACATCGCCCATCAGGGCCCGCTCCGCGCCATCCACGAACCTCACCCACAATTGCCACACATAGACATCCTGGGCGCAGGGCTGGCCCCGGTACCAGCCGTCCCATCCGATCGCCAGTTCATGGCTCTCGAAGATCTGCTCACCCCAGCGGTTGAATATCCTGAAGCGGTAGTCCTGCACGAAGCGCACGAAGGGATAGAACACGTCGTTGCTCAGGTCCAGCGGGATCCATTGTCCACCGGCGCTCAACTGCGTATTGGGCGTGAAGACGTTGGGCACGGTGATGTCGTACACCGGCGTGATGGTCACCGGCCGCACCACACTGGCCACGCAGCCGTGGACGCTGGTCACCTGGTGTTCCACCATGAAGGTGCCGATGTCATCGTACGTGTGCGTGGGGTGCTGCTGAAGACTCGTGGCCCCATCGCCGAAGCTCCAGGCATAGCCGTTGACCTGTCCGGTGGCGAGGCTCGTGA
Source organism: Flavobacteriales bacterium (assembly GCA_026129465.1). NCBI lineage: Bacteria > Pseudomonadati > Bacteroidota > Flavobacteriia > Flavobacteriales > Flavobacteriales bacterium. The sequence goes on from JAHCIA010000001.1 coordinate 608,884, forward strand.
AGTCGATCGTCGCGTGGTCGATGTCCGTGACCCAGGGATCGGCGGTGAATTGCGCCACAGGCGGTGGATGCACGATGATGAGGCCGGTTGTGGAGGCCCCTGCCGTGCAACCGGCGGGCGTGTAAACGGTGAGCGTCAGACCGAACGTACCGGCCGGATAGGTCACGGTGGGTGTGGCTTGTTGCGAAGTGCCGCCATTGCCCAGGTTCCAATGATAGGTGAGGGGCTGGTTCGGTACAAGGGAAGGAAGTGTCAGCGTGAATGGCGCGCATCCCTCGGCGATCACCGGCGGCATCTGGATCACCGGTGGTGTTTCAAGGAGCAGTTGCACGGTGCCGGCCAATTGCTGGCCGCAGCCATCCGTGACGATCACATGCAATAGGCTGTCACCGATCACCACCACACTGTGTGGGCCGGGTCCTGTGGAACCCAGTTGCGGCCAGCTCATGCTCCAATCGCCCGGGTAACCGGCAAGCGAGGCGGAAACGCTGGCCACGGCGCCGGGGCAGAAGGTGGCGCCACCAGCCGTGGTGAGTGTCGCGGATTGCAGGTCCAATACGGACACTGGGAAACTCAGTGTGGGACCCGCACACCCGGCGGCGTCCTGCACGGTCACGGTCACCGTCGTGTTGGACTGGAACAGATGCGTGATCGGGCTTCCGGTGCCGATACCGGCCCAGGTGATCACGTATCCGCCCGACCCTCCGCCGGCTTGCGCGGTGAGCGTCACCGGAACGTTCACACAAACGGTGTCGGGCACCTGGGCCGTGAGTGTCACAGGTGGCGGTGCTTGCAACGTGCCATCCAAGGTGATCGAACAGCCGTTCGCGTCGGTGATGGTCACACCGAAGGCACCACTCGGCATCCCCGTGGCCTGTGGCGTGCTTTGCCCTGCCGCAGTGCCCCACCAGGCGTAGGTGTAGGGCGCGGTACCGCCGGAAACATCGATGCCAGCGGATCCGTTGGCGTCGCCGGAGCAGACAGGTGCCTCAAGCGCATTGAATGAGGCGTTCAGTGGCGCAGGTTCCGTGATCGTGATGGTGAGGCTGGTATCACACCCCAAGGCATCGGTGACGAACACGGTGTATGCACCAGGTCCAAGGCCATTCGCCGTAGCGGTGGTCTGTCCTGCGGGATCGTTCCACAGGTAGCTGAGTTCCGGATCGGCGGGCGCAAAGGAGGCGGTACCATCAGCTGCGCCCTGGCAACTCACGTTCGTGGCTTCGATGGTGGCGCCGAAGAAGGGAACCCCGAAAAGGATGGTCAACACATCCGATCCTCCCGGGCAGGGGCCGTTGCCCGTGGTGGTGAGCGTCAATTGCACGAAGCCAGCAGCGATCTCCGCAGGGGTCGGCTGGTAGGTCGCACCAAGCGTTTCGGGAGATGGAAGAAATACGCCCTGTCCACCACTCCAAATACCTGTGGTCACCCCTGTGACGCTCCCGTTCAGTGGCACGCTGGTGGATTGTCCGCACACCAAAATGTCATCTCCAGCAGAGGCCGTGATGGGGTTGGCGAAGCCGTTCACCACCACTTGGGCCGTGGCTGGCGGGCAGTTGGACGCATCGTTGAGCGTCACCGTGTAGGTGCCTGGCCCCACGAATATGCTGGAGCTTGTTTCGCCCGTGCTCCACAGATAGCTGTAAGGAGGTGTTCCGCCATCTCCGACCACGGTGATGTCGATGCCTGGCGCGCCAAAGCATACCACCGGGTCTTCCGGCACGATCACCGCGGTGAGGGTTGGATTGAAATACACCCGCACGGTATCGCAATAGCTGTTGCTGCTGCAAGGGGCAATGGCGTTGCCACAGACCTGGTAGTCCACATAGGCGGGCGCGCCCGCCTGGCCGGTCACCTGCGTGTTGGCGCATGTCGGACAAGCGAGGTAACCGTTGTAGGCACCAGGCGGTCCGGGTTCGATGGAGGTCCATTGGATGGTGCCCGGGGCGAAACCGCTGCTGGTGAGCGTTCCGGTGCAACCGTCATTGAGGACAAGGCCCGGTCCCGCGGATGGTGCGGGCACCGAGGTGATGCAGTACTGATTGGAATTGTTGCCGGGCTTGCAGAAGGTGAGCACATGGGGACCAGGGCCATCGAGGCAGATGGGCTGGCCGACCTGGATCGGCGGGCCACAGCCGATCTGGTAGAACAAGGCACCGGGTGGTACCGCTCCCGCGCAGATGTCGAAGTGGATACCCTGCGCATCAGGGTGCAGGGTGATGATGAACTCCAGGCATTGATCGGGTGCGGTCACGCCGCAGCATTGCCCATTGCGCTGGATGGAAGGACTCAGGAAGGTGGCATTCGGCGCACTGCTCAGGTCCACCACAAGGCTGGGCACGGTGGGTCCACATTGGCCCTGTGCGGAAGCCTCGAGCAAGCAGACCATGCCCATGGCAAGGAGTGTCAATAGCTGGATCCGGAACATGGTCTCCATGCGCGGTACTACGGTCAGGTGTTCCAAAAGATGCCCTAAATGGATGGGAGGTGGCCCATCGTCGACGGATGCTTGAATAAGTCCGCCCAATGGTCGGCTTACCGGCCATCGCGTTCCCATCCATGACCGTTGTCAAGGACCAGCCGCATTCCCCGTTGAACTTTGTGGTCATGTGGTGGAAGGTCCTCGCCATCTGGTTGCTGTGCATGGTCGGCGCCATCGCCAACGGCAGCCTGCGTCAGTTCGTCCTCAACCCCGCGATCGGCGCAGCCTGGGGCCATGTCCTCAGTACGTTTCTGTTGGCGATCATCATCCTCGGCATCACCTGGGCCACCATCCGGTGGATGGGGCCGGCCGATGCGCGGCAGGCATGGGCCATGGGCACCGCCTGGCTGCTCATGACGCTGGTCTTCGAGTTCGGCATGGGCCGTTTCATCAGCCACCTGAGCTGGACCGAAATGTTCGCGGACTACAACCTGCTGAAGGGCCGGGTGTGGGTCTTCATCCCCATCATCACGTTCATGGCCCCCTGGTGGATGGCGCGGATGCGCGGTTTGTTCCATTGACCGCCATGCGCGCGCTCACCGCGATCAAGCTGCTGCACACCGCCGTGTGGGTCTTCTTCAATGGGGTGATGCTCTACCTGCTCTATGCCGTCATCACCGATCGCATCGACCACTGGGTGTGGATCGGCCTTGGGTTATTCGGGCTGGAATGCCTGGTGCTGCTGGTGTACCGGATGAGCTGTCCGCTCACCCTCGTCGCCCGCCGCTACTCGGACTCCGATAAACCCAACTTCGACATCTACCTGCCCGAATGGCTGGCGCGGCACAACCAGCTCATCTACGGCAGCCTGCTGGGGCTGGTGGCCGCAGGGGTGATCTGGCGGGTGGTGGGGTGAGGCACCTGAGGGGTCTTCGCTTTGAACCGACGGCGGATCCGTCCCGCTACCTTCGTGGCCCCATTGTCAACAAGGATGTTCGAGAACCTCAACGACAAGCTCGAAAGAGCCTTCAAGGTCCTGAAGGGCCAGGGCAAGGTCACGGAGATCAACGTGGCCGAGACCATGAAGGAGATCCGGCGCGCGCTGCTGGACGCCGACGTGAATTACAAGACCGCCAAGGATTTCACCGACCGGCTGAAGGAGAAGGCCCTGGGCGCGAACGTGATCAACGCCATCAGCCCAGGGCAGCTGCTCACCAAGCTGGCCCAGGACGAACTGGCCGAGTTGATGGGAGGCCGCAATGCGGGCATCAACCTGGGTGGCAACCCCACGGTGATCCTCATGAGCGGCCTGCAAGGCTCGGGCAAGACCACCTTCAGCGGCAAGCTGGCCGGGTACCTGCGCAAGAAGGGCAAGAAGCCCCTGCTGGTGGCCTGCGACGTGTACCGCCCCGCCGCCATCGATCAGCTGGAGACGCTGGGCAAGCAGCTGGACATCGCCGTGTTCAGCGACCGCGAGAGCAAGGACCCGGTGGCCATCGCGCAGAAGGCCATCGCCCACGCCAGGCTGCACGGCTACACGGCCGTGATCGTGGACACCGCCGGCCGCCTGGCGGTGGACGAGGCGATGATGGACGAGATCACCCGCGTGAAGAAGGCCATCCAGCCTCAGGAGACGCTCTTCGTGGTGGACAGCATGACCGGCCAGGACGCCGTGAACACCGCCAAGGCCTTCAACGAACGGCTGGACATCGACGGCGTGGTGCTTACGAAACTGGACGGCGACACGCGCGGCGGTGCGGCGCTGAGCATCCGCAGCGTGGTGGACAAGCCGATCAAGTTCATCGGCACGGGCGAGAAGATGGAGGCGCTGGACGAGTTCCACCCGGACCGCATGGCCGGCCGCATCCTGGGCATGGGCGATGTGGTGAGCCTGGTGGAACGCGCCCAGGAGCAGTTCGATGAGAAACAGGCCCGCGAGCTGAACCGGAAGCTGCAGAAAGACCAGTTCGGTTTCGACGACTTCCTGGAGCAGATCGGGCAGATCAAGAAGATGGGCAACATGAAGGACCTCATGGGCATGATCCCCGGCGTGGGCAAGGCCATGAAGGACCTGGACATCCCGGACGACGCCTTCCGCCACATCGAAGCGATGATCGGCAGCATGACACCCGATGAGCGCCGCGAACCGAGCATCATCAATGGCAGCCGCCGGCAGCGCATCGCCCGGGGCAGCGGCCGCGACATCAGCGAGGTGAACAAGCTGATGAAGCAGTTCGAGGAGACCCGCAAGATGATGAAGATGATGGGCGACAAGACGAAGATGAAGGCGATGATGCAGCGGATGCAGCAGGCGCAGGGGATGAGGCGGTAGATGCCGGCCTCAGCATTCGTCTATCTTCGTCGGCATGCCGGAAGTGACCACTTACCAATTGCTGGATGGCCGTGCGGCGTCAAAAGCCATACGCGCGGAGATCGCCTCGAAAGCGGCTGAAGTGAAGGCCCGGCGCGGCCATGCTCCCCATCTGGCCGCTGTGCTGGTGGGTGATGATGGTGCCAGCCGCACCTACGTGGAAAGCAAAGTGAAAGCCTGCGAGAGCGTGGGCTTCCGCAGCACATTGCTCCGCAAGCCTGCCGACATCACCGAAGCAGGCCTGCTGAAGCTCGTGGACGAGTTGAACAGCGATCCCGAGCTCGATGGCTTCATCGTACAACTGCCGCTGCCCAAGCACATCGATGCCGACCGCATCACGCTGGCCATTGATCCGCGCAAGGATGTGGATGGCTTCCACCCGGTGAACGTGGGCAACATGGTGCTGGGGCTGCCCGGTTTCCTGCCAGCCACGCCGGCCGGCATCGTGGAATTGTTGAAGCACTACCAAGTGCCCACCAGCGGCAAGCATTGTGTGGTCATCGGCCGCAGCAACATCGTGGGCACGCCCATGAGCATCCTCATGAGCCGCAACAGCGAACCCGGTAACTGCACGGTGACACTCGCGCACAGCCGCACCAAGGACCTGGCGGCCATCACCCGCCAGGCCGACATCCTGATCGTGGCACTGGGCAAGCCGGAGTTCGTATCGGCCGATATGGTGAAGGAAGGCGCCGTGGTGGTGGACGTTGGCATCCATCGTGTGGACGCCCCCGCGCGCAAGAGCGGCTTCCGCTTGCTGGGCGATGTGAAGTTCGATGAGGTGGCACCCAAATGCAGCGCCATCAGCCCGGTACCTGGTGGGGTGGGGCCCATGACGATCACCAGTTTGCTGCTGAACACGCTGAAGGCAGCATCGTTGTCATGAAGCGCCCCTGCTGACGTTCTTGTCGATCACATCAGGGTGTCGGTCTAATTGGCCTTGCCTGCCCTTAAATGGCGGGGATACCTTGGCAGCATGAACACCCGGATCACCCTGCTGATCCCATGTCTCGCGACCGGCCTGGTGCTTTCAGGCCAATGTCTGGTGGATATCCCACAGGACACGGTGACGGTCTTCCACGGTTACGAACCTCTGGCATGTGCAACGGTGGAAGCCTTGGTGGAGGAGGCTGTTGAACCCTACACCATGGAATGGAGTTCCGGCGTGAGCGGCACACAGATCACTGTTTGCGACACCATTCCGGGCTGGTACTTCGTCAACCTGCAGGATGCGGAAGGTTGTTCATACATCGATTCCGTGTTCGTGAACGTGGCGGATGTGCGCTGCGGTGCCAACAACCACAAGGTGCTGGTGTGCCACCTGCCCCCGGGCAATCCGGCCAATATGAAGCAGATCTGCATTGGAGCACCAGCGGTGGCGGCTCACCTGGCCCACGGTTGCCTGCTTGGTCCCTGTGCTGTGGTTACTGATAGTGTCCAGACCGATGGGCTGCAACTGACCATCGCACCCAACCCCATGAGCAAGGTCGCCTCCGTCAACTTCTCCAGCACGACCGATGAGCGGGTGAGTCTTTCCGTGATCGATGCCAGTGGCCGGATGCTCAGCGTGCTGTACGAAGGCGATCTGGCCGCGGGTGATCCGCGTACGCTATACCTGGACGAAGCGGAGCTGCCGGCGAGCACACACTTGGTCTGGCTTAGGCTGCAAGGCTTATCGGGCGTGATGGTCCATCGCGCGCTGGTCATCGGCCGCTGATCCGGCTCAGTCCTCTTTGAAGGTCTCGATCGTCGCGCGGCGTTCCACCAGATCGGTGAACCTGCCGTTGTACCGAGTGGCCCGCACAATGTGGTTGTCGATCCAGTGGTAGTTGCCGCCGCGCGGCTTGCCGAACAGGCACGCGTGGTACTTGAAGCCATGCTTGCTCAACCAAGCTTCGGTAACCGCGCGATGCTCCTCCAGGCGGCTGGTGAAGAAGGTAATGATGTGCCCTTCGTCGTACCACTTGTTGCAGATCTCCAGCGCGCCCTCGTATATCGCCGCCGTGGCCATGCGCTCGGGCTCCTCGTTGGGGATGTCCTCGCAGATGGTGCCGTCGATGTCGATCAGGAAGTTCTTCTTCCCCTCGGGCAGTTTGGGGCTGATGCGTTTGCCGTTGTCGAAGGCGTCGTGGAGGTGGTCGCTCATGGAACGAAGGTCGTTACAACTTGCCCGCCGTGATCTCCTCCACCACCGCCGGATCCAACAGGGTGCTCGTATCCCCCAAACTCCCCAACTCGTTCTCCGCCACCTTCCTCAGGATGCGCCGCATGATCTTCCCGCTGCGCGTTTTGGGCAGGCCGCTGACGAACTGGATCTTGTCCGGCTTGGCGATGCGTCCGATGCCGGCCACCACGGCTTCCAGGATCTCGCCGCGCATGTTCTCCATGGCCTGTGCATCGTCGGCGGGGATCGGCGTTTCGCAGACCACATAGGCGTAGATGCCCTGGCCCTTGATATCGTGCGGGTAGCCCACAACGGCGCTTTCCACCACGCCCTTGGCCTGGTTGATGGCGTTCTCGATCTCGGCCGTGCCGAAGCGGTGGCCGCTCACGTTGATCACATCGTCCACCCGGCCGATGATGCGGTAGCGGCCGTCGGCATCGCGTTTGGCGCCGTCGCCGGTGAAGTAGTAGCCCTTGTAGCTGCTGAAGTAGGTCTGGCGGCAGCGCTCGTGATCGCCCCAGGTGGTGCGCAGGATGCTGGGCCACGGGAACTTCATGCACAGCAGGCCCTCCACTTCGTTCTCGGTGATCTCCTTCCCATCGGGCGTCAGCAGCACGGGTTGCACACCGGGCAGGGGCCACGCGGCGTGCGCGGGTTTCTCGTCGTTCACACCGGCCATGGTGCTGATGAGGATGCCGCCGGTCTCGGTCTGCCACCAGGTGTCCACCACGGGGCATTGGCCCTTGCCGATGTGCTGCTTGTACCAGTGCCAGGCCTCTTCATTGATCGGTTCGCCCACCGTGCCGATCACCTTCAAGCTGTCAAGCGAGTAGGCGAGGACGTGGTCCAGCCCTTGGGCCATCAGGCTGCGGATAGCCGTCGGGGCCGTATAGAAGATGTTCACGCCGTGCTTGTCGATCACCTGCCAGAAGCGGCCCGCATCGGGGAAGGTGGGCACGCCCTCGAACACCAGCGTGGTGGCGCCGTTCAGCAGCGGCCCGTAGATGATGTAGCTGTGGCCGGTGATCCAGCCCACGTCGGCCGTACACCAGTAGATGTCGCTCTCCTCGTACTGGAACACGTTGCGGAAGCTGTAGTCGGTGTACACCATGTAGCCACCGCAGGTATGCACAACGCCCTTGGGCTTGCCGGTGCTGCCGCTGGTGTAGAGGATGAAGAGCGGGTCCTCCGCATCCATCACTTCGGCCGGACAATGCTTGTCCACGTGCTGTAGCTCGTCGTGCAGCCACACATCGCGGCCTTCCTGCATGTTCACGCTCCAGCCCAGGCGCTCGGTCACGATCACCTTTTGAACGCTGGGGCAATTCTCCAGCGCCTCGTCCACCACACGCTTCACGGGGATCTGCTTGTGTCCACGGTTCAGGCCGTCGCTGGTCAGCACCATGGTGGCGGCGGCATCCTGGATACGGTCGCTCAGACTCTGTGCGCTGAAGCCGCAGAACACCACGCTGTGGATGGCCCCGATGCGCGCGCAGGCCAGCGTGGCGATCATCAGCTCGGGCACCATGGGCATGTAGATGCAGATGCGGTCGCCCTTCTTCGCGCCGCTGCGCTTCAGCACGTTGGCATACTGGCACACGCGCTCGTGCAGTTCGCGGTAGGTCAGGCGCACGAAGCGTTCCTTGGGGTCGTTCGGTTCCCAGATGATCGCCAGCTTGTTGCCGCGTTGCTTCAGGTGGCGGTCCAGGCAGTTCTCGGTGATGTTCAGCTTGCCGCCGATGAACCACTGCACATCAGGCTGCTCGAAGTCCCATTCGAGCACCTTGTCCCAGGGCTTTTGCCAGGTGAAGCGTTCGGCTTGGGCGGCCCAGAAGGCTTCGGGGTCTTGTACGCTGGCGGCCAGGGCGCTGTCGTATTCGGCTTGGGTGCGGATGCGGTGGAAGTCGGTCATGCTTGAGGCTAGTTCACGACGAAGTTGGCGATCGGGGCCGGAACAGGAGCGACCGAACTGGCCAGCACGGCTGGCCATCTTGTGATCGACGATAGTTTTTCAACATTCATCGATATATTTTTCACATTCGTCTTGACAATGTGATCCGTCTTGGTGCAACTTGCGCCCACTCTTCAGGGAGGCCCAAACCCCTCTCTGACATGTGGCCGATACAAACCATTACGCTGTTGCTCTGTTTGACCGACGATGAACAACTGTTCGCCCAAGCCATTCCACCTGTGGATGCACTCCCGGCCGTGGAATGCCTGGCGCCAGAACCGAATGTGGAGGAGGATGCCTTGACGATCATGGTTGTCTGAGCGGCGGCGTTGCACCCGAAAGATCCCAGGCCGACAGGTCTGGTTCCCCAGACCCCGGTACCACTGCCCTGGTGCCGGGGTCGCCTTTTCTGGGGTGTGGTCGTCCATGGTGATGGACCCATGCGGCCGCGAGGGGAGGCTGTGCTGAAGCCCTACTTTCGCCGCCTCGAAACCAACGACATGAAGAACTACCTGATCATCGCATTGGCGCTGTGCTCGGCGCCTTGCCTGGCCGTGGACCGCATCGTGGAGGAATTCGGTGTTCCCCCGGCCTTTCCCAGCATCGCTTCGGCCATCACAGCGGCCAACGACGGCGACCGCATCATCATCAAGAACCGCGCGGGCGGTGTGCCTTGGATCGAAACCATCAACGTGGCCAAGAGCCTGGAGTTCCTCAGCTTCGATAACAACGGTTTCTTCAACGTGCAGGGGAACTGGACGCTCACGGCCGCCACCGGGCGGGTGATCCGGATCATCGGCATGTACAACACCAGCGGCTCCATCACCAGCTCGGGTACGGGCACGGTGGGCAGTGCGAGCGTGTCCATACTCGACAGCCGCTTGGTGAACGGGAACATGACCCTCACCACGGCGGTCTTCAAGAACGAAGTAGTGGGGTGCACATTGGAGAGCGGACGCATCCACCTGAACATGGGGAGTGTGATCGGTTGCAACATCAACAACCAGGGTGTGGGCCACGCCATCTACATCAACTCGGCGGCGGCCTTCCAGAACGACACCAGCGCCGTGGTGGGCAACATCGTCGTGAGCACGGACTCCAGCCCCGCGATCTTCATGCTCACGCCGGCGCAGGTGGTGCATGTGCGCAACAACTACATCCGCCACAGCAACGAGGGCATCCGGCTGAACAGCGGCAACACCCAGGCCGTGCCCAACCTGATCAGGAACAACACCATCGTGGCCTTGGCCGGCAGTGTCAACAACGGCATCAACCTGGGCAGCTTGTCCTCCAACTCCGTTTGGGAGGTGATGAACAACGCGATACGTGCCAACACGGGCAATACGAAGCGCGGTGTGCACAACGGTGGTTCGCTCGGCAATGCCCAGGTCAACGTGTACTGGAACGTGTTCGATGCTTCGCTGACCGTTCCGGTCGCGACCGGTTTCACCTTCGTGGGGAACAATGTGGAGGGCGGCAATGTGAACGTGGACCTGGCCACAGGTGCGTTGGAGGCAGGCAGCTCGGGCATCGATCAAGCCAATCCCGCCGCGCCCTTCTTCGACCTGGACCTGAGCTTGGGCGATGCGGGCGCTTACGGCGGCAGCTATACGCTGGTGAACTTCCATCCGCTGCACACCGGCGCGGCCCGCGTTTTCCTGGCCGGGCATCCCTACAACATCCGCGAAGGCGCCACGCTGCGTGTGAAGGCCAAAGCTTGGGACCGCTAAGCCCACTGCCATGAGCTTGACCAAGTCCTTCCTGTTGCTGGCGGGCTGGCTGTTGGGCCTTTCGCTCGCCGCACAGCACATCACAGCCGCTGAATATTTCTGGGACACCGACCCTGGCGCGGGGAACGGCACGCCCATACCAGCCGTGGACGGCAACTTCAACGATGCGTTGGAAGCCATCCTGCTGGAGACCGCCACACTGCCCGCCGTGGGCCAACATACGCTGGGCATTCGTGCCCGTGACCTGAACAACGCCTGGGGTCCGGTCTTCAGGAAAGTGATCGTGGTGGAGCCCTCCTTGCTGAGCCTGCCGGAGATCCGCATTTCACAGGCCGAGTATTTCTGGGACAATGACCCCGGCCCTGGCAACGGCCTGCCCATGCTCGCTTTCGATGGCGACTTCAACAGCGCACTGGAACAGGTGATGGTGGAGACCGCCGCGTTGCCCCCGGTGGGTGCCCATGTGCTGGGCATGCGCGCGCGCGATGCACAAGGCGGTTGGGGGCCTGTTTTCCGGGTGGTGGTGGACGTGCTGCCCAATGCGGTGAGTTTCCCCTCGATCCGCGTCTCATTGGCGGAATACTTCGTGAATGACGATCCCGGTCCGGGCCAGGCCATGCCCATGCTCGCCGTCGATGGTGACTTCTCCAGCGCATTGGAGCGGATCCGGGGCGGGGAGATCCCCACGCCGGTCTACTCCGGTGTGAACGTGTTGTGGATGCGTGCCCGTGATGCCCTGGACCAGTGGGGGCCGGTGTTCGGCATCGTGGTGAACATCGATACCACCATCGTGGGCACGGTGTCCATCCCGGAACCGGAGCCTCCGGCAAGAGAGGTCATACTGCTGCCGAATCCTACCGACGCCGCCAGCGGTTTCATCATCCGCTTCAGCGATGCGCCTGGCGATGTGCGTGTGATGCTGTTGGATGCCGGAGGCAAACGGGTGGCCGAGCACCATTTCCTGGCGGACAACGAGGTGCGCGTGCCGTTGAATGGCATGGTGCGAGGCCTCTACCACGTGGGCATCTGGTTCCGCGAAGGACTGCCCGAATGGCGCAGGCTTGTGGTGCACTGAACAAGAGCGGACCGCGTGCAGCTGGGCGGGCCACTGGGTACGCTTTATACTTTTTTCCTGCGCATGCCTTGGCTGGTACAGAATGGATCCATTCCTTTGGCTGCATTGGCCGCCATACCCACCTTAACACCTCTGTAACAAATGAAGATCTTACTGCCTATCGCTCTCAGCCTGTGGCTGGGGGCCACACCCCTTATGTCCCAAAGCAAGACCGACCGCGCCTCCGTGAAATGGGGTGTGGAGATGAACGACAGCAAGGATGGCGCTTTCGAGGAGGTCGTTGGCTATACGGACGACCATGTGTACATGACCGTGTCCGTGAAGAAGGAGGTCTTCTTACGGAAGATGGACAGCAAGCACCGCACGGTGTACCAGAAGCTCATACCGCTGACCTTCGACAGGAACGACCACACCTTGAAGGAGGTGGTGTTGTTCGGCGACAAGCTGTTGGTGTTCACCACGTTCCTCGACAAGAAGGACAAGTCCACCTCGGTCTACCTGCGCACGTTCAGTGAAGCGGACATGAAGCCGCTCGGTCGCATCCGCAAACTCTCCACCATTGATGTGGCAAGCCGCAGGAACACCGGAGCCAGCCAGGTGCGTGTTTCGCCCGGTGACAAGGCCGTGCTGGTCAGCCAGTTGCTGCCATTTGACAAGGATGGGAGCGAACGCTTCGAACTAAAGGTGTTCGATACAGAGATGAACCCGATCTGGGAGCGAAGCGTGGAACTGCCATACGCCGACAAGGAATTCACAGTGGAGAACGTCCGTGTGGCCGATGATGGCTCCGTGCTCATGATCGGGATGAAGTATGCCGAAAAGCGGGAGGCCAAGGAGTTGAAGAAGGACGGGAAAGCCACGTACGAGTACCACCTGCTCGTGTTCCATGGGGACGGTTCACCGGTGGAGGACCATCCCATCACAGTACCGGATAAATTCTTCCAAGACCTCTCGTTGAACATCGGCACGGATGGGGACATCCTTTGTGGCGGGTTCTACGGGAGCAAAGGCAGTTTCGCCATCAGTGGCACGTTCTTCCTTCGGCTCGACCGGGAAAGTATGGCGATCATCCATTCCAGTTTCAAGGAATTCGAGAAGGACTTCATCACCTCCTACATGACCGAGAAGGAGGAGGCCAAGGCCACCAAAAAGGCAGAGAAAAAAGGGGAGGAACTGGAATTGCCCAACTACGAGTTGCGTGACATCATTCGTCGCGACGATGGTGGCGTGGTCATGGTGGCCGAGCAGTATCGTTACTATGTGACCACCGTCACCACCACGGATGCCAATGGCCGCACGACGATGCGGTACGTCGACAACTATGTCTACAACGACATCATCGTGGTGAACGTGGATCCCAATGGCGACATCGTCTGGGCGGCCAAGGTGCCCAAGCGACAGCACAGTGTGAACGATGGCGGCCGCTATTCCTCCTATGCCTTGGTGGTGAAGGACGACCACATCTATGTGATGTTCAACGACAGCGGCAAGAACCTGATGCTGCTGCCCGGGGACAAGGTGGAGCCCTTCAAGTACGGCAAGGACATGCTGATCACCCTGGCCACCATCAATGCCGATGGCAAGGTGTTCCGGGAGGCGCTGCTGCCGCAGGACAAACGCGATGCGATCACGCGGCCCAAGGCCGGTGTGCAGACCGGCGACGACCGGCTCTTCATCTACGCCAATTGGAAGAAGACCCACCGGTTCGGTACGGTCACGTTCAACTGATCGGGATCTTTCGGTAGTGTGCACCGCCAATTGTCGATCATCGGCCAGTGGCGGTGTCGCATTTTTGCCGTCCATGCGAACCGTGTTCCTGCTGCACCTCATGATGGTCCGAGCCTTGCTTAGCGCTCAACCAGGAACCGGTGCTTGGACCTTCACCGGCACCACCACGCCCACCTGGGCCGAAGCCATTGATGCGTTCCGGGACCTGGACCATGCGCACGCGGGCGCCACGCTTACGGTGATGGGGGCCGACGACGACGGCTCACCGATCCACCTCTTCATCCTGCACGACGGCACCGCGCCGCACCCGGACAGCCTGCGCGCGGCGGGCAAGCGCATCCTGTGGATCACCAACGGCATCCACGCCGGCGAGCCCGATGGGGTCGACGCCAGCCTGCTACTGGCCAGCGCCCTGCTGCACAGCGACCAGTACATGGGCCTGCTGGCGAAGACCACCGTGTGCATCGTGCCGGTGTACAATGTGAGCGGTGCGCAGCAGCGCAACAGCCACAGCCGCGCCAACCAGATCGGCCCCGAGGAGTATGGCTTCCGTGCGAACGCCCGCAACCTGGACCTGAACCGCGACTTCATCAAGGCAGACAGCCGCAACACCCGCGACCTGCTGAAGACCTTGCGTCACTGGGACCCGGACATCTACTTCGAGACGCATGTGAGCAACGGCGCCGATCACCAGTATGTGATGGAACTGCTCACCACGCACCCGGACCGCTTGGAACCCGCATTGCGCATGTACCTGGATGGCACTTTGAAGCCCGGACTGTACGAATGGATGGGGCAGCGCGGCATCCTCATGTGCCCCTACTTCGAGACCTTGAAGGACTTCCCGGAGCAGGGGCTGCACGGCTTCCTCGATGGGCCGCGCTACAGTTCCGGTCACGCGGGTCTCTGCCAGCGCATCGGAATACTCTCCGAAACGCACATGCTGAAGCCCTTCGCGGAACGCGTCAACGCCACCTTCCAGCTGATGCTGGCCACAATGGCCGTGATGGACCGTGATGGGGAGCGGCTGGCACGTGTGCGGGAACAGTCCAGGAGAAGCACCGCCTCGGCAGGCACCTTCGGGTTCAACTACACCTTGGACTCCACCCAAGTGGAATGGCTGGATTGGAAGGGCTATCGTGCGGGACACAGGAACAGCGCGGTGAGCGGACTTCCACGTCCGTACTACGACCGCGGCCAGCCCTTGGACACGCTGGTGCCATGGCTTGACCGCTATGCGCCTTCCTTCTTCATCACCAAACCCAAGGCCTACCTGATACCGCAGGCCTGGCGCGAGGTCATTACCAGGCTCAAACTGGACGAAGTGGCCATGGAAGTGGTGAAGGACCGGACCAGTTTCGCGGTGGAGGTCCAGCGCGTGCAGGATCTGAACACCGTGAAGACACCTTATGAAGGGCGCTACTTGCACCACGGCATCACCACGGCCACTGAGAAGGGCAGGGTGGAGGCCATGCCCGGGGATGTCCTCGTACCCATGGGCCACGCCACCGACCGGCTTGTGATGGAGATCCTGGAGCCGCGCGCCAGCGACAGCTTCTTCGCCTGGGGCTTCTTCGACAGCGTGCTGCAGCAGAAGGAATACTTCAGCAGCTACGTCTTCGAGGATATAGCGACGGACCTGCTGGCCAGGGATCCCGCCCTGCGCCGGGAATTGGAGAAGAAAAAGTCCTCCGACCCCGCTTTCGCCGCCGATGCGCATGCCCAGTTGCTCTGGATCTACCGTCGTTCTCCCCATCATGAACCCGGCTACCGGCGGTATCCGATAACGCGGGTCACCGGCCCATGAACGGAACGGTCCCGTCCTGCTTACCTTGGCGCAATACCCCGAACATCACGGACCATGGACCACACCGCGCTGAAACGCAGCGTGCTGAGATCGGCACGAGCCCGGCTGGACAACACCGCTGGCGAATTGCGGACAAGGATCGAGGAATTGCGCGCCGTCACCATCGGAGATGACAACGCCGAGAGCGCCAGCCAGACGGAAAGCACCCGCGGCGGCGACCTCGAGTTGATGAACTCACTGGGGGAGCAATTGGAGCATGTGCTGCTGGACATCGACCAACTGGCCAATATCGATCCGGAGGTGAAGTTGGACCAGGTGCAGTACGGCGCTGTGGTGCATACCGATCAACGCAATTTCCTCATCGCCGCCAGCCTGGAGGAGTTCGATTCCGGGGGAAAGCACTACCTCGGTGTGAGCACCAAGGCGCCCCTGATCCAGGCCATGACCGGGAGACGGGTGGGGGATAAGGTCACCTTCAACGGCGTCACTTACGACATCCAGGACATCTGCTGAACGCATGGAGCTGTACGCCATCACCATTGGGGCGCGGGTGAAGCACCCCGCCATGGGCACGGGCGTGGTCCACGACATCGACGACCGGACCGTGCATGTCTTCTTCAAGGACCATGGCGAGCAGGCCATCAGCCGAAGCTTCCAGGGACTTGAAGTGACCGCGCCCGGACCGGAGCTGCCGGGTGCTGAACTGGACATGGAGGCCGTGGAGGAAGCCCTGCGGAATGTGCTGGAGCAAATGCAACTGCCCCAACGCCCGGTGGAGATGGCCAGCAAGTACGAAGGGGGTACGCTTGAAATGAAGCCGCGCGACGCCTCGTTGAAGAGCAAGGAACTGCCCATCGACGCCTTCTTCCACAAGATTGTGATGATCCGCGACCGCTTCCGCGTGCTGGAGCAGAAGATCAACGCGCACCCCAAGCTGAGCGAACAGGACAAGGTCGAGCTGCAGCAATACATCACCCGCTGCTACGGTTCGCTCACCACCTTCAACATCCTCTTCGAGGACAAGGAGGACCACTTCGTGGGGCAAAAGGGGGAGGGGTAGGCAGGTTCGCAGGGACGGCCTATCGGGTCGATCGTCGTTTCATCAATGGTACATGAGCGAGCGGGTTGCGATCCGCGCATCACGGACTTACCTTGGTACCCACGCTCCGTTCTTTCTCAGCCGGCCGGCTGATCATCCCACAGCCCGCACAGGCCACACGTTCTCAAAACCAACAGTATTGCCTCAGGGTCGGAAGATCCAAAGGGCTAGGGCGGGCCGCCTCCCTGCTTCGGCAGGGACCTCCCCGGAGGCGTGGCGGATTACCGAAACCTTTCTGTCCGATCCGCTCATGTGATCCATGGGTTTTTTGAACTCGGTCCTGTGCGGGCTTTCTTTTGCCCCAGCGTGAACGCTCCAGATCATTCCTCCAAGACCGCGACAGAGGCCCGCCTGCCCGTGATGGAGGCCTTCGCCACCATCCAGGGCGAAGGGCTGTTCGCCGGGCAGGCCGCCTGGTTCATCCGCTTGGGCGGTTGCGATGTGGGCTGCGTGTGGTGCGATGTGAAGGAGAGCTGGCCCATGGACGCGCACCCGCTCAGAGGAGTGGACGACCTGGTGGCGCAAGCCGCACAGCATCCCGCCCGCATCGTGGTGATCACCGGCGGCGAACCCTTGATGCACGATCTCGGACCTCTGACGGCCGCGTTCACCGCAGCTGGGTTCCGCACCCACCTGGAGACCTCCGGCGCGCATCCGCTCAGCGGCACATGGCACCATATCTGCCTCAGTCCGAAAAAATTCAAGGCGCCATGGCCCGGCATCCACAAGGCCGCGCATGAACTCAAGGTGGTGGTGTTCAACAAGCACGATCTGGCATGGGCCGAGGAACATGCCGCACTGGTATCCCCGACATGCGCGCTCTACCTGCAACCGGAATGGGCCCGCCGCGATACCATGACCCCCTTGATCGTGGACCACGTACGGACCCATCCACGCTGGCGCATCTCGCTGCAAACGCACAAGTATCTGGGGATACCATGAAGTTGAATGCTGTTGAAGGTTGGCGTTTGAATGTTGGCTCGCGATGGAAGATCGTGTGGACGGCCATGATGTTGCTGTTCACGGCGCATGTCCAGGCCCAGCCGCAGCGTTACACCACCACGGACAAGAAGGCCATCAAGGCCTACGAATCGGGCTTGGAATGCATCCGGGCGCGTGATGCGGACTGCGCCCTTCGCGAATTCACCCGTGCGGCCCAAGCGGACGCCGCATTCCTGGAACCGCGTCTCATGCTCGCGGAACTCTTGTCCGACCGGGGCCGGGATGAGGAGGCCATCACACGCTACCGCGAGGTGGTGCAGGTGTCCACCCGATTCCATCCGCCCGCCATGCTGCACCTGGCCGACCTGGAGTTCCGCACCGGCCGGTTCGACGATGCCGAGCGCCACTACAAGGCCTACATGGAACTGGAGCAGGACGGGCAGCGCCGGGCACGTGCAAGGCTTGGCTTGGACAATTGCGCCTTCGCACGCCACGCCATGAAACAGCCCGTACCCTTCGATCCGGTGAACCTGGGGCCCGGGGTCAACAGCGCAGCGCCCGAATATTATCCCTGCGTCACCGCCGACGACCGCACGCTGCTTTTCACCCGCCGTGTGAAGGCCGAGGATGCGCGGGTGGGGGAGCAGGAGGATTTCTTCGTGAGCCAACGCGGCAAGGATGGCCTATGGGGCTCCTCGCGCGGCGTGTCGTCCGTGAACACCGAGCGCAACGAAGGCGCGGGTACCTTGTCCCCCGATGGGCGCTTCATCATTTTCACCGCCTGCGCTTATGTGGACGGTAGCTACGGGCCGGGGCGCAAGGGTCTGGGCAGCTGCGATCTCTTCATCAGCCGTCGCATCGGCGAACGATGGAGCCCGCCAGAGAACCTGGGACCACCGGTGAACTCCAAACATTGGGAAAGCCAGCCCAGTCTTGCCAGCGACGGCCGTACACTCTACTTCGTGCGTGGCATCCAGGCCCGCGACGGTGTGCGTGACACGGACATCCACATGACGGTGCTCGGCGACGACGGCCAATGGAGCACACCCGTGAAACTGGGACCGAACATCAACACGCCCTTTCAAGAGGAAAGTGTGCAGATCCATCCCGACGGCCGCACGCTGTATTTCAGCAGCAATGGCCATCCCGGCATGGGCGGACTGGACATCTATGTGAGCCGGAAAGAGCAGGATGGTTCCTGGGGGCCGGCACTGAACCTGGGCTACCCGATCAACACCAGCGCCGACGAGAACAGCCTGCTGGTAAGCGCCGATGGGCGGGTGGCCTACTTCGCCAGCGACCGGCCCGGTGGCCATGGCGACCTGGACCTCTATGCCTTCGACCTGTACCCGGAAGCGCGGCCGCTGCCGGTGAGCTACATCCGGGGCCGGGTGTTCGACGCGGAAAGCAGGGACCCCCTCGAAGCGGATGTGGTGTTGTACGACCTCGCCAGTGGCGAGCTGGCCACAGCGGCCTACAGCGATCCGCGCACCGGTGAGTTCCTCGTGTGCCTGCCCACCGGCCGGACCTACGCGCTCAATGCATCCAGCGAAGGCTATCTGTTCTTCTCACAGAACTACGACGTGCGGGGCGAGGACCCGGCCTTGACGCCCGTGGCCCTGGATGTGCCCATGGCCCGACTGAAGCCCGGTGCCACCATCGCGCTGCGCAACATCTTCTTCAACACCGCCAGCTACGATCTGCTGCCCGCCTCGGAACTGGAGATCGACAAACTGGCGGCCTTGCTGAAAGCGAACGCCACACTGCGGATCGAATTGGGCGGACATACGGACAACGTGGGGCAGGACGCCGCCAACCAGAAGCTGAGCGAGCAGCGCGCCAACGCTGTGCGCGACAGACTTGTCGCCAAAGGCATCGAGGCCACGCGGCTGACGGCCAAAGGCCACGGCCGCATGAAGCCGATCGCGACCAACGACACCGAGGAGGGCCGTGCACTGAACCGCCGCACGGAGATGACCGTGCTCTGAGCGCTGGAAGGCCAAGGTCCGCGACCCCTCTGGCGAAGCCGGTCCGCCACGCAAGGGATACCTTGGTCGTCATGAAGCATTTCGGAATGAAATGGTTGTTGGCCGCGCTCGTGGCCATGGGCGCAGGTCAGGGCCTGGCGCAAGGTGTGATCGGCGTGGCAGCGCGATCGCTGCTGCGCGACATGGCCCAGGAAGGACGGCAGGAGGAGACCCGGTCCGTGCGGAACATGGCGGAGCGCTTCGGCCTGGAACGTCGCGCTGGCGTGTGGATGGTGCATGCCGTGGCGCTGGTCGACGAAGGGCTGTTCGATCCACGGGCTTTGGTGGAGGTCGGCGTGCAATTGCAGAGCGAACTGCCCGGTATACGCACGCTGCGGCTGCCCGTGGAGCGCCTTGCCATGGTGGCCTCGCTGCCCGGGGTCCATTACCTCGATACCGGCTGGCCGGCATCACCCGATCTGGAACACGCACGACCCGACACCCGCGCCGACAGTGTGCAGGCGGGTCTTGGCGGCTTGCCCATGGGCTACGATGGCGATGGCGTGGTGGTCGGCGTGATCGATTGGGGCTTCGACTACACCCATCCGGTGTTCCGCGATGCGGCGATGAATGGCCTGCGCCTTACCAAGGCCTGGGACCAGAACAAGACCTCCGGGCCGCCACCGGCAGGCTACAGCTATGGAGCGGAGTACGTGGGCATGGACGAACTGCTTGCCGCAGGAGCGGACACCCTGTTCGTGTTCGGCCCCTTGTCGCATGGCACCCATGTGGCCGGCATCGCGGCTGGCAACGGGGCCGGCACCACCCATGTGGGCATGGCCCCCGGCGCGGAGTTGGTCTTCGTTTCCTACCGGCGTGATCCGGCGGCCTTCATTGATGCCATCGCGTGGATCAGGGCGCACGCCGAAAGCCAGGGCAAACCCTTCGTGGTGAACATGAGTTTCGGGCGGCATACCGGCCCGCATGACGGCAGCTCGCTGGAGAACCAGGCCATGGACCTGATGGCCGGCACGGGCAGGATCTTCGTGGGATCGGCCGGGAACAATGGCACCGGCAACTTCCATCTGAAGCACAGCTTCACCCCGCCAACGGATACGGTGAGCACGGTGATCGGCTTCGCGAGTGGCGCCGAGTATTGGGGGCAGGGTCTTTCCATTTGGGGCACACCTGGGTCTCCATTCAGCCTGGGCCTGCGCATCACGTCACCGGTGAACAGCACGCTGGCCGAAACGGTCTTCTACCACAGTGGAGACAACCCCACCGTGGAGGACACCATCGTCACCGCCCCGGGCGATACGGTGATCGTGCGGCTGGTAGGTGAAGCCGCCTCGCCTTTGAACGGCAAGCCGAACATGATCCTGGAAGTGCGGCGCACGGGTGGAAACAAAGTGTTGTTGCGCCTGGCCGGAACGGCAGGCGAGATCCATGTCTGGAATGTGCAGCGCTTGGTGAACCGATTCACCAACTGGGGCGTGTCGCTGGCCTCGAACTATCCGGGCGCCACCAATGGCGACAACAACTATGCGGTGGGCGAACCGGCCGGCGTGGGCAACAGTGTCATCACCGTGGCCTCACACCGCGCGGAACAGTTCAATGCCCAGGGAGAAATGCTCTTCGGGGGCCGATCGTCCTTCTCCAGCAGGGGGCCCACGGTGGATGGCCGCGTGAAGCCTGATATCAGTGGCCCGGGCCAGCTGGTCCGCTCCAGCGTCAGCTCCTTCGACCCCAACACGGCAGGGGCGCCGCAATGGATCTCCTTTGAGGGGGTCCAATATCCTTTCGACACATACTCTGGCACCTCGATGTCCGGCCCGGCCGTGGCTGGTGTGGTGGCCTTGATGCTGCAAGCGCATCCGCAATTGGATGCGGTGCAGGCCAAGGAGATCATCCGGCAGACGGCACGGTTGGACGAGCGCACGGGCGAGATCGGCCCGGAGGGCTCGCTGGAGTGGGGCTGGGGCAAGGTGGATGCGATGGGCGCCGTAAGGGCCGCCTTGATCGCGACGGGCTGGACACGCGAAGCGGCCACGAACGTGCAAGTGACCGTGTTTCCGAATCCCAACGATGGGACTTTCAGGGTATTGGGGATTGAACTGAAGAGCTACCGGGTACTCGATGCCCAAGGTCGTTTGGTCCGCGAAGGACCCGGTTCAGCCCGGGGTTGGGACCACAGCCTGACCTTGACCGGAATGAAGCCGGGGGTCTACCTGCTGGAGCTGGTGGGGGTGAGTGGCTTGGCTCGGTCTCGTATTGTGATCCAGTGACGCGGAGCCAGGAGATTGGACTGATGTTGAGCGAAATACAACTTAACATAATATAAATTATGCGCCATTCGGATCAAACTCGATCGGCAAGGCCAAAGCCACGCCCTGGCCCTCGGGACCATCGATCCAGAGACCATCCTCACCCATTGCAAGACCTTGGAACGGATCATTGCCCAACAACCAGGGTCCATCCAGATCCACCAGATCGGCCATGCTCCGCAGTTGGGCCATCGCCGAACAGCCGAGTGAACTCTCACTCATGCATCCCAGCATGATCCGCAGGTCATGGCGCTGCGCGCGATCGATCATCTCCATGGCACGATCGGTACCTCCGCACTTCACCAGCTTGATGTTGACCCCGCCATATTCCCCTGCATACCGTTCCACATCCGCCGCGTTCTGCATGCGCTCATCCGCATAGACCGCCACGCCGACACGTTCGGCCAATTCCTTGGACCACGCCATCCGGTCCTTGTGGAACGGCTGCTCGATCCCGACGATCCGCTGCACATCGGTAGCTTCCAGCACACGCATGGCCTGGTCAACGCTTGGCCAGCCTTGGTTGGCGTCCAGGAACAAGGGTCTTGCATCCAGGGCCATGACCGCCCTCAGGATCGCCGCATCCTCGGCACCACCCAGCTTCACCTTCAGCACTTGCGCCATGGGCAGATCGGCCAGTTTGGCGGGTATCTCTTCCAAGGTTCCCAGTCCAATGGTGGCCATGGCCGGTGTCTTCTTCCCCGTGCCGGCCACACCCAGCAGTTCCGCCACGGAACAGCCCCGCGACCGCGCCAATACATCGTGCACTGCCATCACCAAGGCGGCTCGTGCGGGGGGTGATAGTCCCGGATCCGGATCGCTGAAAGGACCGGGAAACGACTTCAACCAGGTACTCACAAGTACCTGTATCCCAGGTCGGCGCAATTCGCGCTCGATTTCTTCGGCGGTCCGCTCAAGATATGGCGGCAAGGTGGCCTCACCATAGCCGGTAGCGCCCTGCCACTTCAGTCTGATGAAAACGGCGTCCGTTCCATCGCGCACACCATGCGCCGTTCCGAAAGGCCGCTTGAACTGGAGCCTGTATCGTGCGATGCCCATTTCGGCGTCCATGACCCGCCGCCCGGTCAGCGGATCTGGTAGAGGATCACGGTCACCCACTTGCTGCTGTCCGGTTCGGCAGGTGCGGCCACCACGTATTCCTCGATCACATTGCCCAAGTGGACGAGTTCACGATTGCTCAGCATCTCATCAATGGCCGTGTGCGCTTCTCCAAGTTGACCATAGCCGCCCACCATTTCCAGCCGGAGCGCCTTGGAAGCTTCCACCACGTGGGTGTCCAAGCCGGGGAGCTTCGTATCCGCTGGAGCCTTCACCGGCAGCCCGGGCATGTGATCCGTGCGCTGGTTCTTCTCATCCCACAGGAAATACACGTGGCTGTATGGACCATCGAGCTCCAACCCGGCCGCGGTGATCGCCGCGCCCGCCGCCTCCATGCTCGCTTGGGCATGCTTCTGCATATCCGCCCACTTCACAACAGCGCGCTTGCCGATATATACCCGTCGTGGCAGATCCACGATCTCGATCTCGTAGCCCCGGAACGTTCGCGCTGCGCGCTCCGCATCCGCCCTCTGTTGCTCGCTTTCGGCAAGCGCCTTCAAGTTGGCCAGGCCACGCTCGAAGTCCGGACCGATCATCTTGTCCATGTCCATGAAGACCCCGAAGAGCCTTCCCATGAAGCCATTCTTGATGGTCATGCGCCAGGTGACGTTGCTGCCCGCATCGGCCGACTCCAGGTCCAGATCCACCTGGCTTACCGTTTCCCAAGGCTCGATGAAGCGCAACTCGGTCTCCAATCGTTTGCCCGGCTCCACGGCCGTGATGGTCTGCATCCCTGTGCCCACCGTGTCCCCCTCCCAGCGCTGCGTGGACCCCACGGTGCCATCCTCGCCTTCCCAACTGGTGCGTTGGTCCTTGTCCATGTCCTTCCATACGCCCCAGGCGTGCAGGGCGCGCAGACTGGCGATGTGGGGCCAGACGAGGTCGTCGCCGGCTTCGATGGTGATGGAGCGCTGTACCACGGTGGTCCTGGGCCCCACGAGGAAGCCAAGCACCAGGACCAGCACGACCACGGAAGTCAGGATGATGAGCAGGGTCTTGAGGGCTCGCATGGCGAAGGATTTGAGAGCAAAGATGGACATGCCCGGCCCCCGATCCTGGGCCATAGCTCCATATGTTACCTGGCAGGCTGTGGATCTTTCAGTCCCGGTTGGTGCGCAAAGGGGCTGAAGCCATCCATCCAGGTCATTCTTGACCGTGAATGGACGTTGATGGACGGCAATGCCTGATCCATGAGATGCCTGTGGGCCTTCGACCAGACGCGAACTCACGTTCATCCACGTGCATTAACGGTTCCAGGTGCCCAAGCGCGACAGCCCGGCCCCCTTTCGCGCCTTGCGGGATAATTGCCCAACTTGGCATCGCCGCCTTGGCACGATCTTTTCCAAGCGGCCACCGATCACAGCCACCACGCCATGAAACGACTCCTCTCCCCCCTGCCCTTCGTGCTGCTCCTCGCCCTGGCCACGGCCGTGGCGCTGCCCGCCTGCCGCAGCAAGAGCGGGCCCGCCGGCACCAAGGTGAAGCAGCCCTTTACCGGCAGCAAGTACATGAGCAACAACGCCTGGTTCCGAGGAACGGGCATGGGCGCCAGCAGCAAGCAGAACATCGCCCGTGGCAAGGCCGACAGCGAGGCGCGCAGCCAGCTCGCCAGCCAGGTGGGCACCAACATGCGGGCGGTGACGGACCAGTACCTGGGCCAGACCGAGAACGAGCGGGCACGCGATGTGGCCGACAAGTTCCAAAGCCTTGTGCGTGAGGTGATGAACACCGAGCTGGCCGACATGCGCAAGATCGGTGAGGAGACCTACTTCAACGAGACCACCCAGGAGTACACGGTATACGTGGCCTACGAGATCCGCAAGAACGCGATGCTGCGTTTCATGAAGAAACAGGCCCGCGCCGACGCCAAGATCGACGAGTTGACGAGGAAGACCATCGACGAGATCCTGGACAAGGAGATCGAAAAGGCCGACGCCGCCAAGGACGAGTGAGCCTGACAACATGGGAGATCACGGCGGGAGGCTTCGGTCTCCCGCTGTCGTTTTGGCCGGGCCGCGAACGCTGGCCTTAGCTTTGTCCACGCGGTCACCGCAACCTCAAACCCAAGGAAGATGGAAGGAAATCCGATGATGGGCGCCTACCTGATCGGTATCGTGATGATGCTGGTGAGTTGGCTGGTGGGCCAGCGCTTGAAGAGCCGCTTCGAGAAGTACTCCCGCACCCCGCTGCAGAGCAATTTGAGCGGCAAGGAGGTGGCGGAGCGCATGCTCGTGGACCATGGCATCACCGACGTGAAAGTGATCAGTGTGCCGGGCCAACTGACCGACCACTACAACCCGGCCAACAAGACCGTGAACCTGAGCGAGCCCGTGTACCATGCGCGCAACGCCGCTGCGGCGGCCGTGGCGGCCCATGAATGTGGCCACGCGGTGCAACATGCCACGGCCTACAGCTGGTTGCAGATGCGCAGCAAGCTGGTGCCTGTGGTGAGCGTCACTTCGCGTTTCATGCAATGGATCCTGCTGGGCGGCATCCTGCTGATCAATTCCTTCCCGGAGCTGCTGCTTTTCGGCATCATCCTCTTCGCCACCACCACCTTGTTCAGCATCATCACCCTGCCGGTGGAATACGACGCCAGCAACCGGGCACTGGCATGGATGAAGCAACGCAACGTGGTCACCACGGGTGAGTATGCCATGAGCGCCGACGCCTTGAAATGGGCGGCACGTACCTACCTGGTCGCCGCGCTGGCCTCCATCGGCACGCTGCTCTACTACCTGATGATCTACATGAACCGGCGCTGAGACCGGCGCTCCCACGTGTTGAAGGCGTCCTGCGGGGCGCCTTCCTCGTTTGGGCAGGGTCGCCGAACATGGACCGCCGCCTCACCGTTGCCTGAACGATGCGTTGGTTGAACATCAGCTACAACGACCCGGAAGTGCGGCGGCAAGTGGAGGCCATCTGCGGCAAGCCATTCGGACTGTGGTCAGCACTGCGCAGAGGGGGTACCGGATCGCCGCGATCGCTGCTGGCGGACGGCTCCCCCACCCTGTTGGCGCCCTTCACCCGCCAGGAGGACCGGCGCACGCTGAGCATCGAAGTGCGCCAGGGGGGCCTTTTGCTGCGCTGCCGCCATCGCCTGGAGACCATGGGACTCCCGCTTTCCTTCGCCATGATCGAGGCCATGCGGATGACCGACCCATCAGGAACAGGACCGGGTACGATCGGTTTCGATCTTGCGGAAGGTCACGGATTGGTCATCGCGGTCGATGCCGGCCATTGGACGAGTATCGTGCGGCTGCTTCAAGGTGCGTTGCCGCCGAACAAGCTGTCCGCCCCCTTGACGTGAACCCCGCACGGGTGGAGGCTGTTGCATCGCCATGTCCACTCCCCCCTACCTCATAGTCGGTGCCAGCCGGGGCATCGGCCGAAGCATCGCGGAACGTCTGGTGTCACAAGGCCGGCCGGTGATCACCGTGGCCCGTTCGCCGGCCACCGTGGATGGCGTGATGGACCACTGGACCTGCGATGTGGTGCAGGATGGCCTGCCGGCAGGACTGTTGCCCGACAGCCTGGCCGGGATGGTCTATTGCCCGGGCACCATCGACCTCAAGCCGCTGCGCTCCATGCGTGCGGAGGACATGGACCTGGCCTGGCGCGTGAACGTGCTCGGGGCCTTCCGCTGTGCGCAGGCCACGGCCGATCGGCTGCGGAAGGTGCCGGGCTCCGCGATGCTTTTCTTCAGCACCGTGGCGGTGCGCCAAGGCATGGCCTTCCATGCGTCCGTGGCCAGCGCCAAGGGTGGCGTGGAGGGCCTGGTGCGGAGCCTCGCAGCGGAGTTGGTACCCAGCGTGCGGGTGAACGCCATCGCGCCCAGCCTCACCGCCACGCCGCTTGCGGAAAAGCTGTTGTCCACACCGGAAAAGGCCCAGGCGCTCGCCGAACGGAATCCCATGAAGCGCTTGGGGACCACCGATGACATGGCCGCGATGGCCGTGATGCTGCTGGGTCCCGATGCGGGGTGGATCACCGGGCAGGTGATCGCCGTGGATGGCGGAATGTCCGTGTTGCGCTGAGACGGCTCAGCGGAAAGAGATGCGGTCCACCGAAAAGCGGCCGCTGCCGGCGAAGAAGGTGGTGAGGAAGGCCACGAGGTAGACCGCCGCGAGTTCCTTCTTGCCGAAGTCGGCATCGCCCAGATGCACGAAGACGATCACCGCCATGCCGATGATGAGGGGCAGCACGGTGAGCCGCGTCCAAAGGCCCAGCATCACCAGGGCCGAACACAGCACTTCCGCGATCACGATCATGATCAAGGAGATCGTTGGCCCCAGGCCCAGGGGGTCGGCGAAGGAATCGGCACGCTCGCCGAAGGCCGCCAATTTGGGCCAGCCGTGGCCGATGAGCATCATGCCGCCCGAGCCCAGACGCAGGATCAGCAGGGCCAGGTCAGCGTGGATCGGTTCGCTACGCAGCAGCATGTGGGTGGAAGTATGGAACAAAGGTGACGCGGTGGCCTGCGCGGCATGTGCGACCCGCAGCGCCGGTTATCAACCGCCGATCGGGAACATTCGCCACGGGCTTGCGTACAACGCGCGCCATGAGAACGATCGCCCTGCTCCCCTTCCTCCTTGCCCTGTTGCCCGTTGTGGCCCAGGATGATGCCGACGCGATGCTGGCCGGCCTGCAGGCCTTGCGACGCGACGACCACACCCGCGCCGAGAAAGCCTTCACCACCGCCGTGGAGCGCGACCCCGCCGATGAAAAGGCCTGGTACTACCGGGCGGTGAATCGTCTGGCGGCCGGGGATGCCCCCGGTGCCAAACGCGATCTGGACCACCTCATCGCGCTGGACCCCGCCCATGCGCACGCCTACCTGCGCCGCTCCGAGGCCCTTGCGCAACTGGGCGATGTGCGTGCCGCGGGATCCGACCTCCACACGTTGCTGCGGCACCATCCCACCGGCCCGGCGGCCGAGCATGCGCTGCTTCAACTGGGCCATTTCGCCATGCTGCGCGGTGAGGTGGCAGAAGCATTGCGCCAATACGATCGCCTGGTGGCGATCTCCCCCGAACACGCCATGGGCCGCTGCAACCGGGGCATCGCCTTCGCCGCCTTGGGCAGGGACCAGGAGGCCCGCACCGACCTGGAGAAGACCATCACGCTGGATGCTTCGTTGGATCAGGCCCACGCCAACCTGGGCATCGTCCTCATCCGCCTCGGTGAGCGCGAACGTGCTTGCAGCGCCTTCGCACAAGCCCACGCCTTGGGCGATGCCTCCGTGGAAGAGATGCTGTTGATCTGGTGCGAGTAGATCCCAGCGCCGGAAACGCCCAAAGCGAAGCCCCGCAGCGATGGTCGCCGCGGGGCTTCGCATTATCGACCGTACACCAACGATACGCTACGGCTGCACCACCAGGCGGCGCATGTGCTGCTCGTCACCGGCGGTGATGGTCACCAGGTAGGTGCCGGCCGCCAGGCCACCGAGGTCGATGTTGGTGTAGAGCTCTCCGCCCTGCGTGGCGATCTCGCGTGCCATCACGCGCTGGCCGCGCAGATCGAAGATGTCGATCGCCACGGTGGCGGTGGACACATCATTCAACGCGATCCACACCTGCTGGCCGTTGTTGGGGTTGGGCCAGAGGGCCAGGTCGCTGGCGGCATCGCCTTCCAGGGCCATGTTCTCATTGCCCGGCGCCGCGCTGGGCACGATGGTCACCTGGCAGGCCCAGCCCCACTCGCACCACGTGAGGCCGCCGTTCTTGCTGGCCCGCACGCGCACGTTGTAAGTGCGGCCGGTCTGCATGGGATCCTGGCTGTTCCAGTTCAGGTGCCGCTGCACGCCCGTGGTCTGGAGCACGGCGCTATAGGCCGGTTCGTTGGGGTCGTTGGTGAACTCCCACTCATACAGGTTGGCACCGGCCACCGGGCGGCAGAAGATGCGGTTGGCCAATTGGTTGGGCCCGCCCCAGATGCGGTCCACGCCGCAGCTGAAGTTGGGGTTGCCAGGAATGTCGTTCAAGCCCGTGGGCGGGCAGGCGGCCAGCACCGGATCGAGCGTCACGCGGCAGGCGGGGCCGTACTCGCTGAGCGGGTTGCCGGCCACCACGCCGCGCGAGCGCACGTTGTAGAGCACCCCGTTCTGCAGGTGGCTGGCGGCCGCCCAGTTGTTGAGCTTGATGTGGCAGGCGCGCACCGCGTTGTTGGGGGCGAAGCCATCGCTCACGGTGTGTACACGCGTCTTGCGGAAGCTGAGGCCGCCGTTGGGATCGTAGAACCAGAACTCGTAGCCGCTGTTACCGGCATTGGGCCCACCGAACTCGGCGCTCACCGTCAGGTTCTCGCTGCCCACCAGGTAGTCGCCGCTCTTCCACCAGTAGCGGTCGCAGCTGGTGTAAATGGGCTCATCGGTGCCCAGCGGAATGCAGAAGCCCTCGTTGCCGCTGATGCCGCTGTCGCCACCGGGGCCCAGCACCAGGTTGTCCGTATCGTCGATGATGCGGGCATTGCCATAGGCGCCCACGGCGTTCTTCAGGATCAGCCGGTAGCCACCGGCGATGGTGTTGCCACCGCTGTTGGTCACGCGCAGGTAGAAGCAGCCGTCGGGCAGGCACAGGGGCACGCTACCCTCGCCGGGGTTGATGCCGCCGGTCTCCACCACCGCATCGTTGGTCTGGTCATGGATCGTCCACACCAGATCCTGGTAGTTGGTGGTGTTGTTGTGCACGAAGAAGAGGTCGGCGGTGCAGCTCAAGCCCGTGGTGACGGCGATGACGTTGCTGTTGCCGCTATCATCACAACCGCCTCCGGTGGCTCGCACGCGGTAGTAATAGGTGGTGGCGGGATCCAAGCCGGTGACTGCTTGCGAAAGCCCCGCCACAGGCAGCGCTTCATAGCCTGGCACGAAGCTCGGTTGGAAGGCGGCCGACACCACGATATCATCGATGCGGCTGGTACCCAAGGTGGTAACGCTCCCTACGCCCCCCGTGTTGGTGTTGGAGGTCATGATCCAGCGCAGGAACAACTGCGGCTGGTCATCACATGCGGCCGGAAGTGGCACAGCTGTGAGCACACCGGAGGTGAAATTGTCGGCCACCAGCACCGTGCCTCCAGCTACCGGTGTCCAAGTCCCCAACACACCGATGCGGTACTCCAACTGGAAGTCGCGGGGGCCGGAGGCTGAACTCCGCTGTTTGGAGGAGACCGTGATACCGGTGTAGCCTTCCGTGGAGAGGTCCACCTGCCACCACTTGGTTCCCGTTCCACTATTCCAGCCGGTGGCCGTGGCGGCATTGGTGGTCGCCCCCTGGACATCGAAGGTCGGTGCGTTGGCGCCCACAGTGCTGATGGTGCGCGTGGCGTTGGCCGCGATCCCTCCGTCGGCGACCGCGTTATCGGGGTTGTTCGGGAAGTTCCATTCCACCAGAACACCACCTGGAACACCGAAGCCCGGCAGGGTGCTCACGTCCAGTTCATAGCCCGTGGCGATGGGCACCGCGTTCCAGTTGGCCGTGAAGCTGTCAGCGCCGATGGCCGTGCCATCCGTGGCCACCGGGGCCACCAACAGATCATCATCGACCACGGTAAGCGTCGAACTGCTCTGGAAGCCGACCACCGGAGTTCCCTGCCCACCCGAGATGCCCGTGATGGAGAATACCACGTCCTCATCGCCATCGCACAACATGTTGTTCGCGATCGTCACCGTGCACGGTTGGTCACTTCCACTGTTGGCGGGGAAGTTCACCGGGGTGGTGAAGGTGGTGATGCGGCCTGTGGCACCTGCCGCCGCGATGGTCACACTCGTCGGGTTGGTCGTGGAGGGATTGGTGATCGCCAATGGCAGGTTGACCGAGGCGGCGCTCTCGTTGACCGATCCGGTGGCCGAAGCGAATTGCACACTGGTGTTCGATCCTACGGGGTCGGTCCAACTCAATTGGAAGTCGTCGATGGCGGTCCTTGGCCTGCTACCGGATCCAGTGGATCCGGTCAAAGCCACCACGCGGATCCATACCGGACCCGTTTGGTTGTTCAAGGCGGAACCGAAGTTGACGGTAACATCCACGTTGCTGAACACGCCTTGCGTGGTCTGCAGGACCGCAGGCACGGTGGCCGCCGGGGTGAAACTCGAAGGTGTCGCACCGAAGCCATAGTCCACGGTCCAGGTCACCGTGCGATCCGTGGTGGTCGCGTGCAATTGCTGAAGTTTGAACGCGAGTTGGAAGTTCTCCTTGCCCAAGGTGTTGGCTACCTGCAGCACCCACGCCGCTCCAGGATCACCAACGGCGCCGGTCTGCCGCACCGAGGGCACCCGGTTGGTGGAGGCGGCCTGAACGGCACTGCTCTCCGCGCCGGTCGATCCCGTGGCCGAAGCGGCGTTGCTGAATCCGCTTCCAATGGAACTCCATTGGGTGGCGGTATTGGTGAAAGACGCCGCCGTACCCAAAGCAGAGGCCGTAGCACCGGTGCGCACGGTCCACCCAGTGGGAAGGCCGGATCCCACACCATTGAAATTCTGGGTGTAGGGCGAAGTGCCCAGGGTCACTTGGGCCAGCACCAAGTGCTGGAGTATGCCACCGGTCGCAAGAAGCACGAGCAGGGCACGTTGGGTAGCTGAAGTTCGCATGTGGACGGATCTTGGGGGATGTATGGAGGGCGATGGGTCCGGCTTGCTCGGACGAGGATTCATATCCGGATGTATCAGTGATCTGTGAACGGCAGACGCATGCCCCAGCGCCCTTGGTCGGTGGTGCCTTCCAACACGTAGATCCCGCCCGGCAGCCAGGCCAGCGGGATCTCCATCCGCCGCGTACCGCTGGCCATGGTGATGCCGGACATCACCTCCTTCCCGGTCATGTCCAACAGGCGCAACCGCAAAGGCGTGGCGAGGCCGCCTTCCACCACCACCGCACCGGGGATGCTCCAGGCGCGGAAGGGTACGATGTCCTGCTCGCCAATGGAACTGGCCGTGGTGCCATTGCCGGTCGCAGGCACGGTAGGCGCTGTGCCGCCGCCGGTGATGACGAAGGAGATGTTGCCGCTTTGCGGACCCGCCGATGTCGGCGAGAAGCGCACATAGACCGGCGTGGGCGTGATGGAGGAGGCCGTATAGGGGATCTGCACCGAGCCACTGAAGTCCGTGCCGTTGAGGCTCACGCGGAAGTCCGTGCCCGGCGGGTTGTTCACGATGATGGACCCCGGCACACCGATCAGCGCACTTGCGTTGACCATCAGTACCTGGGCATTGCTGTTGGCCCCCACGGCCACATCACCGAAGGCGAGCGAGGTGGGCATGGTGGTCAGCGTGGGCGATGATCCCACCAGGCCGGTGATGCGGACATCATCAAGCCGAATGGCGCCGGAACCGGCCGCCTTGATGAAGCGCAGCCGGAGGTTCGAAGCGGCCGGCAGCGAGCCCGGCGGCAGTTCTATGAGGCGCCAGCCGGCCGTGCCGGCACCGGAGGGTTGCAGTGGCACGTTCAGCTGTGTAAGGCCGCCGAAGGGATCGGTGCCGTAGTACACCGTGAATTCCGACATGTCGCTTGAGCTGAGTTGCTTGTGCGCACCGAAGCTCAGGGCGATGTCCGTGAAGCCCATGGTATTGATGCCCATGATGTCGAAGATCCATTCACTGATGTTCGGGAAGAGGATGTTCCCTCCCCCGCTCGCGTCCGTGTAGCCGCTGCTCGGCGTGGTGTCCACGGCGTCCACGTTGCCCCCATAGGTGTAGGTTCCGCTATTCTGGAAGGTGTGCTGGACCACTGGCACGGCGCCCACGGGGAGGCCCATGTTCTCGCTCATGATGGTGGTCTGGCCAAGCGCCGGGGCCGCAATGCAGAGGGCGAGCGAGAAGCGTAGCAGTGTTCTTTTCATGGTTATTCGAGTGGTCGTGGGTGGTAACAACACTTTCAGTCGAAATGTGGGGCTCGATGGGCCTTGGCAGGAAATGGATCTTGCCCGTCGGGTGGGCTTTTTGACGAGTGGTCAGGGCCGCTCTGGATCAGCCTATGAGGTTCAACAGATCGGCCTTTTGCCGCCGTGATACAGGCACCTGGGTGCCGTCCACCAGCTCGAGTTTGAGCCCATCGCGGTCCTGCACGGAACGCACCATGCGCAAGTTCACCACATGCGAACGGTGCACACGCATGAACCAGGCGGGGTCCAAGTGTTCCTCGAACTGTTTCAAGTTGTATGACGAGAAGTGCCGCTTGCCCGCCACATGGATGTGGGTGTAGGCACCCTCGGCCTCCAGCCGCATGATGTCCTCCATGCGCACGAACACGGCGCCCTCGGTGCTGGGTATGCGCAGCGTATGTCGCAACGGCCTGTCCGCATCGGGACGCTGCTTGGCGTCGCGTTCCACCAATTCCGCCACCTTGGCCACCGCCCGGCGCAGTTCCTCGTCGTCCACGGGTTTCAGCAGGTAGTCGGTCACGGAGTAGCGGAAGGCCTTCACCGCGTATTCCGGGTGGGCCGTCACCAGGATCACGTGGAACCTGCGGTCCTCCAGCCGCTCCAGCAGGTCGAAGCCCGTGGCGCCACTCAGGTCCACATCCAGGAAGACCAGTTGCGGACGCATGGTCCTGATGGCGGTGACGCCATCCTCCACATCCTCGGCTTCCGCCAGGACCTTCACTTGCGGGCAAGCCCGGTCGATCAGACGACGCAGCACCGCGATGGCCTTGGCCTCATCGTCGATGATGATCGCGTCCAGGCTTCGGGTGGCCGTCGTTCCCGGCGCGGTATTGCTTTCGATGGGCGTCATGCTCAGGTATGGATGGGCACCTCCACGGTGACCCGTGTTCCGGTGGGGCGACCTTCCGCATCGGTGAGGTCCTCCGTCACGCAGGCGAGTTGTATGCCGTGCAGAGTGCCCAACGCGTCCATGCGCTCACCGATGATCGCGGTGGCCACGGGCTGATGGCCATTGCCGTTCTCCCTGCCATCACCGTTCATCCGCCGCGCGGCATCGCGCCCCACCCCGTTGTCGGCCACCGAGCAGACGAGCTTGTCGCCTTCGTGCAGGAAGCTCACCTTCACCAGCGCCTCGCCCTTCTTGTGTCGAATGCCGTGCTTGATGGCGTTCTCCACGATGGGTTGCACCAGCATGCCGGGGATGTGGACGCGCCCTGTGTCGATCTTCGGATCCACCTCGATGACATGCTCGAACTTGTCCTCGAAACGCATGCGTTCCAGGTCGAGGTAGAGGCGCAGCATCTCCAGTTCCTGGCTCAGCGGGATGAAGGGTGTGCGCGACTGCTCCAGGATCGCGCGGATGAGCTTGGTGAACTTGTTGAGGTAGGTCTCCACGGCCACCATGTCGTTGCGCCCGGCGTAGTACTGGATGCTGTTGAGCACGTTGAAGATGAAATGCGGGTTCATCTGGGCGCGCAGGGCTTTCTGCTCGGTCTCGAGCAATCGCCGCTCGAAGGCCGCCCGTCTTTTCTGTGCCGCCAACCGCAACACCACGATGGCGAAGACCACGATGAGCACGAACCCCGCGATGAGGTAGCGCACCGTGGCGTGTTGCCTGCCAATGCGCGCCTCCTGAAGGGCCCGCTCCTGGTCCAAGAGTTCCAGCTCGCTGTCCTTCAGCCGCAGTTCCTGGTCCTTCACCGCGGTCTCGTAGCGTGCCTTGAGGTCCGTGATGCGGCGGTCGCTCTCCTCGTTGAAGAGCGAATCCTTGAAGGCGGAAAAAAGAACATGGTGCTCGTAGGCCTGCTGGAAGACGCCACGGCGGCCGTGATGGGCGGCCAGCGCCCCATGGGCCGCCACGATGCCTTTCTTGTATCCGGCACTGCCGGCGCTGCGCAAGGCGTGCTCAAAAGCGGTCCGCGCTCCGCTGGCATCGCCCAGGGTCTCGAGCACCTCGCCCATGCCCTGGCGCAGGTCCGCCTCCAGCAGGGCATCAGCCATCTCCTCGTTCACACGCAGCCCCTGCCGGTAGAGATCGAGCGCTTCCCGGTGGCGCCGCTGGGTGCGATGCAACTCGCCGAGGCGCAGCAGTGAACGGGCCATGCGTGGCTTGTCGCCGATCTCCCGCTGGATCTCCAGGGCGCGCAAGTGGTCCTGCAGGGCCTGGTCGTAAAGGCCGCGGGCGGTGTTGGCGGCGCCGATGGCGCTCAGGCAAAGCGCGATGCGCGATCGATCGCCAAGCCGTTCCAAGGGCCCCATCGCACGACCGAAATGGACCAGCGCCTCCTCCACTTCGCCCCGCGTCATCAGCGTGTTCCCGATGTTGAGGTGCACGGTGCCGATGGATAGCGCGTCGCCGATCTCCTCCGCGGTGGCGAGGGCTTGGAAGTAATGTTCCAACGCCTTCGCATGGTCGCCCCACCGTTCGTGGATGTCGCCCAGATTGTTGTGGAAGCGCACGGTGCCCATGGGGTCGCCCAGTTCCTGGGCCAGCTCGTGCGCCATGCGGTAGTGCTCCACCGCCTGCCGGTCCTCACCCAAAGCGAGGTGGACCATGCCCAGGTTGTTGTAGGAACTGGCCAGCGCCTGTTTGTCGCCGCTCTCGCGCCGCAACTCCAGCGCCTTCATATGGGCCTCCAAGGCCTTTCGGTGGTCGCCCTGCTCGTGGTGTATGTAACCGATATTGTTGTAGGAACGGGCCAGTCCCAGCACATCACCAAGCGACTCGCGGGCACGCAATGCCAGCAGGTTGTAGTCCAGTGCCACGTCCAGATCGCCGTTCTTGAGATGCACGGTGCCCAGGTACCACAGGGCCATGGCCTCGCCCTTCTGGTCACCGGTGGCGCGATGAATGGCGAGGGCACTTTCAAGTTCCGCCAATGCGGTGCGGTGGTCGCCTGCCTCCATGGCGCATAGACCGCGAAGGCGGTGGGCTGAAGCGCGATATCCGTCCGCTGCACGCGCCACACGATCCGGCCTGCCTTTCACGGCCGCCAAGCGCCCGGCCAGTTCGATCTGCTCCTCGGCCAGCACACGCGTCTCCTCGCAACGCCCCTCCTTGTGCAGGGCCTCATTCAGCGCATTGAGGGTGGACAGCGCCGAGGTATCCAGCAACGCACCGCGATAGGCGCGGGTGAGGGAGTCGATGGTGCCGGGTTGGGCGTGGACCAGCAGCGATGCCAGCAACGGACCCCAGAGCAAAGCGATGCGCACAACGGGGAGCATGGGATGCCGCGGTCCGAGATGACGGATGCTTTCGCTGAGGGAACCGATGCGGAAGATCCTGCGGTACATCATGGCCGTCCCTTTCCGCCTTAGGGCCTGCAAGGTATCCGTGCGGTGGACCTCAATGGCCACTGGTGCGTGGCCGCGAACACCAGCATCCGCTGAAAACCTGTTGACCGGATCGCTCAACGTATCAAGGTCAAATGCCCGGTGAATGATCGGCGGAAACCACCGAAGGCCGGCCTGGCCGCGAGTTTCCACACGTACACACCATCCGGAGCGGGCGTTCCGGCCACTGTGCCATCCCAGCCTTCCAACTTGCCGCGGGTCTCGAAGATCGTTTCCCCCCAACGGTTGAAGACCAGCAGTTCATAGGCTTCGGGGTCGTGGCCCAGGACCACGGGCAGGAAAAGATCGTTCACACCATCGCCATCCGGCGTGAATGCGTTGGGCACATGCACGATCAACTCATCGGCGAGGACGATGGAACGACAAAGGCTGTCCACACAACCCGCAGGCGAGGTCACGAGCAGGCATGCTTCGTAGGTGCCGGGTGGCATACCCCATAGATCGAGTACGGGATCGGGGAGCGTGGAGGTGGCCGGGTCGCCTGCCGAAAAGGTCCAAAGCCAGGAAGCCGCGCCGGAGGAGAGGTCCTGGAAGCGCACACGCGGATCATCTGGCGGAACGGGTTGCGGCGTACTCGAGAAGGAGGCCACCGGGGCCGGCTCCACACAAACCAGTTGCGGATAGGTGATCGTGGCGGCGCAACCTTCGGCCGAAACGGTCAGGGATACGTCGAAGCAACCTGGTGACGAATAGGTGTGCGGCGGTGGAGAACAATCATTGGAAAAGCTTCCGTCGCCGAAGGACCACAGGCACCCGAGGCCGGGCTGTTGCAGGATGCTGGCGAAGTCCACCGCGAGCGGCGCGCATCCGCTCCCGGGCGAAGCGAGCAGGTCGGGCTGTGGCACGTCCACCACGGTCACGGTGGCGGCGAACTGGTCCACACATCCGGTCTCATCGGCGGCGGTGAGGACCACCGACCATACACCCTCTGCGGTATAGGTGTGCACCACCACCGGCCCCGTATAAGTGCTGCCATCACCCATGTCCCAGTGCAGGTCGTTCGCTCCAGTGGAAGTGCTGGTGAAGACGATGGGCGCATCGGTGCATCCGCCGTTCGCTGTGAAGAAGGCCTCCGGTCCGGGGGCATCGGGCACGGTGGTGGTGAAAGAGGCCGTGCATCCAGCGGCATCGGTGATGGATACGGTCCAGTTGCCTGGCGCCAAACCGCTGGCCATGGTGCCGGTCTGCATCGGCATGGTGTTCCAGATCGGATCATAAGGCGCTGTTCCGCCCGACACCACCGCCGTGATACTGCCGTTCGCTTCACCACAGGTGGCAGGTGTGGTCTGGAACGTCACGTTCAAGGCCTGTGGCGCACCGATCGTCACCGCTTGCGCGCTCACGCAGCCATTGGCCTCGGTCGCCGTCACCATCCATACACCTGCGGAAAGGCCTGTGGCGATGGGGCCGGTTTGAGGGGGTTGCGTGTTCCAGGTGTAGGAGACCGGCTCGCTGGCGCCGGTCATGGTGGCCACGGCCTGTCCATCGGCCGCGTTGGCACAGGTGGCATCGGTGGACATCACGGACAAGCTCCCGGCACCGGGTGCCGTCAAGGTCATGGACATCGTGGCCACACAGCCATTCGCATCGAAGACCGTCACGGCGTACGACCCCGCCCCCAAGCCCGTCGCGGTCGCGCTGCTTTGCGGTGGCACGGTGTTCCATCCAAAGAAGTAGGGTGCCACGCCGCCGGCCGGGATCGCCGTGATGCTGCCGTTCTGCTCACCGCAGACGGGCTCCACGGCATCCAGGGTCACCGTCAATGGTGCGGGGCCGCCGATGGTGACCTGTGCAGTGGCGCTGCAACCCAGCGCATCGGTGGTCGTCACGGTCCAGGTGCCCGCCGGAAGCCCGCTGGCTGTGGACGCGGTCTGTGGTGGCGTGCTGTCCCACAAGTGTGTGAACGGTCCCGTGCCCGACGGTTGGACCGTGGCCGTGCCGTCGCTCGCACCATGGCAGGACACATCGGTGTGTTGCACGATCAGAAGCGGTGGATCCAACACGGTGACCGTGGCACTGGCGGTGACTTCGAGCCCGTTGACATCAGTAACGATGACCGAGTAGGTCGTGGTCGCCTCCGGACAAATTGGGTATGGGCCGGGACCAGCGGGAAGCCCGCCGCTCCAGAGGTACGTGTAAGGCGGTTGATCGGCATCCGACAGTTCGGCGTACACCTCGGTGCATCCACCAGGACAGGTGGAGCCCGCGACGACATTCACCTGATGCGCACAAGGGTCTACCACCACCGTCACGGAAGCCGTATCGGTCACGATACCGCATGTGCCCAGCGCGGTGCTCACCACTTGATAGGTCGTGGTGGCCGTGGGCGATACCGTGAAGGGGCCGGCGCCCGTGCCGATGGCCGGTATCCAGGTGAAGGTTCCGCTCCCACCCTGGGCCTGCAGCGTCACGGACCCTTCACAGGGGATCT
This sequence comes from Flavobacteriales bacterium, assembly GCA_026129465.1. Taxonomy (NCBI): domain Bacteria; kingdom Pseudomonadati; phylum Bacteroidota; class Flavobacteriia; order Flavobacteriales; species Flavobacteriales bacterium. The sequence continues at coordinate 647,241 of JAHCIA010000001.1, forward strand.
GCGTGGCACTGGCCAGCAACTCCAGCGGCGTGGTGTTCGGCGGGCACACCTTGGTCAGCGACAGGTCGTCCACAATGAGGTAGCCGTTGTTGATGTTGCCACCCGTGCCGATGGACATGCTGGCATCATCACGGAAGTTGCCGATCACGATCCAGGTCTCTCCGCCCTGTGCGCAGAAGGTGCCGCTGCGCAAAGTGCAGGTGTTGATCAGATCGCCATCGTCCAATTGCCAATATGCGGTGGCGCCGATCGGTGAACCAGCGCCCAGGAAGGACTGGCCATTGTTCATGGTGGTCACGTCCACCATTTGGTCGGTGAACCAGATGCCCAGGCCGTTGTTGGGCTGCATCGTGCTTGTGGGTCCTTTCTTCACCTGTGTCCTGAAGCAGTACTCCACGCCCGCTTCCAAGGGTTCCAGAAGCTGGCTTTGGATGTACTCCCGGCCGTTGCTGGCCGACACCTTGGTGAAGAAGCCCAGCGAACCCAGGCCCTGACCGCAGTTGTTGGTGTTGTTGCCGAAGCAGTTGTTGTTGAAGTTGTCCGGCGTGATACCGCTTTGTGGGCTGTTCACCCCAGCGATGCCGAACCATCCCTGTACCGGTGTCTGATCCGTGTAGAGCTGGCCATTGGGGATGGTGTTGCACACGGGCGTGGTGATCTCGAAGCCCGGGTTCACCAGCAGGTTGCCGCTGCAAGCGTCGGCGCATTGGGACCATGCGAAGGCGGCCGGTGCAATGGCCGCGGATACCACCATGGCGGCGCGGATGGACAGTAAGCGCATGCCCCGTAGCTGCTTCGTTTCCATGCTGGCTATTTGAAGGGCCGGGGCCAGGACCGATCCGCGCTTCGCACCACTTGATGCCGCACGGACCGGTCTGTTCCCCTTCGTCATCGCCTTGACCCTCGTTTCCAAAGGTGGCGGAACAGCATGTGCCGAACGCCCGGCGTTTGACCGTCTTGGGCCACCGTTTGACCAGTGGAGTGGTGTATCCGCAAGAGAAAGCCCCGCTCCTGCGCAGGAGCGGGGCTTCGTGGAGGTCGCCCATCGGGGGGGCAGGCGACGCTCAGGGCTGCACCACCAGGCGGCGCATGTGCTGCTCGTCACCGGCGGTGATGGTCACCAGGTAGGTGCCGGCGGCCAGGCCACCGAGGTCGATGTTGGTGTAGAGCTGTCCGCCCTGGGTCGCGATCTCGCGTGCCATCACGCGCTTGCCGCTCAGGTCGTACAGGTCCACGGCCACGGTGCCCACCTCAGCGGCCAGCTCATCCAGGGTGATCCACACTTGCTGGCCGTTGTTGGGGTTGGGCCAGAGGGCCAGGTTGCTGGCGGCATCGCCTTCCAGGGCCATGTTCTCATTGCCCGGCGCTGCGCTGGGTATGATGGTCACCTCGCAGGTCCAGCCCCAGTCGCACCAGGTAACGCCATTGTTCTTGCTGGCACGTACCCGCACACGGTAGGTATTGCCTACGAGCATGGGATCACCTTGGCTGGCAGGCCAGTTCAGGTGGCGCTGCACGCCGGTGGTCTGGCGAGTCACGTAGTAGGCCGGTTCGTTGGGGTCGTTGGTGAACTCCCACTCGTACAGGTTGGCACCGGCCACCGGGCGGGCGAAGAGGCGGTTGGCCACCTGGTTGGGCCCACCGAATTTCTTGTTCACGCCGCAGCTGAAGTTGGGGTTGCCGGGGATGTCGTTCAGACCCGTGGGCGGGCAGGCGGCCAGCACCGGATCGAGCGTCACGCGGCAGGCGGGGCCGAACTCGCTGAGCGGGTTGCCGGCCACCACGCCGCGCGAGCGCACGTTGTAGAGCACCCCGTTCTGCAGGTGGCTGGCGGCCGCCCAGTTGTTGAGCTTGATGTGGCAGGCGCGCACCGCGTTGTTGGGGGCGAAGCCATCGCTCACGGTGTGTACACGCGTCTTGCGGAAGCTGAGGCCACCATTCGGATCGTAGAACCAGAACTCGTAGCCGCTGTTACCGGCATTGGGCCCACCGAACTCGGCGCTCACCGTCAGGTTCTCGCTGCCCACCAGGTAGTCGCCGCTCTTCCACCAGTAGCGGTCGCAGCTGGTGTAAATGGGCTCATCGGTGCCCAGCGGAATGCAGAAGCCCTCGTTGCCGCTGATGCCGCTGTCGCCACCGGGGCCCAGCACCAGGTTGTCCGTATCGTCGATGATGCGGTCGTTGTTGTAAGCGCCCACGGCGTTCTTCAGGATCAGGCGGTAGCCACCGGTGATGGTGTTGCCACCGCTGTTGGTCACGCGCAGGTAGTAGCAGCCGTCGGGCAGGCACAGGGGCACGCTGCCCTCGCCGGGGTTGATGCCGCCGGTCTCCACCACCGCGTCGGTGTTCTGGTCGTGGATGGTCCACACCAGATCCTGGTAGTTGGTGGTGTTGTTGTGCACGAAGAAGAGGTCGGCGGTGCAGGGGCCACCACTGGGGGTGCAGGCCGTGGCGCCCAGCCCACTGGTCTCCCCATCGGGACAGGCCAGGCATTCGGTCTGCGCGGAAACGGGGTTGTAGGTGTTGGCCGGGCAGAGATCGCACTCCTCCGCACCGGCGCTTGCGCTGAAAGCACCCGGTGGGCAGGCGGTGCAGGCCGTTTGGCCCATGTTGTTGTTGGCGTATCCGGCCGCACAAGGCGCGCAGTTGATCGCACCCACACTGTCGCTGAATGTTCCAGCAGGACAGGGCGCGGCGGACAAACCATCCGGGCAAAAGCTGCCCGGCGGGCAGATGGTGCAATCCGTGATCACATCGTTGCCGTCGATGTCCTCGATGGTGGCGTAGAAGCCCAGTTCGCAGGCGCAGGTGTTCTCATCGAAATTGGGGAGGTTCTCGAGGGCGAAGGGGCAGGGAGGTGCCGGGCTGGTCTCAAAGGTGAAGTCGTCCACCATGATGCGTTCCGTGGTGCCTGTGGAGATCACGCGGACCACGAACTGGCCTGCTGGTACGAAGGATGGGCTGGCGATGATATGGCTGAACACCTTCCAATCGGAACTGTTGTTCAGGTAGGCATTGTTGATCACGGCCACCGCAGCACTGAAGGTGGATCCTCCATTGGTGCTGTAGCTTACTTCGAACGCGGGACTTGGCGAATCGTCCCAGCGGCGCACGCTGAACCCGAAGTTCTCCAAGATATCCCCACCCTCGTAGGTAGCCCGCCAGTCCACGCCAGCCACGTTCTGCAAGCGCCATGCATAGGTGCCCAGCGCTCCCGCGAAACCGTCCTGGGCGGCGGTGCCATTGCGCAGTGCCGGTCCTCCGGTGAAGCTCCAATCCGCCTCCTCGTAGACATGGTCGCTGAAATACGAAGCCAGGCTACCTGAACCTGCGGTCCAAAGAAGTGCCTCATCGAAAGAGATGGTCGTACCGGCGAACGGTGGCTCGCAGGAAGGTGCTGCACCGTTCACGGTGAGGGCGTCGCAAGGCGAGCTGAAGGTGATGTTGTACGCATCGTCCTCGTTGATGCCACTGATCACGATGGTACCGTCGCTCACCAGTGCCGGGTCGTCTCCGCCCACGGTGCCGGAGCCGCTGTTGTTGATCACCGACACCAAAGCGTCGATACCCGTGTATGGGATGCTCAGGTCATACGTATCATTCCCCGGACCAGCGGTCTGGCTGTTGCAAGCGGCGTTGGCCGCACCCAGGAAGATACCGCACATGGGACCAACACCAGGTTCCACCGTGCCACCGATGGCCAGGTCATTCCCCGCCAGACGGCCGATGGCGAAGGTGCCGCCAGTGGCGGAGGCCCCCCAGCCGAAAAGCCGGAAGGTGATCGTCGTTCCTGCGGCCACATTCTGCAGCGCCGCGATGGCACTCAGGTCGATCTGCGCCTGTGCATCGCCGTTGGTGGCGGTACCCGTGTAGCTGATCTCCGCACCCGCGTTCACACCCGCCGTGGCGAAGCCGTCCAGGCTGTACTGCCACTGGAAGGCGTTGGGGCCTGTGCTCGAACGGCGGAAGTTGGCATCGAGCGTGCTCAACGAGACCTGCCAGCCCGTGTTGGCCGTGATGGAGAACTGCAGGTACTTGTTGCCGCTCTGTGCACCGGCCAGTCCCGTGTTCAAGAAGTTGGATGAACTGAAGGCATTGCCCAAGACAGAAGGACTGAGTCCTGCGCCACGGGTCATCGCGCCTACGGTCAGGTTGGCATTCGCTGTGGTGGCCGCCACCGAGGCTTAATTGCCTGCGAGCCCTGCCATTTCCCATGCGGCCACTTGGGCCTGGCCTGCCATGGTGCAGAGGAACATGATGGAGACCAGCACGGAGCGGGACCATGCAGGGAGGAGGGTGGATCGGAAACGCATTGTTGTATGTTTTTGGTGATGATTACCCCTGGCTTGAACGAAGGCTGGCAAAGGTGCCCTCGGTGTGATGCGGTGCCTGTTACCCTCAAGTGACCTTTGTGTGGTCATTCGGTACGGCGGGATGCGGCGGACAGCGCATCACATCGATCGTTGAAGATATACACGCCCGCCCTTTGGCCATGGTCCCAGCCACTTGGACCGAATTGTCGGCATCCACACGCGCACACCCGGTGCCTGCCCCATCCCTTGCGTTGCCCAACACCAATGGGTTTTCATTGGTGCGTGGATCGGCGGGATCCGGAGCCGATACACCGGCCACGGCCACAAAGCAGGAAGCCGCCCCCTTGCGGGAGCGGCTTCCTTCGTTCCGTGATGCGATGATCAGCGTGCGATCACCAGTCGCTCGGTCACCACATGACCGTCCATGCCCACCTGCACGAAGTACACGCCAGAGGCGAGGTCGTTGCGCAGATCGAGTTGGGAGATGAAACGTTCACCCTGGGTGGCGAAGATCCAGCTGTGCTGACGCTGGCCCGCCAGGTCGAAGACCTCCACGGTGATTTGGTCCACACCGGCCGGCACATCGTCGATGCTGAGCATCACCAGCGCCCCATCGGTGGGATTGGGGAACAGGCCCACACCGGGAAGCGCGGCACCCAGGCTCTTCGGGCAGGGCCCGAGGGTGGCGTTGGGGTTGTTCGCCAGCACCGCTGCCACCGCGTTGATGGAGATGCACACGTTCACGCCGTTGATGCACACGCGCACCTTGTTGTTGTTGCCCGGTCCGCTGCAGTTGATGTTCACGGCCAGCACGGTCACCTCATCGGTGGTCACACAGCCTGCGGCATCGGTCACCGTGAGCAGATAGACCGTATCGGTGGTGGGACATACCTGCAAGGGCAGCGAAGTGCCCTGCACCACGGGACCATTGCCCCACTGGAAGAGGTACTCGCCGCCCGGGAAGGGCGCGCCGCCTGTGGCGGTGCCCTGCAAGGTCACGCAGCTCTGGGGGTTGTAGTTGCCGAAGAACACCATGGCGTCGTTGCCCGCATTGGCGTCGAAGGGAATGTCGCAGGTGGCACAAGCGAAGGTGAAGGGCCCCAGTACCACCTCGCAAACGCCGGTGATGAGGTTGTTCACCGTGATCGTGACGTTCGTGTTGACGGGGATGTCCGAGAAGGCGAAGAAGTTGTTCGCGTCCACGGTCTCCGTCACGACATCGTCCACCAGCAGCTGCACCTGCAGACCCGCCAGGGGCCCGCCCGGTTCGGAGATGGCCACCTGGATGCTGAACACGCCAGCATCGCAATCGCCATCGATCACCCAGGCATCCGCGCTGATGAAGGAGATGCCGGTGTTGCCACCGATGCAGGCACCGCAATCATCGAGGTAGGCCGTGCCGCCGAAGACACCGTTGCAGTCGGCCACGCAGGGCTCATTGCCCGTATCGCCGCCCACACAGTTGCCGCAGCCGTCCACGTAGGCCGTTCCGTTTGTGACACCATTGCAGTCCACCGGACAATCGGCGGTCAGCCCCAGCGACCAGGACAACAGCGAACCCGTATCCCCTCCGGCGTTGTCCGAGATGTTCAGCGTCCAGGTGCCGGCGATGTCCACGCCTGCCAGACCATCGAGCAGGAAGACCTGCGTGGGCGCATCGGCACCCGTGGCGAAGTAATTACCGCCGGGAATGGGTGTGCCGCCCACGGTCCACAGGTTGGCCGTGTGCGCGTCATTGAAGGCGTAGTTGCCGCCGAAGTCGGCGGAGAGACCGAAGCCGGTGACCACGCGCCCCACGCGGTTGAACAGCGGACGGGTGGTGCCCGAAGCCTCGTGCGTGATGGTGGCGATGAGATCGCCGGCCCAGGTGTGGCCAAGGCCTGTCAGCGTCACGGTGATGTCCGACAAGGCGCCCGCATCGGTGACCACGATCGAAGAGGAAAGGCCAGCCGGATCGTTGTCCGGAATGATGAAGCCATCGCCTTGGAAGCTGTAGTTCTCCAGGCAGCAAGGCTCAACTCCGGTGTCACCTCCCACACAGTTGCCGCAGTCATCGATATAGGCCGTTCCGTCCTGCACACCCGCGCAATCGATCACGCAGGGTTCAAGGCCGGTGTCACCACCCACACAGATGCCACAGGCGTCGACATACGCTGTGCCGTTGAGGTCGCCATGGCAATCCAATTGACACTCCGCGGTCAGTTCCAGGGTCCACGCTTGCAGTGAACCCGTATCCCCTCCGGCGTTGTCCGAGATGTTCAGCGTCCAGGTGCCGGCGATGTCCACGCCTGCCAATCCATCGAGCAGGAAGACCTGCGTGGGCGCATCGGCACCTGTGGCGAAGTAGTCACCGCCGGGAATGGGGCTGCCGACCGCGTTCCACAGATTGGCCGTGTGCGCATCATTGAAGGCGTAGCTGCCGCTGAAGTCGGCGGAGAGACCGAAGCCGGTGGCCACGCGCCCCACGCGGTTGAAGAGCGGACGGGTGATGCCGGAAGGCTGGTGCGTGATGGTGGCGATGAGATCGCCGGCCCAGGTGTGGCCAAGGCCTGTCAGCGTCACCGTGATATTCGACAGAGCGCCTTGATCGGTGACGACGATGGAACTGGCGATGCCTGCAGGCACGTTGTCCGGAATGATGAAGCCGTTGCCCTGGTACGCGTTCACCACCAGGCAGGGCGGCACGCAGGGATCAAGACCCGTGTCTCCACCCACGCAGATGCCGCACTCGTCGAAGTAGGCTGTGCCGTTCTGCACCCCCGCGCAATCGAGCACACAGGGATCGATGCCGGTGCTGCCCCCTACACAAATGCCGCAAGCGTCCAAGTAGGCGGTGCCGCCGAACTCGTTGTTGCAGTCCTGCACGCAGGGTACTTGACCGGTATCGCCGCCCACGCAGGTGCCGCATTCGTCCACGAAGGCGGAGCCTCCGAAGACACCGTTGCAGTCGGCCACACAGGGTTCGTTGCCGGTGTTGCCGCCCACGCAGTTGCCGCAATCATCCAGGTAGGCCTCGCCACCGGGTTCACCTGCGCAATCGGGCAGGCAGCCCACGGAGAGCCCCAGGTTCCAACCGATCAGCGACCCCGTATCCCCTCCGGCGTTGTCCGAGATGTTCAACGTCCAGGTGCCGGCGATGTCCACGCCGGCCAGACCATCGAGCAGGAATACCTGCGTGGACGCATCGGCACCCGTGGCGAAATAGTCACCGCCGGGAATGGGGCTGCCGACCACGTTCCACAGGTTGGCCGTGTGCGCATCATTGAAGGCGTAGCTGCCGCCGAAATCGGCGGAGAGACCGAAGCCGGTGACCACGCGCCCCACGCGGTTGAACAGCGGACGGGTGGTGCCCGAAGCCTCGTGCGTGATGGTGGCGATGAGATCGCCGGCCCAGGTGTGGCCAAGGCCTGACAGCGTCACGGTGATGTCCGTCAGGGCGCCTTCATCGGTGACGACGATGGAACTGGAGATCCCGGCAGGCACGTTGTCCGGGATCACGAATCCGTCACCACTGAAGCTGTATGCCGCACCACAGGGGGGCGTGCAGGGCTCCAGGCCCGTTGTTCCACCAACGCATTGGTCACACTCGTCCAGGTAGGCTGAACCACCCTGCACGCCGGCGCAGTCCGCCACGCATGGTTCTTCGCCGGTATCGCCGCCCACGCACTGCCCGCAGGCGTCGAGGAAGGCGCCACCATTGGGCACGCCATTGCAGTCGTTCACCACGATGGACTGGTAGGACCACACCTCATCGTCCAGTCCGAAGGGGCCGAAGCCTGTGGCCAGGTAGCCATGATCATCGATGACGAAAGTGGGGGTCGCGGTTCGCGGCCCACCGGGCAGGGATGCGCGTTGGGTCCAGGCGTCCGCGAAAGGATCATAGGACCAGGTCTCCGACAGGGTGGTCGCGGCCGTTCCTCCGGCCATGATGCCCCGGCTCACCAGTGCGAAGCCGGAGGCCAGGCGACGACCCACCCCGGGCAGCGCGGCTTTGGGGTCCCAGGTGTCCGTCGCTGGGTCATAGGCCCACAGGTCGTTCAAGGCATTCACGCCATCGAACCCGGTACCGAGGTATACCTGGCCACCCAACTCAAAGCCGGCGGCTTGGTTGCGGGCGATACCGGGCAGTTCGGCACGTGGTGTCCATGAATCGGCCAAGGGATCATAGGCCCACAGATCGTTCAGGCGCACGGTACCGGTGAAACCGGTTCCCACGAAGGCCGTTCCGCCCACCACCAACGCCAAGGCGCCATTCCTGCCCGCAGTGGGCATGGGCGCGCGGGCACTCCAGCTGTTCGTGCCGGGATCATAGGCCCACAGGTCGCTCACGCGGCCACTGTTGCGGGTGAATCCGGTGGCCACATAGCCTGTTCCGCCAATGGCGAAGGCGACCGGCGAGGTGCGGCCTTCAGCGGGCAGGTCAGCTCGCTGCGACCATTGGTCCGTGGCGGGATCGTAGGACCAGAGATCGTTGAGGAAGTCCCCGCCACGGCCACCGAAGACATAGCCTTTGCCATCCAGCGCGAAGCCCGCACCCAGGTCGCGGCGATCGTCGGGCGCGCCTGGCGCAGGTGACCATGCATTGGCCACCGCGTTATAGCGGGCCATGTCGGTCAAGTAAGTATTGCCCAGCAATGGGTCCGCACCAAAGCCAAAGCCCACATAGGCCTCCCCACCCGCGACAAAGGCCGCGCTGAGATAGCGTCCGAGGCCGGGACGCGATGGCAACGCCGTCCAAGTGTTCGTCGCCACCTCATAGCGCCAGAGATCGGCCAGGATGTCGCCACCCTGGGCCAGACCCGTGGCGGTGTAGCCTTGGTCGTTCAAACTGAAGCCCACGCCTGCCCTGCGACCCAAGGCCGGAATGCTGGCCACCTGGGTCCAGATGTTGGTGGCGGGGTCATAGGCGAAGGCGGCATTGGTGCGCACCAGCCCGTCGAAACCGCCCACCATGTAGCCCTTGCCACCGGAGGCGAAGCCCGCAGGGCCCTGGCGGCCGCTGTTGCCGGGCAGGGGCGCCCTGGCGGTCCAGGTGTCGGTCGCCGCATCATAGGCGTACAGATCGCTCTGAAGGAAGGTATCACCACCGATACCGCCCCCCACGTGGGCCACGCCGTTGATCGAAACCACGAAGGCCTGGTCACGGGTCTGGCCGGGCACGTTGGCGCGTTGGGCCCAGCTGTTCGTAGCGGGGTCGTAGCGCCAGGTGTCATTCAGGCGGATGTTGCCGTAGGTGATGCCTGTGGCCACATAACCATGGTCATTGGTGGAGAAGCCCACCCCATAGGCCCTTGGTGTCCCGGGAAAGTCCGCCTTCTGCGACCAGGTCAACGTGGCGGGATCGTATTCCCAGAAGTCCTCGATGATGGTTCCGTTGTTGAGTCCCTCGCAGAGGTAGGCCTTGCCACCAACGGTGAAGGTGGCCGCGCCGATCCTGGCCAAGGGACCGCTGGGAGGCACCTCGCCCAGGCTGCTGCGCTGGGTCCAGGTGTCGGGCTGTGCCATGGCCGCAACGGCCAACAGGCCGGCGACCAACAAAGTGGAAATTCGCTGGGTGCTCATGATGTTCCTGAAATAGGTTGTCAGAGCCCCATGCCGGCCAACTCCTGCTGGCTGATGGTGGGCGGATCGATGCCGTTGATGAGCTTCTTCGCCGCCAGTTCGGCCACGCGTGCGGCCTGTTCAGCGGTGGCGAAACCGGTCACACCCGCACGACCCGGAACGGTCTCCTGGCGGATGTACGTCCTGCCATCACGAGCCACTTCATATCCGAAGGTGCCTTGTGCCACCTGGACGATCCTGAAGGTGATCTCCTGGGCCGGTGAAGCGCTGCGGTGGCCCACTTCATCCACGGCAAGGCCGGGGCTCACAGGTCGGATCATGTCATCCAGCTCCGCTTGCTGGCCCTGCGCCATGGCGAAATTCATGGTGGCCATGAATGCCATCGCGGCTACCATCCGTTGGAAGTTCTTCGTCGTCTTCATCGTCATTGAGTTTTGGTTTCGTGTTCGGTTCGTAGGGCATTCTCACCGCTTCCACGGTGATGCGCCAAACGTATCGGGACCATGGGGTGGATGACAATAGAACATTCGTTAGTGGGGAATGCGGGCCATTTGGCACGCGCTCGTTCACGGCGGCCACCGTCAAGAAGCGGAAAGCCCCGCCCACGATGACCGTGGACGGGGCTTCAGCCGTTGGTATCAGGATCGGCTCAGGGCTGCACCACCAGCCTTTGCATGTGGCGCTCCTCCCCTGCCGTCACGGCCACCACATAGGTGCCTGCGGCCACGCCATCGAGGTCGAGCATCGTGTACAGGTGATCGCCTTGCGCAGGAACCTCGCGCGCCATCACGCGCTGGCCGCGCAGGTCGAAGATATCGATCGCCACGGTGGCGGTGGACACTTCATCCAACGCGATCCACACCTGCTGGCCGTTGTTGGGGTTGGGCCAGAGGGCCAGGTCGCTGGCGGCATCGACTTCCAGGGCCATGCTCTCGTTGCCCGGCGCCGCGCTGGGCACGATGGTCACCTGGCAGGTCCAGCCCCAGGCGCACCACGTGAGGCCGCCGTTCTTGCTGGCCCGCACGCGCACGTTGTAGGTGTTTCCCACGGACATGGCGGGTGTGGGGCTTGCCCAGTTCAGGTGGCGCTGCACGCCGGTGGTCTGGCGAGTCACGTAGTAGGCCGGTTCGTTGGGGTCGTTGGTGAACTCCCACTCGTACAGGTTGGCACCGGCCACCGGTCGGCAGAAGAGGCGGTTGGCCACTTGGTTGGGCCCGCCCCAGATGCGGTCCACGCCGCAGCTGAAGTTGGGGTTGGCGGGGATGTCGTTGAGACCCGTGGGCGGGCAGGCGGCCAGCACCGGATCGAGCGTTACACGGCAGGCGGGACCGTATTCCCCGGCACTGCCATCCACCACGCCGCGGATGCGCACGTTGTAGAGTTGGAACTCCTGCAGGTGGTTGGCCGCCGCCCAGTTGTTGAGCTTGATGTGGCAGGCCCGCAGCGCGTTGTTCGGCGCGAAGCCATCGCTCACCGCATGGGTGCGCAGCTTGCGGAAGTTCAGCGCGCCGTTGGGGTCGTAGAACCAGAACTCATAGCCGCTGGTGGCGTTGGTCACCCCGAACAGGCCGCTCACCGCCGCGTTCTCGCGGGCCACCAGGTACTCGCCGCTCTTCCACCAGTAGCGGTCGCAGCTGGTGTACAAGGGCTCATCGCCGCCCAGCGGGATGCAGAAGCCCTCGTTATTGCTGATGCCGTTGGAAGCGAAGGCACCGAGCGTGAGGTTGCCCCGGTTGTCGATGATGCGCAGGTTGCCGTAGGCGCTGGTGCCCTGCAACGAATCGAGCACCAGGCGGTAGCCGCCGGAGACCACGTTGCCACCGCTGTTGGTCACGCGCAGGTAGTAGCAGCCATCGGGCACGCAGGTGGTCACGCTGCCTTCGCCGGGGTTGAAGCCACCGCTGGCCACCACCGCGTCATCGGCCTGGTCGTGGATGGCCCAGACCACATCCTGGTAGTTGGTGGTCTGGTCGTAGGCGATGTAGAGGTCGGCGGTGCAACTGCCGCAGGGCACAATGGGTTCATGCACACACACCGGTGGACCTGCGCCCGCCGGTGTGGCCAAACGCACGGTCAGAGTGGTGCTGCCGCTCATGCCACTGTACACTCCCCCCGGTGCACCCACGAAGTCGATCCGGTAGGTGATGTCGAAGAAGCTGTCCACATGCCAGTCGCCACCGTTCTGAAATAGAGTGGTATGGCCCGGGCTGGGCAGGCCGAAATCGGTACCCGATACGATCCGGAAGAGGTCGAAATCCGGATCGCCGGTGATCTGCCCAAAGAGGCGGAACAGGTCCGCATCAAAGGATTGCACCGGGTCGAATGGCGTACGTGGTGCGAAATGCATCTGGGTCTCGATCGGAATATCCAGATGGCGGAACCAACCTAAGTAGATACCAGTGCCCACCAGATCCAGCCGAAGGAAGGAGGAAGCACAACTCTGCTCACCTGTTGCCGGTGTTCCCTCGGAGCAATCAACACCCGGTATAGGGTATGGGAAGGCGCACACGGAGGGTCCGCCCATGGGACACGTGAAACTGTCGTTGATCGCGGCGATCTCGATCGGCGACCCCCCGGGCAGACCGTTCACCACATACATGGGGCTTTGTGCCATATAGCTGCAAACAGCGGCCGGCAGGTCGGCCGTGCCAGCGCCATTTCCGGGGGCCAGACAGGCACCAGGGAGCACGAGCACATCATCGGTGCATGGGTCGGCATCGTCGCATGGAACAGGGGTGAAGACGCAGCCCAGGATCGTATCACAGGTATCCACCGTGTAGGGATCATTGTCATCGCAAACAATGGGGATGTTGTAGCAGGTGCCAGGACCGATCCCTGCTGGCGATGCCAAACGCACGGTCAGCGTAGTGCTGCCGCTCATGCCACTGTACACTCCCCCCGGCGCACCGACGAAGTCGATCCGGTAAGTGATGTCGAAGAAACTGTCCACATGCCAGTCGCCACCATTCTGGACCAGTGTTGTGTGGCCCGGGCTGGGCAGGCCGAAATCGGTACCCGATACGATCCGGAAAAGGTCGAAGTCCGGATCGGCGACGATCTGCCCAAAGAGGCGGAACAGGTCCGCATCAAAGGATTGCACCGGGTCGAATGGGATGCGCGGATCGAAGTTCATCTGGGTCTCGATCGGAATGTCCAGATGACGGAAGTAACCGGTGAATATCCCCGTTCCCACAAGATCCAGCCGCAGGAAGGAAGAAGCACAACTCTGTTCCCCGGTCGCCGGTGATCCCAAGGAACAATCAACTCCCGGAATAGGGTATGGGAAGGCGCACACGGAGGGTCCGCCCATGGGACACGTGTAACTGTCGTTGATCGCGGCGATCTCGATCGTCGACCCCCCGGGCAGACCGTTCACCACATACATGGGGCTTTATGCCATGTAGCTGCAAACAGCGGCTGGCAGGTCGGCCGTGCCAGAACTATTGTCAGGCGCCAGGCAGGTACCGGGCATCAGGCAGAGGTCCGTGGTGCAGGCATCGCCATCGTCACAATTCAGCGGCACCCCACCGGTGCAATTGCAGGCGCCGTCCACGGTCTCGCCGGCCGTGCACGGGTCCCCATCATCGCAGGGGTCGCCGATGTTCAAGCCCAACAGGGGGCAGTCGACCGGTGGTTGTACGGAGCCCGCCAAAATATCCAAGGAATAGGGGCCGGTATTGGCCAAGGCGTTCAATGCAAGGGGCAGTATCATGCCCAGCATGAAGATCGGGGATCTGTTCATGCCTTCCATGGTCCAGATGGGTGTTGGGTGTGTCGCGCGCAATGGTCTTGATGGGGCGATCATTCGACGGTGGGCACCTACCGATCGTGGTATGCAGGCGCACCAAAATGCTCGATCCGATCCAAGTTGCCTGACCGTAGTACAGAGTGTCCTGATGAGGACGAGGCGCTGTATCCTTCGCACATCCACGGTGCCTTCCGGATATCCGACCGTGGTACCCGCGCACGCGCCGGGTCGACATGGGAAAGCTAGTCCCGTTCCCCAGCCAGGACAAGCGATCGTGGATAAATCGTCCTTGTTTTCCGCCGAGAGGCAGTTCGTCCATGTCCCCTTATGCCAGCCCACGCCTTGGGCGATGCTTCCGTGGAAGAGATGCTGTTGATCTGGTGCGAGTAGATCCCAGCGCCGGAAACACCACAGACGAAGCCCCGCAGCGATGAACGCCGCGGGGCTTCTTCCCAATTGGCCCTCCCCTATCGGGCCCTCTGAGGTCGGCGCTATGGTTGGATCACCAAGCGCTTCACGTGTTGCTGGTCACCGGCGGTGATCGTCACCAGGTAGGTGCCGGCCGCCAGGCCACCGAGGTCGATGTTGGTGTAGAGCTCTCCGCCTTGCGTGGCGATCTCGCGTGCCATCACGCGCTGGCCGCGCAGATCGAAGATGTCGATCGCCACGGTGTTGACATGCACTTCATCCAATGCGATCCACACTTGCTGGCCGTTGTTGGGGTTGGGCCAGAGGGCCAGGTCGCTGGCGGCATCGCCTTCCAGGGCCATGCTCTCGTTGCCCGGCGCTGCGCTGGGGATAATGGTCACCTGGCAGGTCCAGCCCCAATCGCACCAGCTGGCGCCATTGTTCTTGCTGGCCCGCACACGCACGTTGTAGGTGCGGCCGGTCTGCATGGCGGGCTGGCTGGTCCAGTTCAAGTGCCGCTGCACGCCCGTGGTCTGCAGCACGGCGCTATAGGCCTGTTCGTTGGGGTCGTTGGTGAACTCCCACTCGTAGAGGTTGGCACCGGCCACCGGGCGGCAGAAGATGCGGTTGGCCAATTGGTTGGGCCCGCCCCAGATGCGGTCCACGCCGCAGCTGAAGTTGGGGTTGCCGGGGATGTCGTTCAAGCCCGTGGGGTGGCACTGGGCCAGCACCGGATCGAGCACCACGCGGCAGGCGGGGCCGTACTCACCAATCGGGTTGCCGGCCACCACGCCACGGATGCGCACGTTGTAGAGGGTGCCGTTCTGCAGGTGGTTCGCCGCCGCCCAGTTGTTGAGTTTGATGTGGCAGGCGCGCACCGCGTTGTTGGGCGCGAAGCCATCGCTCACCGTGTGCACGCGCGTCTTGCGGAAGCTGAGGCCACCGTTGGGGTCGTAGAACCAGAACTCGTAGCCGCTGCTGCTGGCATATGGACCGCCGAACTCGGCGCTCACTGTGGCATTCTCGCTCGCCACCAGGTAGTCGCCGCTCTTCCACCAGTTGCGGTCGCAGCTGGTGTAGATGGGCTCATCGCCGCCGATGGAACCATTGGTGATGCAGAAGCCCTCGTTGTTGCTGATGCCGTTGTCGCCACCGGGGCCCAGCACCAGGTTGTCCGTATCGTCGATGATGCGGTCGTTGTTGTATGCGCCCACGGCGTTCTTCAGGATCAAGCGGTAGCCGCCCGTGATGGTGCCCGTGCCGCTGTTGCTCACCCGCAGGTAGTAGCAGCCGTTGGGCAGGCACAGGGGCATGCTGCCCGCACCGGGATTGATGCCGCCGCTCACCACCACCGCGTTGGTGTTCTGGTCGTGGATCGTCCACACCAGGTCCTGGTAGTTGGTGGTGGTGTTGTGCACGAAGAAGAGGTCGGCGGTACAGGAAACCACCGGTGTACCCGCGCAGGTGCACGCTGCAGTCACCAGATCGTTCTCGGTCCCCGCGTCACCATCGTCACAGGCCTCCCCTTCCTGGGTCAGGTTCGGGTCGCTGTCGTCGCAGTCCGTACCCGATGTCCCCACGCTGTACCCTTCAGGTGCCGCAGCGCCGTAGCACACGGTCTGGGTCCCATTGTCATACCCGTCGCCGTCCGCATCCACGTAGAGCAGGCCATTCTGCCACACCAAGGGATCACTGTCGTCGCAGTCGGCACCCAGGGTACTGGCGCTGTACCCTTCAGGCACGGTCGCGCCATAGCACACGGTCTGGGTACCATTGGTATATCCGTCGCCGTCCGCATCCACGTAGAGCTGGCCGTTCTGCCACAGCAAGGCGTCGCTGTCATCGCAGTCGGCACCCAGGGTACTGGCGCTGTACCCTTCAGGCACGGTCGCGCCATAGCACACGGTCTGGGTGCCATTGGTATATCCGTCGCCATCCGCATCCACGTAGAGCAGGCCGCTCTGCCACACCAAGGGGTCGCTGTCATCGCAGTCGGCACCCAGAGTCCCCACGCTGTACCCTTCGGGTGCCGCAGCGCCATAGCATACGGTCTCGGTCCCATTGGTATACCCGTCGCCATCCGCATCCACATAGAGCAGGCCGTTCTGCCACACCAGGGCGTTGGTGTCGTCGCAATCATCGCCGTTGTTCACGTGGCCTGCTGGTGGGGCCACTCCACAGGTGCCGCCCACGGCGGTCGCAGGATCGCCGTAGCCGTCGCCGTCGGCATCCACGTAGATGGTCGCAATGCCGTATGGCCCGCCTGCCCATGGACCGCAGATCTCATCGGCACCGATATCAGGCGGGTTCTGGCGGGTGTCGCCGTCGAAGTCCGTGGTGATGGAAGCTGGCGATGTGATCGCGATGCCGCCGCTTTCGGCCAGTGAGAACACCGTGGGGTCCAGGTGCAGGAAGCCGTAGTTGGTGCCATCCACGCTCATGAAGGTGGGCATCTCCGACACGGAGTTGGCGTCGCGCGGCGCCAGTGTCGCAAGTGCCTGGTAGGCCGCGAGGGTCGCCAGGTGGGTCGTGCCGTTGGAGAAGATGAAGGCCATGGCACCATTGCCCACATGGAAGAGGTTGCGGTCGGAGACCTGCCCTGCGGTGTTGCTGTAGTTGGTCAGCGTCGCATCGCTCCTCCGGAAGGCCACCGTACGTCCGGTCGTGCCTTTCGCGGTGGAAGTGTTCACGATGATGTTGTTGCGCATCACCAGGCGGTTGGACGTGGCGGTGCCGCTTGTGGTATGGAACACCCCGCTGGTGCCGAAGTTGTTGGTCCCGGTGCTGCTGGCGTTGAGGTGGATGGTGTTGAAGGACACGTAGCGGTTGCTGAATGAGGCCGTGCCCAGCAGGTCGATGCCGGTCACTTGTGAAGGGTTGGCGGTTGTGGTCCCGGTGGCGGACGCCCGCAGGTCACCGATCAGGTTGTTGTGGATGAAGATGTTGCGGACGGAGGTGCTCGTGCCGGAGCCCACGTTCGATTCCACCCGAATGCCCCGCACTGTCACCGCGTTGCCGGAATTGGTGGCATGCAGGCCGCTGATCCGGTTGCGCACCACGGTCACCGTGGGCTCCGATGGCGTCGTCACACCGGTTCCCTCGAGATCGATGCCCACGAGGGGGAAGTTTCCGGTCACCACCAGCCCATGGATGCGGTTGCCGACCACGTTCGCAGGTACGTTGATGCGGATACCGCTGGCGTTATTGGGGGATGTGCTCCCGCCACAGGTGATGCCCTCGATCGTGTTGTTGGTCGCGGTGGCGAAGCCTGTTCCACCCAATCGCAGCCCCACCAAGGCGCCGCTGGTACCCGCCCTGGTGATGTTGCGGATGGTATTGCCGCTCACCGTGGAAACCCCGGAGCCACCAACGCTCAGCACGATCATGTTGAGTGAAGTGTTGCCCGTGACATCCCAGTTGGTGAAGGTGTTGGTGGTCACCGTCCGCGTCACATTGTTGCTGTTGGTGGCCATGTCCCAGCCCGCGATCAAACCGGTGCCGCTGAATGTGATGTTGCTGAAGTCATTGTCGATGCTCTCTTCGAAAGCACCGGGCGTGGTGCCGTTCTGGGCCCTGTACAGGAGCAGCGTCCCGAAGCCCCCTGTCGTTTGCGTGAAGGATCCCACGATGCGGTTGTTGTTCACCCGCTTGGTCGCGTTGGCCGGTATGGTCACGCTGTTGATCATGGTCACGTCCCCGGTGGTCTTCACCTGCAGGTCGGTGAACAGGTTGTTGTTGATGTTGTGGCTGCGCGACCCTGAGTTGCAGCTGATGAAGGTGATGGCCCCGGACGCGGTCGGCCCAGCATTGGTGTGGTCGGTGTTGTGGAACTCGTTGTTATTGACCGACAATGACGATCCCACAGTGTTGTTGTTGGTGTTGAAGTGGACGTAGATGGACTGGATGGCATTGCCACTCGTGAATTGGCGCAGGGAGATCCGGTTGTTGTCGATGACCTGTGTCGTCACACCGGCAGGTTCTGCAGGTACGCCGCCGCCGGATCCAGTGGTCTGGTTGTCCACATAGATCCCCCGCAGCACGCCGCCATTGTACTCCTCGAAGCTGGTGATGTCGTTGTTGGCGATGACGTAGTTGCGCGTGTTGCGCAGGGTGATCGCGTTCTGGCCGGCCTGGATGCCGACGACGCCAGCACCAGCGGGCGCGCCCGTGGAACCGAAGTCGGTGATGATATTCCCATCCGCAGGGTTCGGGCCGCCGATGGTGATGTTGTCGTTGTAGGCGTTCACCGCCGGAGGGGTGCTGGAGGCGGATCGGGCGCCTACCACCGCGACGCCGATGTTCACACTTCTGATGGCGTTGCCGCGCACCACCAGGCCGGAGCAGGAAAAAGTCGCCGGCATCGCTGCAGGGGCCGAAAGAGCGACCGAGGTGGTGGGGGTCTCCGCCTGGTGCCAGGCGTTGGCATAGACCCCGAAGCTGGTGGGGTAGAGCCGGTCCAGGGCGATGTCGTTGTTCCGGACGGTGCAGTTCAGCGGGCCATTGGTAGGGCTTGCCAGGGTCAGGGCCACGCCCCATTCGGTCATGTTGTTGGAACCGGGCGTGTACACCGGCGTGGCGGCATGCTCCCGCATCCGGAAGTTCTCGATGATGATCCAGTCGCCACCCCTGATCTCGAAAATGGCATCGTGGGTGACCCCGGTCACGGGCACTGCGGCGGTCACGGTCACCGTGGGGGTGCTGCCCACACCCCGGAGGGTGATGGTGTTGACCGCCGTGCCCGAGGCCGTGATGATGAAACCGCCCTGTGGTGTGGTCTCGTCATCCAGCAATGTGATGACCACCGGCGAGGAGATGGTCGCCGCGTTCAGTGCGGTGATGGCGGCGTTCAGTGTGGGGTACGTGGCCGCCAGCCCCGACCCTCCGTTGGTGGTGACGTTCTGGGCCACGACCCCGATGGGTGCGGTAAGGATCGACAGGGTGAAGAGGCGGAGTGCGCCACGAAGCCGGGAGGCCCAGGTCGGTATGCCGTGGGGCGCGCGGATCGGGGTACGGTCAGCGGTGTTCATGTTTGTCAGGGATTTCGGGTTGGAAGCGATGGAGAGCGTGGGTCAGCGCAGGATCACCAAGGGGAAGACCTTCGTTCCGGCGGTTCCTGTGGCGCAGAGGTAACAGGTGCCGCTGAAGGGCTGTGCGATGTGGAGCGGCACGGGGTCCTGGCCGCTGATGCGGAAGGGTGCCACCACGGTGCGGCCGAGGGCGTCATGCACGGTGATCTCATAGGGCCCGCTGCCGCCGGGCAACAAGGTGAAGGCTCCCGTGCTGGGGTTGGGATAGATGGATGGCCAACCGGCCTCCAGGTCATGGCCAAGGCCGGTGGATGGGGTGCCCGCGCAGCTGCAGTCGGCCTGCACGATGTCGTTCAACGTGTTCGGGTCCCCATCGTCGCAATTGTTCCCTGTCTGCGTCAGGTTGGCGTCGGAGTCGTCGCAATCCGTGCCCAGTGTGGTGGCGCTGTACCCGCTGGGGATGTTGGCGCCATAGCATACGATCCCCGAGCCGGCGTCATAGCCGTCACCATCCACATCCACATACAATGTGGCGCTCTGCCATACGGTGGCGTTCGCATCGTTGCAGTCCGTGTTGTTGTCCACATAGCCGTTGGGCGCGGTGCCGCTGTCGCATATGCCCGGCAGGGCATTGTTCGGGTCGCCGTACCCATCGCCATCGGCGTCCAGATAAAAGGTGGTGGGTATGCCGTATGGCCCGCCTGCCCATGGACCGCAGATCTCATCGGCACCGATATCCGGCGGGTTCTGGCGGGTGTCGCCATCGAAGTCCGTGGTAATGGTCGCTGGCAGGGTGAATGCGATGCCGCCGCTTTCGGCCAGGGAGAACACTGCGGGGTCCAGGTGCAGAAAACCGGGGTCGTCGCCATCCGCGCTCAGGAAGGTGGGCATCTCTGACAAGGCGCCGGCATCGCGCGGTGCCAGTCCCCCAAGTGCCTGGTAGGCCGCGAGGGTCGGCACGTGGGTCGTGCCGTTGGAGAAGATGAAGTCCATGGCGCCATTGCCCACATGGAACAGGTTGCGGTCGGAGACCAGTCCTGCGGCGTTGCTGTAGTTGGTCAGCGTCGCATCGCTCCGGCGGAAGGCCACCGTTCGTCCACTGGCACCATTGGCGGTGGAAGTGTTCACGATGATGTTGTTGCGCATCACCAGGCGGTTGGACGTGGCGGTGCCACTTGTGGTGTGCGACACCCCACTGCTTCCGAAATTGTTGGTCCCGGTGCTGCTGGCGTTGAGGTGGATGGTGTTGAAGGACACGTAGCGGTTGCTGAATGAGGCCGTGCCCAGCAGGTCGATGCCGATCACCTGTGCTGGATTCGCGCCGGTGGTACCCGTCGCCGAGGCCCGCAGATCGCCGATCAGGTTGTTGTGGATGAAGATGTTGCGGTTGGAGGTGCTCGTACCATTGCCAACGTTGGTCTCCACCCTTATGCCGCGCACCACCACCAGGTTGCCCGCATTGGTGGCATGCAGGCCGCTGATCCGGTTGCGCGCCACGGTCACCGTGGGCTCCGATGGCGTGGTCACACCGGTTCCCTCGAGATCGATGCCCACGAGGGGGAAGTTCCCGGTCACCACCAGCCCATGGATGCGGTTGCCGACCACGTTCGCCGGTACGTTGATGCGGATACCGCTGGCGATATTGGGGGATACGTTCCCGCCACAGGTGATGCCCTCGATCGTGTTGTTGGTGGCGGTGGCGAAGCCTGTTCCACCCAATTGCAGCCCGACCAAGGCGCCACTGGTACCCGCCCTGGTGATGTTGCGGATGGTATTGCCGCTCACCGTGGAAGCCCCGGAGCCCCCAACACCAAGCACGGCCAGATTGAGTGTATTGGTACCCGTGACATCCCAGTTGGTGAAGGTGTTGTTGATCACCGTCCGCGTCACATTGTTGCTGTTGCTGGCCATGTCCCAGCCAAGGACCAACCCGAAACCGCTGAAGGTGATGTTGCTGAAGTCATTGCCGATGCTCTCTTCGAAAGCCCCTGGCGTGGTGCCGTTCTGGGCCCTGTACAGGAGCAGCGCCCCGAAGCCCCCCGTCGTTTGCATGAAGGATCCCACGATGCGGTTGTTGTTCACCCGCTTGGTCGAGTTGGCCGGTATGGTCACGCTGTTGATCATGGTCACGTCCCCGGTGGTCTTCACCTGCAGGTCGGTGAACAGGTTGTTGTTGATGTTGTGGCTGCGTGACCCTGAGTTGCAGCTGATGAAGGTGATGGCCCCGGACGCGGTCGGCCCAGCGTTGGTGTGGTCGATCTTGTGGAATTCGTTGCCACTGACCGAGAGCGACGAACCGGCGGTGTTGTTGTTGGTGTTGAAATGGACGTAGATGGCCTGGATGGCGTTGTTGCTTGTGGCCTGGCTTAGGGAGATGCGGTTGTTGTCGATGACCTGGGTCGTCACACCCTGCGGTGCCGTGGGCGTCCCGGCCCCACCATTGGCGCCGGTCGTCTGGTTGTCGACATAGATCCCCCGCAGGACACCACCGTTGTATCCGGCGAAACTGGTGATGTCGTTGTTGGCGATGATGTAGTTGCGCGTGTTGCGCAGCGTGATCGCGTTCTGGCCGGCCTGGATGCCGACGGCGCCCGCACCACCGGGCGCGCCTGTGGAGCCGAAGTTGGTGATGATGTTCCCATCCGCTGGGCTGAGGCCGCCGATGGTCACATTGTCGTTGTAGGCGTTCACCGCCGGAGGTGTGCTGGAGGCGGACTTGGCCCCCACCACCGCGATGCCGATGTTCACACTGCTGATGGCGTTGCCGCGCACCACCAGGCCGGAGCAGGAGTAGGCCGCCGGCATCGCCGCAGGGGCCGAAAGACCGATGGTGGTGTTGGGGGTCTCCGCAGGGTGCCAGGCGTTGGCATAGACCCCGAAGCTGGTGGGGTAGAGCCGGTCCAGGGCGATGTCGTTGTTCCGGACGGTGCAGTTCAGCGGGCCGTTGGTGGTGCTCGCCAGGGTCAGGGCCACACCCCATTCGGTCATGTTCTGGCCAGCCCCGGAATACACCGGCGTGGCACCATGCTCCCGCAACCGGAAGTTCTCGATGGTGATCCAGTCGCCGCCCCGGATCTCGAAAATGGCGTCGTGTGTGATGTTCGGGACCGGTACCGCCGCCGTCACGGTAACTGTGGGGCTGGTGCCCGCACCCCTGAAGGTGATGGTGTTGGCCGCCGTACCCGAGGCCGTGATGATGTAGCCGCCCTGGGGTGTGGTCTGGTCCGTATTGACAGTGATCACCACCGGAGAGGTGGCGCTGGGGTTGGCCAGGGTATTCAACGCGTTGATGGCATCCGCCAGGGAGCCGTACGAGGCTGCCAGGCCTGATCCTCCGTTGGTGGTGACCTGTGCCGCTGCGACCAAGGGCGATGCGAGCAAGAGAAGGGCGAAAAGACGCTGTACGCCAGAGCCCAAAGTCTTGGCTCCCAGGCTGGCAAGTATCCTCATCGGTGGTACAGGTCCCATGGTATCAGTCGTCATCAGTGTTCTTGTGTTCAAGGGTGTTGCCGGTTTCTGTTTCGGACGTTGCCGTCCATCATGGCGTGTTCGTGTCCGACCCCACTGGGCAGGTTCGTGTGTTTCCATCCTGGGAGTCTTCCTCGCGATGCCCGTCTTGGGGATAGGCCACAGCTGCGGTCGCTGTCTGTGTTCGGCGTGCAAGGTGCGCTGCCGCTCCGCCCAGGGCCGTACTATCCTGCGGCGTTCTTCACCGATCTTGCGGCATGGAGCGGAAATGCCTGGCGATCAAGCCTTGATATGCTCCGAAGGGCGGTGGCCGTAGGCTTGGAAATAGACGTCGCTGAAGTAGTTCGGGGTGTTGAAGCCACATGCATAGGCCACGTCGGCCACCGTATGCCCCCCTTGTTCCAACAGGGTCTGTGCCTTGGCCAGGCGGAAGTCACGCATGAGCACCACCGGGGTGCTGCCGGTGAGCGCCTTGATCTTGCGCAGCGCCTGGCTACGGCTCAGGTGAAGCGCCTGTGCCAACTCTTCCACACCAAAGTCCGGGTCGGCGAAATGCTTCTCCAGCACCAAGCGCACCTGCACCAGGAAGACGTGCTCGATGTCTTCGGGGATGGGCCCGCCGTTGGATCGCGGACCGGTCTCCCGGCCCTCCGATCCCGCCTTTTCCAAAGCGGCCGTGCGCTCCTCCCACTCACGCTGGTAGCGTTGCTGGATATTCCGCTGCAAACGGTGCAGGTTCTCCAGCACAGCCAGCAGTTCGCGTTCGTCGAACGGCTTCACCAGGTAGGCATCGGCCCCCCTGGTGATGCCCTCCAGTCGTGAGGGCTGGTCGCTTCGTGCGGTGAGCATCGCCACCGGGATATGGCTGGTCAGGGCGTCACCTTTCAATGCATGGCACAATGCGAAGCCGTCCATGCCGGGCATCATCACGTCGCTCAGGATCAGGTCGGGAATGTGCTCCCTGGCCATGGCCAGTCCTTGGTCACCATCGCGGGCGCGCAACACATGGTGCTGGGCCGATACGCAGTCCATGATGTAGTCGCCCACGTCGGGGTCATCCTCCACCACCAGAAGCACAGGTCGATCCCCATCGAAGGTCCTCGCCTCAGCCACAGGAGCAGGTTCTTGCGTGCTGACAGGGACCTGCTCCTCATCGGCGGGTTGGGCCACCTGTCCGGGCTCGGCATACTCCAGGGACAGTTTGACGGTGAAGCAGGCGCCTTTGCCCAACTCACTCTCCACCAAGACCTTGCCCCCCATCGCGTCCACCAATTCTTTCACCAGGGCCAGCCCGATCCCGGTTCCTCCCGATGCGATGCGGTCATGGCTTTCGCTCTGGAAGAAGCGATCGAAGATGCGTGGCAGGTCCGCTTCGGCCATGCCCGGTCCGGTATCGCTTACCTCCAAGGTCAGGTCGCACAGGACATGGCTGGCAATGATGGCCCGTACCGTGACCACCCCAGCGGGCGGGGTGAATTTCAAGGCGTTGCCCACCAGGTTGTCGGCGATCTGGCGCAGGCGCTCCGCGTCGTACAGCACGATCACATCATCACCGGTGACCTCCACATCCAAGCGCAAGCCGCGCACACCCGCCAGGGAATGATGCGCTCGCAGGATGCGGCGCAGGTAGGCACGCAATTGGCCTGGCCGGCGATCCAGTTCCAGCCGCCCATGTTCCAACCGGGTCAGGTCCAATACCTGATCGACCAGGCCCAACAGGCGTTGGCTGTTGCGTTGTATCACGGCCGCCTTGCCCTGCACCTCCGCCGGGGCCGTGGTGTCAGCGCCCAGTTGTCCGGCCAATCCCTGTATCACGGTGATCGGTGTGCGGAACTCGTGCGTCACATTGGCGAAGAACCGGTCCTTGAACGCGTTGAGTTCCAGGACGCGTGCGGCTTCGGCGAGCTTCGCCCGGCGGCGCGTCGCCTGGCGCAGCAGCACCACGGTGATCAGGGCCAACAAGGCCAACCAAAGCGCGATGGCCCATTTGCGGAGATACCAGACCTGCATCACGGTGATGGGTATGTCCAGTTCATTGAGCGCCGCCACCCCGCGGTGGTCGAAGGCCTTCACGCGAAAGCGGTAATCACCAGGTGTCAGTCCATGGTAGCTGACCTCGGCACGGTCACCGGTATTGAACCACGGCGGTTCGAGGCCCTCCAGGTAGTAGCTGAAGCGATGCGCGCTGGGATCGGTGAGCTTGTCCAGGGCGAAGGCGATGGACATGGTGCGCTCATGCGGCCGCAGGGTGATGCGTTGCGACAGGCCGGTGTGATGCTCGGTCCAGGTGGTGGCGCGGTCATCGGAAATGCGGAGCTGGACCGGCCGCAAGCGGGCCCCATCGCGCGGGATCGCGCTCACCTCGGCGGGATCGAAGTGCACCAGGCCGTTCTGTCCGCCCATCCAGCAGCGGCCCCCGGCGTCGAGCAATACCGGTCCGGTGTTGAACTCGTTGAAGGGCAGGCCATCCTCCATGCGGAAGTTGAGGCATTGCCCGGTGTTGGGGTCCACCAGGGTCAAGCCGTTGTTGGTGCCCACCCAAAGCCGGTCGCGCTCACCCAGCAGGCTGAACACCACCGGGTCGGCCAGGCCATCCGCTTCGCTGATGTGCCGTATCACGCGCCAGGTGTTGGTGTCCACGCAGAGGATGCCGTTGCTGGTGCCTATGTGAAGCATGTGCCCGGCGGGCACGATACCACGCACACCTTTCTCCAGCATTGGCTCGCTCAACCGCAGGTCGATGGTGCGTACCCGCATGCTTCCGAGTTCCACGATGCGCAGCCCCCTGCTGTCCGGCACATAGAGCCGTTGCCCGGTGAGGAGCACTTCGGCATCCTGCGCCTTGGACAGCGGGAAGGGGCCGCCGAGGCGTTCAGCCGCCGGATCGAAGAGCACGGCGCTGTCATTCTCCAGAAAAAGGATGCAACGATCGCCGGACCGGGAGGCATGCAGGGAGGTGATGCGTGCGCCATGCACCGTTGGGCCCGGCCTCAACTGGGGACCGTCGCCCACGAAGGCATGCAACCGCCCGTCGCTGATGACCCAGACCGTGCCATTGGCCGCCTTGCAGATCCCTTCCACGAGCGCGGTACCGCCATCGGGCGATCTGGCGGCCATGGTCGTGATCGATCCGCTGGCATCCACGCGCAGCATGCCTCCGTTGTCCTCGAACATCAGATAGCGGGCTCCGGACTCCTCCACCAAGCCTCGAATGCTGCGGCCCTTGCCCGCGTTGACGCCGCTGGTGGGCGATGCGGCGATTGGTGTGAACCAGGGCAGCGGCTCGCGCAGCCGCAGCAGGCCCGCTTCCGTGCATGACCAGAGGATCCCTTCCGTATCGCGGAACACCCGGCTCGCACGCGCCACCAATTTGCCATGGTCGATGGTCTCGCCGGTCTGAAGGTCAACGTACATCAGATGGTGCCCCCCCACCATCAGCCAGTAGCCGCCAGCATCGTCCAGGTCGTGGAACTCCACCATGTGACCCAACTCGGCATGGGGCAGCTGGATGCGCTGCAAGCTTCCATCCGGTCGTGGCAGCCAAAAGGATCCAGTGCTTAGCGATATGGCGCGGTCCTGTGCTGCGGCCGGTTGCCGCAGAGGTGTCTCGGGTCCCGTCGCTGGTCCGAGCGGCACGATGCGCGCATCGCTGCGGTGCAACCAGATGCGGCCATCACGGGTGCGCTGGAACGCCCATGGCCGGTACTCATAGCCGGCGAGTTCCCGCACCCGTTTGCGCAGCGATTCGGGACTTCCGAGGGGCTGCAATACATCATAGAAGGGGTAGAGATACGGGCAGATGCGCTGCATGTCAGGTTTGGTGGGCAGCACAATGGGCCCCACCTTCACCTCGGTCCGTTCCGTCAGGGGGTCGAAACGCAAGGCGTGCCGGCCGTTCTTCTCCACAAGCCAGACCCACCCCTCGGGGTCCACATGGAACCTCGGCACGCCGATGAGGCTCCGCTGCAGGGTGTCCGGAACAAGGCGGTTGAAACTCTCGAAACGGTGCCCGTCGAACCGCTGGATGCCCTGCTGCCCCAGGACCCATAGGAAGCCATTGTCATCGCGATACACGTCCGTGGGCATCCCGACGGAGAGGCCGTCTTCGGTGGTGTAGAGGCGGGTGTTGACCGCCTGACCGGCACCATCGGCTGGCAGCATCCACGCCATGACGGCACCCAACAACACCGTTCGCACACGACGATGCGACAGCCGGGACATCTTCGCTTGCACTTGCCGATTGTAGGGGTGAAAGTTAGTGTCCTGCAGCACCATGCATCCTGCGGACGAACACGGGGGGAGCCACCACAAGGCAGCGCATCATGGATAGGCCGACCGTGATGATCGGCGATGCCATGGGCAAGACGTCCGACTACCTGATCATTGGCACGACCGTGCGCCATGGACAAGCCGGGGAGCGGTCCCGCCTCCCTTGGAACATTGATCCCCGGGGCTCCCCAAGCCTATTCCTTCACGAACCGAGCGACCCTGTCGCCGATCCGCAACAAGTAGAGCCCTCGTGGCAAGGTGCTCACATTGAGCAGGCCTTCGTGGAGCACCACATCGGGGAGGGGTACATGCGCACCGGCCGCCGTGAAAACCTGCACCGTGGTCCCTTCTTCGGGGTCGGCCCCCACGATATACAACACATCGTTCGCCGGATTGGGGAACACGCGGAGGCCCGGATGCATATCCGTGGTCACAGCACGCACTTCCGAATAGGTGGCCATACCGTAAAGATCCACCTGCCTGAGACGGTAGTAGTTGGTGCCCGGTAAGGGCCCCAGGTCCATGTAGCGGTAGAGGATCGGGGACATGGAGTGGCCTGCACCTGGGATACGGGCCAGGCCCTCGAAGGTCGCTCCTCCCCGGCTGCGTTCCACATCGAACCAGGCATTGCCGGTCTCGCTGGCTGTGGCCCAATCCAGCTGGACGGCATCCGGTCCAGCGGGCTGTGCGGAGAAGTGCAGCCACTCGATCGGCAATGGGGTGTTGTTGTAATGGATCGTGGCAAGTGTGAAGAATGGCCGTTCGGCATCCAGTGTGACCCCTGCGAATTCGATGCGGGCCCCGTCCATCACCGCGCCGGAGATCACCATGGCGTTCGTCCAGTTCGTACCATCGTCATCCACCAACAGGCGGAGGTTCCCCAGGGGCGTGTACCCCACCAGCATGTAGGCCTCGAATCCGACCGTGACGAGCTGGCTGAAGTTCGTCGCCTGCGACTTCCACACCCGTTGGATCCTCGCCTCTATGCCCGGGGGCAGGTCAATGAAGCAGTTCGGGTCGGAGATCTCGGTCTGCAGGGAAAGCCCGTTGTTGCCCCACATCAGGAATGAGGTGTTCGCGTCGAACGAATGGCCATTGGCGGCGTTGCTCGCGTCAATGCTCACCAGGCCAATGGACACCGGCTCTCCATTGTTCACGCTGATGGACTGCTTTTGTACCAGCGCGCTCGCATCGTCCCGCCCGATCCCGGCGATATCGTTGTTGTACCCCGCGTTCAAGGGTTTGTCCCAGATGGTCGTGTTGTTCGCGCTCACATAGTTGAATGCGGCACCCACCCCCGTATTGCCACCGCGGGTGATGCCGTACTTCACTGCGAGGTAGGATTCGATCCGGCGTATCTGTAACGCGTTGAGGGAGTTGCTGTAGATCACGATCTCGCCCAAGCCCCCGGTGAGGTATTCGGATCCCCCGCCAGCCGCATTGCGTCCCACCCGGAGGCCTGTGGTGATGTTCGGATTGAAAGTGGTGTTGCCGCAGATACTGCACGCGAGGGACACCGAGTTCAACCGGTGCGCAGCATTCACACCGAGGCCGGAAACGGCGAACAACGCGGCGGAGTTGACCGAGTATTCCGTCGGCATGCCGAAGTCGGCGGTGTATCCGCTCGATCCTGTCGAGGTCTGTATCCTGAAGGTGGGCTTCATCTGGATCCGCTTCGTGGACAGACCCGTGGAGTAGCTCAGTGCCGTGGCGTACGTGGTGTTGTGATCGCTCACCAGGAACACGCTGCCTGCTGTGCCATACAGGTCAGGCGAGGTGGAACCGTTCTCCAATCGGGTCAGGTTGGCCGCCGAGAAGGACACCCTCGGGTTGTAGTTGTAACGCTTGTAGTTGACGTCCCCGCTGGTAAGTCCCGGTCGATAGGCGGCGTTCCCTTGGTTGAGTTGAAAACCGGTCGCACTGCCTCCGCTCGTGTTCCATGCACTGACCGGATCACCTACAACGTTCAGGTCGGCCTTGTACCAGGCGGCCAGGTTGGCGGTCACCCCACCGGGAGCTTGCCCCCGACAGACCGCTGCGACCACAAGAAGAGTCGCGCACGACATGAACCGCCGTGTGATGCGTTGGAGCTTTTGTGCGTTGAGCATGAAAGACGATGTTGCCTCAGCGGAGGGCGTATCGTTGTTTTCGGGGGCATCAGGTCCTTGGATCCAAGGGCATGCTTGGTGACAAGGCCAGCATGCTTCTACCATACTTTCCGTCTGTGTTCGTGCCTCGTGTCCGTGCTCACCAAGTGCGATCATCGATGGAAGCATTTTCGCACCCCATCCCGGTCCAGCGGAGATGTCCATGACTGCTTATGGCGTCAGGCCTCGAAATTCCCGCAATGGCCTGTCCGGGGCCATACTGTCTTGCGGCGATCTTCACCGATCTTGCGGCATTGGTCGGAAAGTGCCTGGGGTACAGCCCTTGAGTGGCCGGTTGGATGATGTTCGAAGCCCTGATGGGCCCATTCCTGGACCACACCGGTGGGCCGAAGGCATCACGCATTCCAGCGCGTCGAAAGCACTTCCGAAATGCGTGGTCGCTCACCGGTGCTCCATGAGCACGCCCCGGCACCGATCTTGCCCAGCGGCCGTCCATGCTCCAACGTCTCCTCCCCTTCCTGCTCTTCCTGCTGATCGGCCATTCCGCCATGGCCCAGCGGCTCTACGATGGCGCTGGGCGCTACATGGGCCGTTTCGACGCGGGCCGCTACTACGATGAAGCGGGCCGCTTCAAGGGCCGGGTGGACAACGACCGTTTCTACGACGATGCCGGGCGCTTCAAGGGCCGCTGGGACGCTGGCCGCGTGTACGACGAGGCCGGGCGCTTCCGGGGCCGCATGGATAAGGGCCGCGCCTATGATGCCGCTGGCCGTTTCCTGGGCCGTGTGGACCAAGGCCGCCTTTACGATGAGGCCGGCCGCTACATGGGCCGCCTGGACCCCGCCGACGAACGCTACGCCGCGTTGTGGTACTTCTTCAGCGTGTGGCGGTAGAGTCCGTCCTGGAATGGAAAGTAATTGACGTGCATGGCGGTCGCAGGCGCGATGACAGCGGTCACGGGATCCGCTCATCCCCGTTCATTTCCCGGTATCTCCCTGTCTCCCATGCTGCGACCCTAAGGCGGTGGCCGAACAGCATGGCGCGTTCGGCGCCCCACGCATGGGAAGGATACCTTCGCGCCCTGTTCGCGGGCCGCTCGTAGGGCCCCGAGCGATCGAAGATGAAGATCAACGTCACCCTGCCGGACGGTTCCGTCCGCACTTACGACCAAGGCGCCACCGCCATGGACGTGGCCAAGGACATCAGTGAAGGGCTCGCCCGCAACGTGCTCGCCGCCAAGGTGGATGGCGAGGTCCGCGATGCGAACCGCCCCCTGCCCGGCGATTGCGGCCTGGCCCTGCTCACCTGGAACGACCCCGATGGCAAGAGCACCTTCTGGCACAGCAGCGCGCACTTGCTGGCCGAAGCGCTCGAAGCCCTCTACCCCGGTGTCAAATTCGGCATCGGCCCGCCCATCGAGAACGGCTTCTATTATGATGTGGACCTGGGCGACCGGGTGATCGGCGACGGGGACTTCGCGGCCATCGAGGCCAAGATGAAGGAACTGGCCGGCAAGAAGAGCAGCTACCAGCGCCGTGACGTGCCCAAGGCTGAGGCCATGGCCTATTTCCAGGAAAAGGGCGACGAGTACAAGCTGGAACTGCTGGAGGGCCTCAACGACGGCGAGATCACCTTCTACCAGCAGGGCGACTTCGTGGACCTCTGCCGCGGCCCGCACATCCCCGACACCTCCTTCATCAAGGCCATGAAGGTGATGGCCGTGGCCGGTGCCTATTGGCGCGGGGACGAGAAGCGCAAGCAGCTCACCCGCCTCTACGGCATCACCTTCCCCAAGCAAAAGGAGCTCGACGAGTACCTGGCGATGCTGGAGGAGGCCAGGAAGCGCGACCACCGCAAGCTGGGCAAGGAGTTGGACCTGTTCACCTTCAGCGAAAAGGTCGGTCCAGGGTTGCCCCTCTGGCTGCCCAAGGGAGCTGCGCTGCGCGAGCGGCTGGTGAACTTCATGAAGAAGGCCCAGGAGGACAGCGGCTACGAACAGGTGGCCACGCCGCACATCGCCCACAAGGACCTCTACGTCACCAGCGGCCATTACGAGAAGTACGGCAAGGACAGCTTCCAGCCGATCCACACCCCGCACGAGGGCGAGGAGTTCCTGCTGAAGCCCATGAACTGCCCGCACCATTGCGAGATCTTCAAGAGCAGGCCTCGCAGCTACAAGGACCTGCCCATCCGCTACGCGGAATTCGGCACCGTGTACCGCTACGAGCAGAGCGGTGAGTTGCACGGCCTGACCCGGGTGCGCGGTTTCACGCAGGACGATGCCCACCTCTTCTGCCGGCCGGACCAGGTGAAGGAGGAATTCATCAAGGTGATCGACCTGGTGCTGCTGGTGCTGAAGGCGCTTGACCTGGAGGACTATGAGGCCCAGATCAGCCTGCGCGACCAGGTGGACCGCAGCAAGTACATCGGCAGCGACGAGAACTGGGAGAAGGCCGAGCAGGCCATCATTGATGCGGCGGCCGAGAAAGGCCTGAAGACCGTGGTGGAGTATGGTGAGGCCGCTTTCTACGGCCCGAAGCTCGACTTCATGGTGAAGGACGCCCTGGGCCGGCGCTGGCAGCTGGGCACCATCCAGGTGGACTACAACCTGCCGGAACGCTTCGAACTGGAGTATGTGGGCAGCGACAACGCCCGCCACCGGCCGGTCATGATCCACCGGGCGCCCTTCGGCAGCCTGGAGCGTTTCGTGGCCGTGCTCATCGAGCATACAGGCGGGCGCTTCCCCCTGTGGCTCACCCCCGAGCAGGCCATCATCCTGCCCATCAGCGACAAGTTCGTGGAGGCCGCCCACGCCGTGGCCGCATCGCTGAAAAATTCCGACATTCGCGCCTCCGTTGACGAGCGGAACGAGAAGATAGGCCGCAAGATCCGCGATGCGGAACTGGCCAAATACCCGTTCATGCTCATCCTCGGGGAGAAGGAGGCCGATTCAGGCTCCGTATCCGTTCGTGAACATGGCCAGGGCGACCTGGGCGTGATGAGCACCGGGGACTTCGCGTCCTTGGTGAACGACAGGATCCGGAAGCAACTGGGTGGCCATTGATCGGAACAGGAACCAAAGAACACTAAGTGGCAGGACCTTTCTTCAGACGCCCCGGCGGGCCGCCCCGCCCCGGTGGTGGCGCGCGCAGACCGTACAGGGGCAGGGTGATCAAGGAGGATCCGCACCGGATCAACGAGCGGATCACCGGTGTGCCCGATGTGCGCGTGGTGGGCGAGAACGTGGAGCAGGGGGTCTACCCCTTCCGCGATGCGCTCCGGATGGCCGAGGAACTGGGGCTGGACCTGGTCGAGATCAGCGCCACGGCCGTCCCGCCTGTCTGTCGCATCATCGAGTACAAGAAGTTCCTCTACGACCTGAAGAAGAAGCAGAAGGAGATCAAGGCGAAGCAGGCCACGGTGGAGATGAAGGAGATCCGCTTCGGGCCGAACACCGATGAACACGACCTCAACTTCAAACTGAAGCACGCGCGCAAATTCATCGAGGAGGGGCACAAGGTGAAAGCCTTCGTCTTCTTCCGGGGACGCACCATCGTCTTCAAGGAACGGGGCGAGATCCTGCTGTTGAAGTTCGCGCAGGAACTGGAGGATGTGGCCATCGTGGAGCAGATGCCCAAACTGGAAGGCAAGCGGATGATCATGTA
Organism: Flavobacteriales bacterium; assembly: GCA_026129465.1. Lineage (NCBI taxonomy): Bacteria > Pseudomonadati > Bacteroidota > Flavobacteriia > Flavobacteriales > Flavobacteriales bacterium. The sequence continues at coordinate 679,809 of JAHCIA010000001.1, forward strand.
TGTGATCCCCAAGAAGAAGAAGTGACCCACGCGGCGCCAGAGGGCGCGCGACCAACGAACGACACGAAGCGGAACACCACAACACGACCAGCGGCCATGCCCAAGATGAAGACCAAGTCCGGCGCCAAGAAGCGGTTCAAGCTTACCGGCACCGGCGAGATCAAGCGCAAACACGCTTACAAGAGCCACATCCTCACCAAGAAGGAGACCAAGCGCAAGCGCAACCTCACGAAGATGACCCTTGTGCATCCGAGTGACAAGAAGAACATCCAAAGCCTTCTTCCATAAGGCTCCCGATCGCTCCGGGGAACAGGTAGCGTTGACCAGGACGTGCAGCACCAAAGAGCCAGGCGATAGCCGGGCCGCTCACGCCCAAAAACCAAGAGAACTATGCCACGCAGTCAGAACAAAGTAGCCAGCAAGGCCCGTCGCAAGAAGGTGCTGAAGATGGCCAAGGGCAGCTTCGGCGCCCGCAAGAACGTCTTCACCGTCGCCAAGAACAGCGTCGAAAAGGGCCTCACCCACGCCTACACGGGCCGCCGCCTGAAGAAGCGCGACTTCCGCGCGCTCTGGATCCAGCGCATCAATGCCGCCGCCCGCGAGAACGGCATGAGCTACAGCACGCTGATGTCCGGTCTGAAGAAGGCCAACATCGGGCTGGACCGCAAGGCCCTTTCAGAGATCGCCTACAGCGATGCCACCGCCTTCAAGGCCATCGTGGACAAGGTGAAGTAGAAAGACCAACGACCGCTTCGTGTGAAAGGGATCCCACCGGGGTCCCTTTCTATTTCCGCCCTCACCCGCCCCGGATACCTTTGGCGCGATGATGCGCATCCTGTTGCCGATCGTCCTGCTCCTCTGGCAGGACCTCGCGGCCCAGCCACCGCCCGGCTACTACGATGCCGCGGAAGGTCTCACCGGCCAGTCCTTGACACAGGCGCTGAACGGCATCATTTCGCCACACACCGTACTGCCCAATAACGCCTTATGGGCCGCCTTCGAGAGCACGGACAAGAAGGATGACGGAACCGTGTGGGACATGTACAGCGATGTGCCGGGTGGCGTGCCGTCCTATGTGTACCAGTTCGTGGCGGACCAGTGCGGCACCTACAACAGCGAGGGCGACTGCTTCAACCGGGAGCACTCCTTCCCCCAAAGCTGGTACAACAGTCTGGCGCCCATGAGCACGGACCTCTTCCACCTCTACCCAACCGATGCCTGGGTGAACCAGCAGCGCGCCAACTGGCCCTTCGGCAGCGTGGCCCAACCGCAATGGACCAGTACCAATGGCGGCAAGCTGGGACCCTGCTCCTGGCCGGGCTGCACCGGCACCGTCTTCGAACCGATCGACACCTACAAGGGCGACTTCGCGCGCAGCTATTTCTACATGCTCACGCGCTATCTGCCGCAGTTGCCCGGCTGGACCAGCCCCATGATGTCGGAAGGGGCGTTCCTGCCCTGGGCGGAAAGTCTGCTCCTCGCCTGGCACTTGAACGATCCGGTGAGCACCAAGGAGACTGACCGGAACAATGCGGTCTTCGCATTGCAGGGCAACCGCAATCCTTACATCGACAGGCCGGAGTGGGTCCAGAGCATTTGGGGGCCCATGGCCTCGGTGGGAACCCTGGCCGATGATGTGGTGAAGGCCTGGATGCACGAAGGTGCCTTGTATGCCTCCGATGACCTGGTCGCGATCTCTCCGGGCTGGCGTGTCGTGGACCTTTCCGGACGCACCGTCTTGCAGGGCCGTGTCACAAGGGCCATCACACCGGTACCATCCACCCTGTCATCAGGGAGCTACCTCATCCTGCTTGACCTGGGCATCCGGACCCACGCCATCCGCTTCGTTCATTGAGCGGCGCCAAGCCTGCCAGCCAGATACCCCGTGGTCCAGGCCGCTTGGAAATTGAACCCACCGGTGATGCCGTCGACGTCCAGCACTTCACCTGCGAAGAAGAGCCCGGGAGCCATGCGGCTTTCCATGGTCAAAGGATCGACCTCATCCAATGGGACACCGCCCGCCGTAACGAACTCCTCCTTGAAGGTGGTCTTGCCCTGTACCGTGTAGCGGTCGTTGGTCAGCGTATCGATCAACCGGTCGCGCTCCTTGCGCGGCAGTTCTCCCCATGGACGTGCGGGGTCGATGCCTGCTTTCTCCAACAGATGCGACCACAACCTCCGCGGTATGCCCGGCATGGACACGTTGCCTGAACGTTTCCGTGCCAGTTCCAGGGCGCGCTCCTGCATCCCCTTGCGGACATCATGTTCCGATGCGCCGCCCAGCCAGTTGACCCGGATGGCGAACCGATAGCCCATGTCATGAACGACGCGTGCGCCCCAGGCACTCAGCCGCAGGATCGCTGGCCCGCTCATGCCCCAATGGGTGACCAGCAAGGGCCCGGTGCTTTCCAGATCGGTACCGATGATGCGCACTTGCGCGACCTCCACGGATACGCCCATCAGTTCGCGGATCGGTTCGCCGGGCATGTTGAAGGTGAACAGCGAAGGCACCGGCGGTACGATCGAATGGCCCAACGCGGTGATCCAGTTGTAGGCTTCGGGTTTCGCCAGTCCGCCTGTGGTCACGATCAACTTGTCCGCGTGGTGGACCCCGTCGTTGGATGACCTGACCGTAAAACCCGCACCCCGCTTCTCCACGCCCACCACAGCGGATCGGAGCAGCACCCGCACCTGCGCCAGAGCGGCGTGTTCACGCAACAGACCGACGATGGTGCCCGAGTCATCGGTCACCGGGAACATGCGGCCATCCGCTTCGGTCTTCAACTCCACACCACGTTCGCGGAACCAGCGCACCGTTTCGGGTTGTCCGAAGCGCTCGAACGACTTGCGCAAGAATGCCTGGCCACGCGGGTAGTGGCTCGCGAAGCGCCTTGGATGCGGACAGGCATGGGTGACGTTGCACCGTCCTCCCCCACTGACACGCACCTTGGCCAGTGTGTCAGCGGTCTTCTCCAGCAGCGTGATGCCGGCCTGTGGGTGATGGGCATGCGCACTGAGCGCGGCGAAAAAGCCCGCCGCGCCACCGCCCACCACCACCACGTCCATGGGACGAAGATGCGGCGATCGTCAGTGCGCGATCACGATACGCGCTGTGGGTGCCGAACCGTCACGGGCAAGGATCTGATACACCCCGTCAGGCAGCATGGCCAGATCAAGTGGCGCAAGCCCACCGGGATGCCGTCCCTGCCATACTTCACGGCCGCCCATGTCCAGGATGCTCAGCATACCGGACTGTGGAAGTTCGAGCCAGACCAGGCCGGCCGAGGGATTCGGATAAGGGAGCGAAGCCTCCACCCCGGCCATTTCATCCAAACCCACGCTGCCTGGGATGCAATCCACTGGCACCTCGCAGATGAGTTTGGCGGTGAAACTCGCCACGTAATGCAGCGAGTTGGCCTGGTCATTCTGGATGTAGCCCACATGCGCATTGGCCGTGATGCTCTTCAGGCAGTTGTCCAGCCCCAGGCTGTTCATTCTCAAATGGATGTCATGGCTGCCCGAGGCCGTGAGCCCCGTGGGGATGCCTATCACGGAAACCTGTTGTGTGTAGTAGGGCACCACGTTGTCGCCGGTCTCATGGATGCTGACCAGGGGTTTGTCGCCGGGTTCGATCCAGAGCGTGTCGCCCAGCGCGCCGCTGAAGCTGTACACGGCGAAGACCTCGCTGGAATAGCCTGGTGATCCGCTGTTGCCCTCCACACCGCCCAAGGCGGCGCTCTCTCCCTGCAGGATCGCGGGGATCTCCTCGTCCTGGTCCAGGTAGGTGGCATGCAGCGCACTGATGGCGCCAGCCGACACACCGCCGATGATGATGCGGTCCGGATCGATCTTGTATGGATTGCCCTGCTCGGCCACGGTCTTGCGCAGGAAGCGCACACAGGCTTTCATGTCGTGCGCACCACGCATCACCGCACGCGTGGTGGTGACCTCGTTGGGCAGGAAGAAACCCACGCGGTAGTCGGGCGCCACGGCCACATATCCCATGCGCGCGAAGGCCTGACAGAGCGGGGCCACATCGGCACGGGTACCGGTGATGAAGGATCCACCGAAGGCCAAGATCATCACCGGGCGCTGGTCCAGCACATCACCGGCGGGTTCATAAACGTCCAGACGTAGCGTCTGGGGTTGGCCATTGACGCCGGTGTTGCTGCCAAATACCACGGCCTGGGTAACGGTCACATTCGGGAAAGTGGATTGCGAGGTGTAGCGTCCTCCATTGCAGTCCTGTGCCGGGGCCAGGGGAGCGATGAGCGTGAGGAAGCAGGCCAGCAGGCCATGGTGTGGTGCGATGCGCATGTTGCGGAGAGCTGGGGTAAAGGAGCAGAGGATGCCAAGGTAGATCGCGTTCTTGTTGCGAGCAAGCGCCGGCCATCGCCTTGAATGACAGGGACTCCCGGATAGTGTACCGCGATCGGCACGGCATTGGACAAGGGCGGCGTGGATCAAACCATCGGACCATGAAAAAGTCGATCATCATCGCGGCGCTCGGCATACCCTTCGGGATAGCCAATGCCCAATTCCAAGTGAACCCCCAATTCGGGGTCAACTACCAAAGCATCACAGGATCGGCCGAAGGCACCGAGTTCCGCGCCGGCATGGGCTGGCAGTTGGGTGCGGACCTTCGCTTCGGCGACCGTTTCTACTTCCAGCCTGGTGCCTTCTTCGGCCGCAGTGCCACCGTGGTGAAACAGACCGCCATCGATGCGCTTGTCATCGAGGATGATCTGGTGCGCACCAACCTGCGCATGAAGGCCATGTTCGGCCACCGCATCATAGATACCTACCAGTTCGACCTGCGCTTCGCCATGGGTCCCACCTATGATGTGCTGATGAGCGTTGACGACAGGAACGACCGCATCAGTTATGACCAGGGCGACTTCCGCCGCGGATCGCTGAACCTGGATGCCGCGCTTGGCTTCGACATGGGCTACTTCACCATGGAGCCTTCCGTGAGCTTCGGACTGAGTCGGGTCTTCAAGGACAACCCGGCGGTGCAGGACATCGGCTCGCGCTACCTCACCTACGGCCTCACCATCGGCATCAACCTGGGCAACGACGACTGAGCCCAGGATCCACCAGAACATGGAAGCCCCCGGCCAACACCGGGGGTTTTTCATGGGTTGTCTTGATCAGGATCCTCCTTGTGTTGCTGGACGCGCCACGTCCATGGCACGGGAAGGTCGATGCGCGCGGAAGATCGGCTGGTCCAATGCACCTTCGATGAAGGCCTTGAGGAGATCGACCTCATCACGCGTGCGGCGCTTGGCCTCCTCGGACAGGAAATAGAGGAACAAACCACCCGCCAGGCCGATGAGCAACACATACAATCCCCAGGTCCCGCCGCCATTGCCCCAGTTGAGGAAGGCGATGAACAGGCCGGCGATGCCGGTGATACCGAAGGCGATCAGGGCACCCCTGAAGAAACGCCAGATGCGGTAGGATGGGCCGATGATGGTATGGAAAGCCGTGCTCCGATCCAGGGGGGCCAGTCTGATCCTCACCTGAGGGGTCCAGATCCTGCTGATGTGCGAAGGGAACCGAAGCACCAAAGCTTCGTGCTCCTTGCGCAACTTCAGGTCTGAGGGGTTGTTCCTGCGGAGTTGCTGGCGTATGCGGGCCTCGATCCATTCCGCCGATTCCGGCAGGATGGCCTTGTGTCGAGGTCTGAAACCGAACGCTGGCATGATAGCCCTAAGTTAATCATCCCCGGTTGGCATCCCGCAATACAGGATCGCCCATCGGTGCCCTTGGACAAAAGACGTACCCTGGCCATTCCCGTTGCCCTGCGGCACGGTCGTCCGGCGTAACGCGAAAGGAACCTGCTCGTACAAGCCCACATGCGCATCATGATGCTCTTCAGCCTGCTCTCCCTGTCGCTTGGGCTCTTTGCCCAAGGGAGTTTCGACGACTTCGCCTATGCGCCACCCGGACAGGCGCGTGCCGTGGACCGAAGCCAGGCGTTGTCCATCATGGAAGGACCCCTGCCCGGCACACTTGACCTGGGACTACCACCCGGCACCACCCGGGTGGATCTGTTCAACAGCAAGGGAAGGCTCAAACGCACGATGCCTGCGGAAGAGGCCATCGGACTGAAGGAACTTCGTCCGGGCACCTGGACGTTGCGCGCACATACGGCCCAAGGGCTGGTGGTGCGCCGGATCACCGTGCTCGACAACGGTTCGGTATGGAGCATGGACCCGCCGCGAAGCCGCGATCAACGCGTGATGCGCAGGCCTTTGGACTGAAGCCGCTGAAGGCCTTCCGCCGCCAGCGTGAAGCCGGGGTCCAAGGTCAGGGCGCGCTGGTAGTCCATGCCCGCGCTGTCCAACCGGCCTTCTCGTTCATGAGCAAGTCCATGGTTGTACCAGGCATCGGGGTACGCTGGCCATCGCCGCAACGCTTCAGCGAATTCCATGCGCGCGGCGGCGGGCTCCTGAAGATGCTCCAGCAGCACATAGCCGGTGTTGTACCAGGCCAGCGCGTTGCCCGGATCGATCTCCTTGATGCGCGCATAGCAGGCCAATGCCAAACTGTCCCGGCCTGACTCCTGTGCGAACATGCCCATGCCATAGAGCGCTTCCACGCTGTTCGGCCGAAGATCCAGTGCGGAAGCGTAGTACTGGCCCGCCAGCGGGTCGCGCCGGGTAGCATGCAGCATCCCCAATTGCACATAGGCGTCGAAGTATTCCGGGTCCTGCTCCACGGCCGTTCGGAAACTGCTCACCGCGAGCGTGGTGTCACCCGCCTCCATGTGGATCCATCCCTTGAGGAAGTAGCCATGCGCCAGGCCTTGGTCGATGCGCAACGCGGAATTGACCATCTCCATGGCACCCACGTACTCGCGCACCAGCAACTTCATTTCCGCGATCTTCAACCGTGGCTCCGTGGCGTCGGGGTCCAACGCGATCGCCCGTTTGAAACTCTCGTCCGCATCATCCAACCGCACCTTCTTGAAGAAGAGGTCCCCAAGGGCCACATGGTAGGATGCGTTGGTGCTGTCCAGCGCGATGGCCCGTTTCCAGTCGTTCATGGCCAGCACGGCACTGTCCAGGCCTTCATGATAACGGGCGCGCTCCGCATAGAGCGACGCATTGGCCGGATCGGCGAGTATCCTCCGGTCGATCTCGCCCAGACTTGTACTCTCCGAGTCTGAGGACTCCGCCTCAGGCTTGCAACCCGAAAGGAGCGTAAGGACCAGGGAGGCGATCAGCGGGGCAAGGAACTTCATGGGATGCTGAGGAAAAAAGAAGGCCCCGGCAACACTCCACGCCGGGGCCTTCAAAAGTAGCGGGTGACATGATCACGCCGTGACCGGCAACTCGGTCTTGGCCACCGCTTCCTTGATCCTCTTCTCCAGTTCCTCGCACAATTCCATGTTGTCCTCGAGCAGTTGGCGCACCATGTCGCGGCCCTGCCCAAGTTTGTTGTCCTCGTAGCTGAACCAGCTACCGCTCTTCTTGATGATGCCCAGTTCCACGCCCAGGTCGATGATCTCGCCCACCTTGCTGATGCCCTTGCCGAACAGGATGTCGAACTCCGCCTTGCGGAATGGAGGCGCCACCTTGTTCTTCACCACCTTCACCTTCGTGCGGTTGCCGACCACCGTTTCGCCGTCCTTCAACTGGGAACTGCGCCGGATGTCGATGCGGATGCTCGAATAGAACTTCAGCGCGTTGCCGCCCGTGGTGGTCTCGGGATTGCCGAACATCACGCCGATCTTCTCGCGCAGCTGGTTGATGAAGATGCAGCAGCAACCCGTTTTGCTGATGGTGCCGGTGAGCTTGCGCAAGGCCTTGCTCATCAGGCGGGCCTGCATGCCCACGGCGCTGTCGCCCATTTCCCCTTCGATCTCCGCACGTGGGGTGAGTGCCGCCACACTGTCCACCACCAGGATGTCGATGGCGCCGGAACGGATGAGGTTGTCAGCGATCTCCAGCGCCTGCTCGCCGTTGTCCGGCTGGCTGATCAGGAGGTTCTCCGTGTCCACGCCCAAGGCTTCGGCATAGAAGCGGTCGAAGGCGTGCTCGGCATCGATGATGGCCGCCACCCCACCCTGCCGCTGGCATTCCGCGATGGCATGTATGGCGAGCGTGGTCTTGCCCGAGGATTCCGGGCCGTAGATCTCCACCACCCGGCCCTTGGGATAGCCACCCACGCCCAGTGCGAGGTCCAGGCCGATGCTGCCAGTGGGGATCACCTCCACCTGCTCCACGGCATCGTCGCCCATGCGCATGACGGCTCCCTTGCCGAAGGTCTTCTCCATCTTGTCCATCGTCAGCTGAAGGGCCTTCAGCTTCTCCTTGTTGATCTCAGCTGCCATGAGGATAGGTTTTGATCGTGGGTGGACAGAAGCGCCGAACGCTTGACGCTTTTCTTGTCAACATGATGACAGCCAAATAAGCGAGCCAAGTTGTGATCGCCAAATTTCTCGGCGGAAAGTTTTGAACAGCCCCGGTAGGCCGCTACCCCACGCTGATCTCCACATGGATCGATCGGTGAAGCTTGCCACTATATCTTGGCAACTAGGCCGTAGTGTCGACGTATCGCGATCAATATTCGACGAATGCTTGACATGCGTCGACGAATGACATCACATTTGCGCCTCATCAGAAGGATCGCTCTTCAGACCACGCCTTTGGACACTTGTTCGGCTGACCCCTGAGCAAGATCATGCGATCCCAGAAGACCACTGCCCTGGCTGGCGCTTCCGCGCCCAGTCCTAAGGCGACCAGAGCTGTTGGCGCTGAATGCGCTGGCGTGCCTCGGTCCGGCAACATCACATGGAGCACTGGACATGGTGATCCAGCATATCCCTCAACCTCCAACACCAAACAACACCCATTGCCAATGATACCCCTCTACATGGAGAATAAACTCATGCGCCTGTCGTGCCTGTTGGTACTGCTGGCGGGCATGTCATTGCGCTTGGAAGCGCAACATGCCCGACACGGTCAGGGTCATGACCACCATGGGCACGATCATCAACACGATGATCTGCGAGCGCTGCTGAACATGCACGACCAGCGCATCAACTTCACAGAGAACAAGGGCCAGTTCAGCGAACCGGTGCTGTTCCGCGCCGACTTCCCATTGGGCCAGGCTATCGCCACCCGTGAAGGGATGGTGGTCACGGCCTTCGACCCGGTGGAAGTGGAGAAGCGCGTGGACGAAGGTTTCCGCATCGAAGATGATATCCTGCGTGGCCTGCCGCACAGGGAGTTGGAATGGCGCCGCAAAGGGCACGCCTGGCAATTGCATTTCCTGGGCGCTTCACCAGCGATGCGTATTGATGGTGTGGAAGGCCATGAGGAGCTGAACCACTACTTCCTGGGCGATGACCCCAGCAGGCACGCCACCCATGTGCGAAGCTTCCAGGAGGTCTGGTACCGCGATGTGTACCCCGGCGTGGATGTGCGCTACTACCCGGCGGAGGACGGTTCCCTGGAGTATGACATCATCTGCAAACCCGGCAGCGACCCCTCGCGCATCGCCATCGAGTTCCGCGGCATCGAGAAGATGCGCGTGGATGACAAGGGCCAGCTGTTTCTGGAGACGAGCCTGGGCGAGATGAGCTATCCCGCGCCATATGTCTATCAGCGCATCAACGGCCGCGAGGACGAGGTGCGGTCGGCCTTCCGGGTGGAGGGCAATGTGCTTCGTTTCGAACTGGATGCCCATGACCGCCGCGAACCCTTGGTGATCGATCCCATCGCCATGCGTTGGGCCACCTGGGTGAACACCAATTCAACCGGTGACAATCATGGTCACTGCATCTGGGTGGACCCCTCCGATGGTGCCATCTATATGGTGGCACGTGTGGTGGGCACCACGGACCAGATCACACCAGGCGCCTTCGATGTGACCGGCAACGGCAATCTGGACATCATCATCGGCAAGTACCTGGAGCCCGACAACGTGGGCGATAGCGGCACGCGGGTCTGGCAGACCTACCTCGGTGGTGGTGGTGACGACAACCCCTACGCCATGGAACAGGGTCCGGATGGTCACCTCTACATCACCGGCAACACCACCAGCACCAACTACCCCATGCTGGGCGGCACGCTCTTCAGCGGAAGCAGCATCAACCAGCAAGCGCAGACCGGCGCTGACATCTTCCTGACGAAGATCGACCGGGATGGCACCTCGATCAAGAGCGCGGTGGTGGGCGGCAACCAGGCCGACCTCTCCTTCGACCTGCGCATCGGCGCCAATGGCGATGTGGTCGTATGCGGCTACACCCAAAGCACCAACCTGGCCACTGTGAATCCTGGTGTGGGCGCCACCAACAGCAACGCAGGAGGCCGTGATGTCATCGTCTTCAAGATCGAGCAGGACCTGAACACACTCTCCTGGCTGCGCAACTACGGTGGCTCGGCCAACGACCAGGCCATGATCATGCTGCAAGCTGCCAATGGCGACATCTTCATCGGCGGCCTCAGCGCCTCCACCAATTTCCCCACGGTAAGCCCTCGGCAGAACACCCGCGGCGGGACACAGGCAGGCATCCTGCAACGGTTGAACTCGACCGGCACCACACTGTGGTCCTCGTACTTCAGTTCGGCCACGAACCAGACGGCCTCCATCCTATGCATGGAATTCAACACCACGCAGACCGAACTCTACTTCGGCGGTATCACCAGCGGCCTGCCGGCGAGCAACATCGGACCTGTGGGCGTGTATGACAATTCCGCCATCGGCAGCAACGACTTCTTCGTCTGCCGCATGAGCACCAACCAGGACTTCATCGCTTCCACCTATGTGGGTGGATCGGGCAATGAGGAGAACATGATGGGCCTGAACGTGGACCTGAACAACGATGTCTATGTCTTCGGCTACAGTGGCAGCACCAATTTCCCCATCTCCACGGCGCCCAACGTGCCCTTGCAGGCCACCAACCAGGGAAGCCGCGACAAGGTCTTCTTCAAGCTGGAGAGCGACCTCAGCGCATTGGAGTTCAGCACCTACTACGGTGGCACCGCGGACGACTACGACCCCGTGGGCGAGCGTGGTATCAAGTTCAGCAACTGCCGCATCTACACCATCGTCACGGCGCGCAGCAACAACATTCCCTTGACGCAGGGCGCGCTGAACACGACGAAGCTCAGCGCGAGCGCAGGTGGTGGCGCCATCTACGAACCCGGCCTGGTGATCTGGGCCAACCCGCCCGACCTGTTGGACAACGCCATCTTTGGCAACCAGAGCGTATGCGCAGGAGAACTGCCTGCCGATATCACCGGCACCGCACCCAGCTATGTGCTGCCCACGATCGTGCGCAACAATGTGCCTTCGGCTTACCCACCCCTGGGCGCTGCAGCCACCTACCAATGGCAGACCAGCGCGGACAGCATCAATTGGGTGGACATCCCCGGCGCCAATGGACAGAACCTGCCGGGCGCTCTGCTGGGTCCCATCGATGAAAAGACCTATGTGCGCCGCATCATCGGTGGTGACGCCTGCATCCTGGCCGGTGCCGCCGACCAGGTGGTGACGGTGAAGCTCATCAGTGTTTCGGCCCAAGTCCAGCACGTGAGCTGCAATGGGTTCAATGACGGCACCATCACCGCGACCTCCGATGGCGTGGGTCCATTCCTGTATTCGTGGGCACATGGACCCGATACCGAGACAGTATCGGATCTCGCCCCCGGTTTCTACACGGTGACCGTTACGGACATCAACGGTTGTTCGGCGGAAGGCACCTTCCAAGTGACCGAACCCACGGTGCTGTCCGCACAGGCCCAAGTCACCGATGCCACCTGCAACACCAGCAATGGCTCGGCCACCGCATCGGCCAACGGCGGTACCGCCCCTTACCAGTACTTGTGGGACACGGGTGCGGTGGGCGCAACGCTGAGCGGAGTGCCCGGCGGTCTTTACGAAGTGACGGTGACAGATGCGAACCTATGCACCTTCTTGCTGCCCGTGCAGATCGGCAGCACTGGTGTGCCCGATATCACCGCAGGTCCTGCCGGCTTGATCAATTGCACCTCCGGCCCTGAGATCCAACTCGCCGGTGGCTCCACCACGCCGGGCGTCACCTACGCTTGGGTGGCCAGCAATGGTGGCAACATCGTCTCGGGCGCCGATCAGGCCGACCCCACGGTGAATGCGGCCGGAACCTACACGCTCACGGTGACCGCGCCGAACAACTGCTTCGCGACCGAAGCCACCACGGTGACCATCGATACGGCCACCCCGGATGCGGACGCCTCGGTCGCCGATGTTCTCACCTGTGATCTGACCAGCGTACAACTGGAAGGCACCAGCACCACGGTTGGTGTTTCCTTCGCTTGGATCGGCCCTGGTGGCTTCACAAGTGATGAGCAGAACCCATCGGTGACCACGGCAGGTCTCTACATCCTGACAGTGACCGACCCGAGCAATGGTTGTACGAACACCGCTCAAGTTCAAGTGGATGAGGATGTGGAACTGCCCGGCGCCAGCGCCAGCGGCGGAACCATCACCTGCGATGCGCCTTGCGTGACCCTCAGTGGCAGCGGCAACGGCACCTTCGCATGGACCGGACCCAACGGCTTCGAGAGCAGCGAGCAGAACCCCGAGGTATGCGCCACTGGCACCTACGTGCTCACCGTGACCGGCGAGAACGGTTGCACCAGCACGGCCAACGCCAACGTCGGTGAGGACATCGGCCTGCCCGGCGCCAGCGCCAGCGGCGGAACCATCACCTGCGATGCGCCTTGCGTGACCCTCAGTGGCAGCGGCAACGGCACCTTCGCATGGACCGGACCCAACGGCTTCGAGAGCAGCGAGCAGAACCCCGAGGTATGCGCCACTGGCACCTACGTGCTCACCGTGACCGGCGAGAACGGTTGCACCAGCACGGCCAACGCCAACGTCGGTGAGGACATCGGCCTGCCCGGCGCCAGCGCCAGCGGTGGAACCATCACCTGCGATGCGCCTTGCGTGACCCTCAGTGGCAGCGGCAACGGCACCTTCGCCTGGACCGGACCCAACGGCTTCGAGAGCAGCGAGCAGAACCCCGAGGTATGCGCCACTGGCACCTACGTGCTCACCGTGACCGGCGAGAACGGTTGCACCAGCACGGCCAACGCCAACGTCGGTGAGGACATCGGCCTGCCCGGCGCCAGCGCCAGCGGTGGAACCATCACCTGCGATGCGCCTTGCGTGACCCTCAGTGGCAGCGGCAACGGCACCTTCGCCTGGACCGGACCCAACGGCTTCGAGAGCAGCGAGCAGAACCCCGAGGTATGCGCCACTGGCACCTACGTGCTCACCGTGACCGGCACCAACGGTTGCACCAGCACGGCCAACGCCAACGTCGGTGAGGACATCGGCCTGCCCGGCGCCAGCGCCAGCGGCGGAACCATCACCTGCGATGCGCCTTGCGTGACCCTCAGTGGCAGCGGCAACGGCACCTTCGCATGGACCGGACCCAACGGCTTCGAGAGCAGCGAGCAGAACCCCGAGGTATGCGCCACTGGCACCTACGTGCTCACCGTGACCGGCACCAACGGTTGCACCAGCACGGCCAACGCCAACGTCGGTGAGGACATCGGCCTGCCCGGCGCCAGCGCCAGCGGCGGAACCATCACCTGCGATGCGCCTTGCGTGACCCTCAGTGGCAGCGGCAACGGCACCTTCGCATGGACCGGACCCAACGGCTTCGAGAGCAGCGAGCAGAACCCCGAGGTATGCGCCACTGGCACCTACGTGCTCACCGTGACCGGCACCAACGGTTGCACCAGCACGGCCAACGCCAACGTCGGTGAGGACATCGGCCTGCCCGGCGCCAGCGCCAGCGGCGGAACCATCACCTGCGATGCGCCTTGCGTGACCCTCAGTGGCAGCGGCAACGGCACCTTCGCATGGACCGGACCCAACGGCTTCGAGAGCAGCGAGCAGAACCCCGAGGTATGCGCCACTGGCACCTACGTGCTCACCGTGACCGGCGAGAACGGTTGCACCAGCACGGCCAACGCCAACGTCGGTGAGGACATCGGCCTGCCCGGCGCCAGCGCCAGCGGCGGAACCATCACCTGCGATGCGCCTTGCGTGACCCTCAGTGGCAGCGGCAACGGCACCTTCGCCTGGACCGGACCCAACGGCTTCGAGAGCAGCGAGCAGAACCCCGAGGTATGCGCCACTGGCACCTACGTGCTCACCGTGACCGGCGAGAACGGTTGCACCAGCACGGCCAACGCCAACGTCGGTGAGGACATCGGCCTGCCCGGCGCCAGCGCCAGCGGTGGAACCATCACCTGCGATGCGCCTTGCGTGACCCTCAGTGGCAGCGGCAACGGCACCTTCGCCTGGACCGGACCCAACGGCTTCGAGAGCAGCGAGCAGAACCCCGAGGTATGCGCCACTGGCACCTACGTGCTCACCGTGACCGGCACCAACGGTTGCACCAGCACGGCCAACGCCAACGTCGGTGAGGACATCGGCCTGCCCGGCGCCAGCGCCAGCGGCGGAACCATCACCTGCGATGCGCCTTGCGTGACCCTCAGTGGCAGCGGCAACGGCACCTTCGCATGGACCGGACCCAACGGCTTCGAGAGCAGCGAGCAGAACCCCGAGGTATGCGCCACTGGCACCTACGTGCTCACCGTGACCGGCACCAACGGTTGCACCAGCACGGCCAACGCCAACGTCGGTGAGGACATCGGCCTGCCCGGCGCCAGCGCCAGCGGCGGAACCATCACCTGCGATGCGCCTTGCGTGACCCTCAGTGGCAGCGGCAACGGCACCTTCGCATGGACCGGACCCAACGGCTTCGAGAGCAGCGAGCAGAACCCCGAGGTATGCGCCACTGGCACCTACGTGCTCACCGTGACCGGCACCAACGGTTGCACCAGCACGGCCAACGCCAACGTCGGTGAGGACATCGGCCTGCCCGGCGCCAGCGCCAGCGGCGGAACCATCACCTGCGATGCGCCTTGCGTGACCCTCAGTGGCAGCGGCAACGGCACCTTCGCCTGGACCGGACCCAACGGCTTCGAGAGCAGCGAGCAGAACCCCGAGGTATGCGCCACTGGCACCTACGTGCTCACCGTGACCGGCACCAACGGTTGCACCAGCACGGCCAACGCCAACGTCGGTGAGGACATCGGCCTGCCCGGCGCCAGCGCCAGCGGCGGAACCATCACCTGCGATGCGCCTTGCGTGACCCTCAGTGGCAGCGGCAACGGCACCTTCGCCTGGACCGGACCCAACGGCTTCGAGAGCAGCGAGCAGAACCCCGAGGTATGCGCCACTGGCACCTACGTGCTCACCGTGACCGGCACCAACGGTTGCACCAGCACGGCCAACGCCAACGTCGGTGAGGACATCGGCCTGCCCGGCGCCAGCGCCAGCGGCGGAACCATCACCTGCGATGCGCCTTGCGTGACCCTCAGTGGCAGCGGCAACGGCACCTTCGCATGGACCGGACCCAACGGCTTCGAGAGCAGCGAGCAGAACCCCGAGGTATGCGCCACTGGCACCTACGTGCTCACCGTGACCGGCACCAACGGTTGCACCAGCACGGCCAACGCCAACGTCGGTGAGGACATCGGCCTGCCCGGCGCCAGCGCCAGCGGCGGAACCATCACCTGCGATGCGCCTTGCGTGACCCTCAGTGGCAGCGGCAACGGCACCTTCGCATGGACCGGACCCAACGGCTTCGAGAGCAGCGAGCAGAACCCCGAGGTATGCGCCACTGGCACCTACGTGCTCACCGTGACCGGCACCAACGGTTGCACCAGCACGGCCAACGCCAACGTCGGTGAGGACATCGGCCTGCCCGGCGCCAGCGCCAGCGGCGGAACCATCACCTGCGATGCGCCTTGCGTGACCCTCAGTGGCAGCGGCAACGGCACCTTCGCCTGGACCGGACCCAACGGCTTCGAGAGCAGCGAGCAGAACCCCGAGGTATGCGCCACTGGCACCTACGTGCTCACCGTGACCGGCGAGAACGGTTGCACCAGCACGGCCAACGCCAACGTCGGTGAGGACATCGGCCTGCCCGGCGCCAGCGCCAGCGGTGGAACCATCACCTGCGATGCGCCTTGCGTGACCCTCAGTGGCAGCGGCAACGGCACCTTCGCCTGGACCGGACCCAACGGCTTCGAGAGCAGCGAGCAGAACCCCGAGGTATGCGCCACTGGCACCTACGTGCTCACCGTGACCGGCGAGAACGGTTGCACCAGCACGGCCAACGCCAACGTCGGTGAGGACATCGGCCTGCCCGGCGCCAGCGCCAGCGGTGGAACCATCACCTGCGATGCGCCTTGCGTGACCCTCAGTGGCAGCGGCAACGGCACCTTCGCCTGGACCGGACCCAACGGCTTCGAGAGCAGCGAGCAGAACCCCGAGGTATGCGCCACTGGCACCTACGTGCTCACCGTGACCGGCACCAACGGTTGCACCAGCACGGCCAACGCCAACGTCGGTGAGGACATCGGCCTGCCCGGCGCCAGCGCCAGCGGCGGAACCATCACCTGCGATGCGCCTTGCGTGACCCTCAGTGGCAGCGGCAACGGCACCTTCGCATGGACCGGACCCAACGGCTTCGAGAGCAGCGAGCAGAACCCCGAGGTATGCGCCACTGGCACCTACGTGCTCACCGTGACCGGCACCAACGGTTGCACCAGCACGGCCAACGCCAACGTCGGTGAGGACATCGGCCTGCCCGGCGCCAGCGCCAGCGGCGGAACCATCACCTGCGATGCGCCTTGCGTGACCCTCAGTGGCAGCGGCAACGGCACCTTCGCATGGACCGGACCCAACGGCTTCGAGAGCAGCGAGCAGAACCCCGAGGTATGCGCCACTGGCACCTACGTGCTCACCGTGACCGGCACCAACGGTTGCACCAGCACGGCCAACGCCAACGTCGGTGAGGACATCGGCCTGCCCGGCGCCAGCGCCAGCGGCGGAACCATCACCTGCGATGCGCCTTGCGTGACCCTCAGTGGCAGCGGCAACGGCACCTTCGCATGGACCGGACCCAACGGCTTCGAGAGCAGCGAGCAGAACCCCGAGGTATGCGCCACTGGCACCTACGTGCTCACCGTGACCGGCGAGAACGGTTGCACCAGCACGGCCAACGCCAACGTCGGTGAGGACATCGGCCTGCCCGGCGCCAGCGCCAGCGGTGGAACCATCACCTGCGATGCGCCTTGCGTGACCCTCAGTGGCAGCGGCAACGGCACCTTCGCCTGGACCGGACCCAACGGCTTCGAGAGCAGCGAGCAGAACCCCGAGGTATGCGCCACTGGCACCTACGTGCTCACCGTGACCGGCACCAACGGTTGCACCAGCACGGCCAACGCCAACGTCGGTGAGGACATCGGCCTGCCCGGCGCCAGCGCCAGCGGCGGAACCATCACCTGCGATGCGCCTTGCGTGACCCTCAGTGGCAGCGGCAACGGCACCTTCGCATGGACCGGACCCAACGGCTTCGAGAGCAGCGAGCAGAACCCCGAGGTATGCGCCACTGGCACCTACGTGCTCACCGTGACCGGCACCAACGGTTGCACCAGCACGGCCAACGCCAACGTCGGTGAGGAGCCCTGCGACGAGTGCCCACCCATGATCATCTCCTGTGATGCGGACACGACGATCGAGTGCGGCGACAGCATCCACCCGCTGGATGTGGGCCACCCGATCTTCCGCAAGGATGAGGAATGCCCTCAGGTCTATGTGAGCTGGGGCGATGAGTGGTTCGGCAGCTGCCCCTACACGCTGGTCCGCCACTGGACGGCCTGGGACGATCTCGGCAACGTGGAATACTGTGTTCAGACCATCACCGTGATCGACACTCAGCCCCCCGTGATCAACAACCTGCCGGCTGACATCATCGTGGATTGCCACAGCGTGCCCGAGGCCAGCTGCGAAGTATGGGCCGCTGACGCCTGCAAGGACTGGTACCATGTGTACGTGACCGACAAGATCGAGGAGGGCGATTGCCCGGACAGCTATGTGATCCAGCGTGTGTACTGGGCCGTGGACGATTGCGGCAACTATGGCTTCGCGATCCAGACGATCACTGTGATCGACCAGAACGCGCCCGTGCTGCACGGCGTGCCGAGTGACATCACCGTAGCCTGTGACGCAGTGCCCGCAATGGCCAATGTCTGGGCAGAGGACCTCTGCGATCCCAATGTGTCGGTGCTTGCCGAAGAGACCATGCACCCGGGCAATTGTGCGGGCAACTACCAACTGGTGCGCATGTGGAGCGCCGTGGACGCCTGCGGCAACCCCGTGGCCGCCGCCCAGCTCATCACCGTGGTGGATGAAGAACCGCCTGTGTTCCTGTGCGACCTGGCCGACATGACGGTGCATTGCTATGCCGTGCCCGAGCCGCCCGATTGCCAGGCCGAGGACAACTGTGACGACAACGTCACGATCGACATGGTGGAGGAGAAGACCGGCAGCAACTGCAAGAAGCCGTACGTCATCACCTGGACCTGGACGGCCACCGATGGCTGCGGCAACGCCACCACTGTGGTGCAGACCATCAATGTCACCAACAAGCAATGGCCATTCGTGGTGGGCAATGATCCGAACTGGAACCAGAAAATGTTGGTGGAGGTATCACCGAACCCCTTCCGCGACCGGAGCATGATCAAGTTCATCGCGCCGGAGAGCGGCATGGCCACGGTGGAGATCCTCGATCTCGCAGGTCGCAGCGTCGCACTGCCCTTCCAAGGCCAGGTACAAGAGGGTCAGGAAGTGCGCGCCCTCTTCGCCCCGGTGGAGAACGGCAGCGGCACCTACCTCTACCGCATCGTCCTCAACGACATCATGGAGCATGGCAGGCTGATCCACCAGCCCTGACCACATCCTTGGTACAAGGGCGAAGGCCCCCGCATCCGCGGGGGCCTTCGTCGTTGAGCGGCGGTACTTTCGCCTCCCCACCATGACCCTCCACGCACCATTGGCCGAGCGCATGCGTCCCCGCTCCCTGAGCGAGGTGGTGGGCCAGGAGCATCTGGTGGGAACTGAAGGCGTATTGCGCCGTGCGCTCGCCAGCGGCATGTTGCCGAGCATGATCCTGTGGGGTCCTCCAGGCGTGGGAAAGACCACGCTGGCACGACTGGTGGCCGCGGAGTTGAAACGGCCCTTCCATGTGCTAAGCGCCATCAGCAGTGGTGTGAAGGAGGTGCGCGAGGTGATCGCCCAGGCGGGTGGCACGGGTCTTTTCCAGCGCAGCGCGGTATTGTTCATCGACGAGATCCACCGCTTCAGCAAGGCCCAGCAGGATTCGCTGCTCGGCGCCGTCGAACAGGGCATCATCACGCTCATCGGGGCCACCACCGAGAATCCGAGCTTCGAGGTGATCGGTGCGCTCCTCTCCCGCTGCCAGGTCTATGTATTGAAGCCACTGGATGAGGAGCAGCTGATGGGCCTGTTGCAGAAGGCCATGGCGGAGGACGAGGAACTGCGGAACCGGCCGATCGTGCTGCGCGAGACCAAGGCCCTGATGCAGGCCAGCGGCGGCGATGCGCGCCGGTTGTTGAACACCTTCGAACTGTGCGTGAAGGCCGCCGAAGGACCCGAGGCGATCATTGATGACGCCCTGGTCGCCGCGATCGCGCAACAACGCGCCGCGCGATACGACAAGGGCGGCGATCAGCACTACGACATCATCAGCGCCTTCATCAAGAGCCTGCGCGGCAGCGACCCGCACGCGGCGGTGTATTGGCTGGCCCGCATGGTGGAAGGCGGCGAGGACCCCCTCTTCATCGCGCGGCGCATGGTGATCCTGGCCAGTGAGGACATCGGCAACGCCAACCCCAACGCCCTGTTGATGGCCACAACGGCCATGCAGGCCGCACAGATGATCGGCTGGCCGGAGAGCCGCATCATCCTCAGCCAATGCGCCATCCACCTGGCCTGTTCGCCCAAAAGCAACGCGTCTTACATGGCCATCGAGGATGCCCTGGCCAAAGTGCGTGAGACCGGCGACCTGCCCGTGCCATTGCACTTGCGCAATGCCCCCACCAAACTGATGAAGGACCTGGGGCACGGGAAGGACTACGCGTACAGCCATGAGGGCGAAGGCAATTTCATCCCACAGGAGTATCTGCCCGCCGATCTGAGCGGAACCGTGTTCTATAGGCCTGGCGACAACCCACGCGAGCGTGAACATGCCGCAGCGTTGCTCCGGCTCTGGCGGGACCACTACAAGGGTTGACCCCCGGCCTTCAATGCGAGCGTTCCTGCTCCAGGAAGCGCTGGTGGAGGTCGTAGATGATGCCAAGGCTCACCATCAGGCCGCCCATCCCCTGTTCGAACATCTGCCAAAGACTATCGGCCAGTATGTGCATCAGGCCTCGATCGGCGAAGGAAAGGCCGAGCACGAAGATCATCAGGTAAACGATGAAGCCAGCGACCGCCCCGACGCCGAAGGAGGTCAACGGGAATGGGCCTTTCAAGGAGATGATCTCGTACTCGATGCCCTTGTGGATGGCGATGGTAAGCCCGAAGCCGAGGACCAGATAGACCATGCCGGCGAGCACCAGGTAAAGCGTCAAGGGGATGCGCAATTCCTCCAGGTCCTTCAACGCGATGCCATGCCACACGTAGGACAATGCGAACATCACCAGGGAGGAAAGCAGCCAGGGCAGCAGGATATGACGACGGAAGATCACAGGAACACACGATGCGGCCGGGCAATATAAAGGTAGGGGCAACAAGCGCCCATGACCTGCGTGGCCATCATCGTACTTTGCCGCCCATGCGCGTCTTGCTGGAACGTCCGGGTCCGTTGGTACTTGCGCTGGCGGTGATGCTCGCGTCGGCCTGCCGCAAGGAGAGTGACCGCCCGAAATGGGACGTGGACCTGCTTTTTCCGCTGGTGACCACCTCGCTCACCATCGGCGACCTGGTGGCCGACAGCCTGCTGGTGGTGGATCCCGATGGCGGAGTTTCGCTCCTGTACCGCAGCGAACTCTTCGCGGTGAGCCTCGATTCGGTGCTTGTGGCCTCGGACACCACCTTCTTCTACCCCGGCGTGATCCCGGTGCCCGGTCCGTTGAACCTGCCGCCCGGGTTCGGGATCGTCTCGGACAACGACGTGACGAGCTTCGACTTCGACGGTGTGGAGTTGCGCCACCTGGAACTGCGTGAAGGTCAGGTGACCCTGCGCATCGTGAACATGATCCAAAGCATCGTGCTCGCGGCTTTCCAGCTGCCCTCGGCCACCTTCCCGGGTGGCAATGGCACCCTCAACGCCTCGGTCGGACCTGGCACCCCCTCGGCGCCAACCTCCATCACCCAGATGCGCGACCTCTCCGGGGTGACACTTGACCTGCGTGGGCCGAACCTCAACAGCGTGAACACGCTGCAGACCATCGTGGCCATCGACCTGGATCCGGCAGGCAGCGGCGCCACCGTGACCGATCAGGACAGCGTGAACGCGCTGGTGACCTACAGTGGTCTTGTTCCCCAGTACGCACGCGGCTATTTCGGCAGCCGCACCATCGAGGTGGAACCCACCGACAGCGATCTGGGCCTTTTCGACAACATCGTCTCCGGCACGCTCGATCTGGACGCCGTGACGTTGCGCGTGCGCATCGAGAACGGTATCGGCATGGACATCCAGGTGGTGATGAAGGAACTCGTTTCCGTGAACAGCCGCACGGGCGCCACGGTGGACCTGACACACACCCTCCTGGAAGGCCCGATCAATCTGGCCCGGGCCCAGGACGTCAACGGCATGGTGCAGCCCTTCATCTACGAGCGTGTCATGGACGAGCAGGACAGCAACGTGGATCTCTTCATAGAGAACCTGCCCGACCGGCTGAGCTACGCGATGGATCTTCGCCTGAACCCCTTGGGCGACATCAGCAACGGACACGATTTCGCCTACCACGACAGCAAGCTGAAGGCGGACATCGAGTTGGAGGTACCGCTGCGACTGATCGCCAATGAACTCACCCTGCGCACCCACACCAAGGTGGATCTGCCCGGCAGTGAGGACGGACACGGGCTGCAAAGCGCCGACCTGAAGATCTTCGCCACCAACGGCTTCCCCTTCTCGGCGCGGCTCGAACTGGCCATCGTCAATGCCAACGACGAGGTCCTGGCCCACCTGCCGGTGCAGGGGACCGTCGCAACAGGCATCCTGGGCGGTGATGGCTTTGTGCAACAGGCCGTGCCATCGCAACTCACCACACGCCTGGAACCGCCCCATGTGGACCTGCTCTATGGGGAGAACCGCCTGCGCATCCAAGCCGTGTTCAACACCGCGGACCAGAGCCAGCACCTGCAGTTGCTATCCAGCTACCGGCTGGACCTGCAGGTGACCCTTGGTGCCAACTACATCGTCAACGGTGATGAATAAGTGGATGCCGGTCCTCCCGGCCATGCTGCTGGCCGGAAACCTTCTGGCCCAATGGCCCGCGCTGCCCTTGGACAGCGTGATCGACGACCGCACCGGTATCCGGCATATCGCCTGGTTTCGCGGCGGATTGGAGGCCAACATGAACAGCTTGGAGAACGGACTTTTCGCCGGGCTCTGGCGCGGCGCGTTCCTGGATCGTGGCATGCGGGAACGCATCCGCGATGGCTTGAAAAAGCGCAACCGCGCAGGTTATCTGTTGGGCGCGGAGATGGCCTACATCGGGCCGGACAGCCTTTTCCGGCGCGGTGGCTGGCACCCCATGGTGCATTTGGGCTACCATGATATGCTCGGCGTCCGATTCGCACCCGACCTGTACACCACCGCTTTTCTCGGCAATGCGGGTTTCGAGGGCCGCACGGCGGAATTGGGCCCCTCCGCACATGCCGCCATGCGCTATGCCACCATCGGTCTTGGCGTGTCCGATGCGCACGGACAACGTTTCCTGCGCCTGGCGATGGTGCGCGGTGATGCGATGACCGCCTCCGAACTGCGCCGTGCAGATCTCTACACCGCACCGGATGGGCGCGCCTTGGTGTTGGACCTGCAAGGCGACCTCTGGCAAAGCGGGGCCTCCTCGCGCGAGATCGAGGCCGGCTGGGGCCTGGCCCTGTCCGGCGCATGGAAGGGCGATCACCTCCTGGCAGGGCGGCCCATGCTCTGGCGCTTGTCCGTGGAAGATCTCGGCTTCATGCGCTGGCGGCCCGGCACCTTCCATTTGGGCCGCGACACGGTGATCGACTACTCGGGCATCCAGATCGCCGGCATATCCAGTTTGGACCAGACGCTCATCAGCGGCGATCAACTGTTGGATACGTTGGGTTTGCGCTCCTCCCGAACAACGAAACTGGACCTTCTGCCCTTCCGCGCGGCGTTCGAATGGGTGATGCGCACCGACGGGCCTTGGTATTACGCGCTGGAACTGCGTTACGTGCACCTGCCCGGCTACATGCCCGAATCGACCTTGAGCGGCGGCAGGAGCATCGGCCCCAAAGCACAAGTCTCGGCATGCCTCGGTTATGGCGGCTTCGGAGGACCTCGCTTCGGGCTGGGTGGTCGCTGGCGCGTGGATCGCCATGTATCCTTCGGCATGTCCACCACACACCTGCCGGGTTTCCTGCTGGGACGCATGCGGGGTTGGGGCACGCAAGGCTCATTGATCTTCCACCTGCCCTGAAGGCCGAACAAGCCACTCCGCACATGGCCTGGATACTCCTGTTCATCGCCGGCTTGTTCGAGGTGGGTTTCGCCACCTGCCTGGGCAAGGCCAAGGAGACCTCGGGCAGCGAGCAGCTATGGTGGCTGGCCGGCTTCATCGTGGCCCTGGCGATCAGCATGTCCCTGTTGTACCGCGCGGCGCAAAGCCTGCCCATAGGCACGGCCTACGCGGTTTGGACCGGCATCGGCGCGGTGGGCACGGTGTTGGTCGGCATCCTGCTCTTTCGGGAACCCACGGACTTCTGGCGGCTCTTCTTCCTGTTCGCCCTCATCGCGTCGCTGGTGGGCCTGAAGGCGGTGACACCCTGAGACCCTGTTACTGGCCCATAAAGCCGAAGGGCCGCCCCATGTGGGACGGCCCTTCGCGCGATCATGGGAAGGCTCAATTGGTGAGCTTGTCCTTCATCTCCTTGTACTTCGCCTGGTCGTTCACCTTGGCGTAGAGCTTCATCAACTGGTTGATGGTCTGCTTGTCGTCCGGCCGCAACTCGTGGGCCTTCTCGAAGTATGGCTTGGCCATCAGGTACACGTCATCGGCCAACTTCTTGCACTTCATGTACTCGCTGTCGCTCTTGATCTTGTTGCACTTTTCGTACTCGAAGGCCGCGCGGTTGTTGTAGAGCACGCCGATGTTGAAGTAGGCGTCGAAGAACTTGGCGTCCTTCTCGATGCTCTTCTTGTAAGCGGCTTCGGCCCGCTCGGACCATTGCTTCATGCCGGCCTCGTCATTCGCCTCCATGGCGGCGTTGGCCTTCTTGTCGAAAAGACCGCCCTCCACGGAGTGTAGCACGGCATTCTCCGGGTCCTTTTCAAGCGCCAGCTTCACGATCTGTTCCGCGTCGTCGCTGCGGTCGGCGTTGAGCAGGTCGCTCATCAGGTCCAGGATCAGGTCCTTGTTGTCCGGGTAGCGGGCCATGCCCTCCTTGGTCGTGGCGATGGCGCCATCGGCGTCACCTCCCTTGCGTTGCAGGCTGGCGATGTAGCGGTACACCTCGGGCTTGTCATAGCCCAAGGCGAGCACCTCGCGGTAGTGCTTGATGGCGTTGGCCCCGTCGCCCTTGCTCTCGTAAGCGAGCGCCTTGTTGAAGATGGCATTGGTGTCCACCTGCCCGAAAGCTTTGGCGATGCGCTCCGAGTTGCCATAAAGGACGATGGCGCGATCGTAGCTCTTGCCCGTGAAGGCTTCGTTCCCGGCGTTCAGGCTCATGCCCTGCAGGGCGCCCAAGGCCTTGACGTTCTCGATCTTGTAGCTGCCCTTCACGTCCAGCTCATTCGCTTTCAGGTAACTGTCAATCGCCTTGTCCAGGGCGTCGGGGAACATGGACCGCAAAGCCTGGTCCTCGCTGGAGGCGATGAGGCGGTAGATATCGCCCCGGTAGCGCCAGGTCTTCTCACTGGCGCCGGTCTTGGCATCGGAAATTGCAGGTTCGATGAACTCGGCGGCCTTGGCCAGTTCACCGGCTTTCATGTGGTTGTAGGCGTTCACCACGTTCACGTTCTGGGCGCCTGCCTGCCGTGGCAGGGAAAGGGCCAGTGCCGCCGTGGCGAGCGCGATGGTCAGCGTGGTCTTCATGGTCGGGTTCCTATCAGGGTTGTGTTCATTCTGTGCCATTCCCATTCGCAACATCGGTGCCATCCGGGGTTTCTCCACTGCCGGCCTCGCCTTCCGCGCCATCCTCTTCCTTCAATTCGCTGTCGATCTTGGCCACGGCGGCGATCTGGTCGTTCTTCCGCAGTTCGATCAGGCGCACACCCTGGGTGGCTCGGCCCAGCACACGCAATTCATCCAGCCCCATGCGGATGGTGAGGCCGCTCCGGTTGATGATCATCAGCTGGTCGTCCTCGGAGACATCCTTGATGGCGATCAGTTCGCCGGTCTTGTCGGTGATCTGGAGGGTCTTCACGCCCTTGCCTCCCCGGTTCACCATGCGGTAGGCGTAGTCGCCATTCTCGTCCACGATGGCCGAGCGCTTGCCATAGCCCTTGGCGCTCACCACCAGTACCTGGCGTGTGGAGAGTTCGGTGGCGTCCACGGCGATCATGCCGATGACCTCGTTGTCCTTGGAGCCACCCTCGAGGTTCATGCCACGCACACCGCTGGCGTTGCGGCCCATGGGGCGCACGTCGCTTTCCTTGAAGTGCACCGCGCGGCCGTCTCGGCTGGCCAGGATGATGTGGCTGTTGCCCGTGGTGAGCTTGGCCTCCAGCAATTCGTCGCCCTCGCGGATGCCCACGGCGATGATGCCGTTGGCACGCGGCCGGCTGTAGGCTTCCAGGGTGGTCTTTTTGATCACACCCTTCTTTGTGCAAAGCGTCACGAAATGCTTCGCCAGGTGGTCGGTGTCCTTCAGGTCGGTCACGTTCAGATAGGCCACCACCTTGTCGTCACCTTCGATCTGGATCAGGTTCTGGATGGCCCGGCCCTTGCTCTGGCGGGTGCCTTCGGGAATATCGAATACGCGCATCCAGTAGCATCGGCCCTTCTGCGTGAAGATGAGCAGATAGTTGTGGTTGGTGGCCACGAAGAGGTGCTCCAGGAAGTCCTCGTCGCGCGTGGTGCTGCCCTTGCTGCCGACGCCGCCCCGGCTTTGCGTGCGGAACTCGTGGAGGCTGGTGCGCTTGATGTAGCCCAGGTGGCTGATGGTCACCACCACGGCCTCATCCGCGATGAGGTCCTCCATGCGCATGTCGCCGCTCGATTCCACGATGGCCGTGCGCCTTTTGTCGCCGTACTTATCCTTGATCTCCAGGGTCTCGTCCTTGATGATCTTCATCCGCAGGCCCTCATCGGCCAGCACCGACTTCAGGTACGCGATGGTCTTCATCAACTCGGCGTGCTCCTCGCGGATCTTGTCGCGCTCCAGGCCGGTGAGGCGCTGCAGCCGCATGTCCAGAATGGCCCGTGCCTGGATCTCGCTCAAGGCGAACTCCCGCATCAGGCCTTCGCGGGCCTCGTCCGGGGTCTGGCTGCCACGGATCAAGGCGATCACGGCGTCCAGGTGGTCCAGGGCGATGAGGAGGCCTTCCAGGATGTGGGCGCGTTCCTCGGCCTTCCGCAGGTCGTACTTGGTGCGGCGCACCACCACATCATGGCGGTGACCGACGAAATTCGAGATCATGGCCTTGAGGCCGAGCAATACGGGGCGCCCGCCCACCAGCGCGATGTTGTTCACGCTGAAGCTGGTCTGCAGTGCACTGTACTTGTACAACTGGTTGAGCACCACGGTACCCATGGCTTCGCGCTTCACGTCATAGGCGATGCGAATGCCGTTGCGGTCGCTGTAGTCGTTGACATCGCTGATGCCCTCGATCTTCTTGTCGTTCACCAGATCGGCCACGCCCTTGACGAGTTGCACGGCCTTGTTGGTCTGGAAGGGGATCTCCGTGCAGATGATGGTCTCGCGGCCGCTCTTGTCATCCTCCTCGATGTGGCACTTGGCGCGCAACACCACCTTGCCCCGGCCGGTCTCATAGGCCTCGCGGATGCCCTCGGTGCCATGGATGACGCCGCCGGTGGGGAAATCGGGGCCCTTGATGTGCTTCATCAGGCCGTCCACGGTGATCTCCTTGTCGTCGATGTAGGCCACGATGCCGTCGCACACCTCGCTCAGGTTGTGCGGGGGCATGTTGGTGGCCATGCCCACAGCGATGCCGGCCGCGCCGTTCACCAGCAGGTTGGGTATGCGGGTGGGCATCACACTGGGTTCCTCCAGCGTATCGTCGAAGTTGGGTCGCATGTCCACCGTCTCCTTGTCCAGGTCGGCGAGCACCTCCTCGGCGATCTTGCGCATGCGGGCCTCGGTGTATCGCATGGCGGCGGGCGGGTCACCGTCCAGGCTGCCGAAGTTGCCCTGGCCGTCCACCAGCGGGTAGCGCAGGCTCCAGTCCTGGGCCATGCGCACCATGGCGTCATACACGCTGCCGTCCCCGTGCGGGTGGTATTTGCCGAGCACCTCGCCCACGATGCGGGCGCTCTTCTTGTACGGCCGGTTGCTCAACACGCCCAGGTCCTGCATGCCGAAGAGCACGCGGCGGTGCACGGGCTTCAATCCGTCGCGCACATCGGGCAGGGCCCGGCTCACGATCACCGACATCGAATAATCGATGTAGGCGGTGCGCATCTCGTTCTCGATGTTGATCTGGATGATCTTCTCTCCGTCGCTCATTTTCAGGTCGGCCCGTCACCGGTCCGGAAGCTGTTTCCGGGCCTTCTGAACGGGGGCCCGAAAGTACTCAACACGCCTTGGCCATGGACCCGATCTTATCCACGATCGCCGCGCCCCGTGTGGAAAAACGACCGCACAGGATGCTGTGGATAATTGCGCCGATCGCGATCTGGCCCGCGATCGGGCCGATCCCTAGCTTGCTCCCGATGGCCGTGCCCATAACTTGGCACCGCCGTACGCGCCGCAAGGCCCCCACAAGTACGCATACCACCACCGCATGGACGCCAAATTCTCACCGCAGGTCAGGGAAGTAATGAGCCAGAGCAGGGACGAGGCCCTGCGGCATGGCCACGACCACATCGGCATCGAGCATATCCTCCTGGGCCTGCTGCATGACAGCGACAACAACGCCATGCGGGCCTTGAAGGAACTGGAGGTGGACCAGGACGAAGTGCGTACCAAGTTGGAATCGCGCATGGCCCCGGCCAGCCCGGCCCCTCCCCCGAGCAAGGACAAGCTCGCGCTGGTGAAACAGGCCGAAAAGCTGCTGCGCATCACCTTCCTGGAGGCCAAACTGCTCAAGAGTCCGGTGATCGATACCGAGCACATCCTGCTGGGCATTCTCAAGACCGAGGACAATGTGGCCATGAAGGTGCTGCACGACCTCCAGGTGGACTACGACCGCGCCAAGCAGGCCGTGGACGCCATCATGGCGCAGGACCCCAAGAACCCCGGGCGGATCCACCCCAAGGCCCAAGGCCCGCAGAGTGCCGATGACGATGATGACGAGGGCGGGGGATTCCCCACTGGAGGCCAGCGCAAACAAGGCGACACCAAGAGCAAGACCCCGGTGCTGGACAACTTCGGCCGCGACCTCACCAAGCTGGCCGAGGATGGCAAGCTGGACCCCATCGTGGGCCGCGAGAAGGAGATCGAGCGTGTAAGCCAGGTGCTGAGCCGCCGCAAGAAGAACAACCCCGTGCTCATCGGCGAACCCGGCGTGGGCAAAAGCGCCATCGCCGAGGGCCTGGCCCTGCGCATCATCCAGCGCAAGGTGAGCCGGGTGCTCTTCAACAAGCGCATCGTGGCCCTGGACATCGCCAGCCTGGTGGCCGGAACCAAGTACCGTGGCCAGTTCGAGGAGCGCATGAAGGCGGTGATGAACGAGTTGGAGAACAGCCCGGACGTGATCCTCTTCATCGACGAGATACACACCATCGTGGGCGCTGGCGGCGCCAGCGGAAGCCTCGACGCCAGCAACATGTTCAAGCCCGCGCTGGCGCGTGGCGAGATCCAATGCATCGGTGCCACCACGCTGGATGAGTACCGCCAGTACATCGAAAAGGACGGCGCGCTCGAACGCCGTTTCCAAAAGGTGCTGGTGGAACCCACTTCCGTGGAGGAGACCATCCAGATCCTCAACAACATCAAGGAGAAGTACGAGGACCACCACCATGTGTCCTTCACCCCAGAGGCCGTTGACGCCTGTGTGAAGCTCACGGCCCGCTACATCACCGACCGCCACCTGCCTGACAAGGCCATCGACGCGCTGGACGAGGCCGGCAGCCGGGTGCACATCAGCAACATCGTGGTGCCGAAGAACATCCTCGATATCGAGCAGAAGATCGAGGACATCAAAGAGGAGAAGAACAAGGTGGTGCGCAGCCAGCGCTACGAGGAGGCCGCCAAGCTGCGCGACAAGGAGCGGCAGCTGCTGGAGGAACTGGACCGTGCGAAGAAGCAGTGGGAGCAGGAGAGCCGCAGCAACCGCACCATCGTCACCGAGGAGAACGTGGCGGAGGTGGTGGCCATGATGAGCGGCATCCCGGTGACACGCATCGCCGAGAAGGAAAGCGGCAAGCTCAGGCGGATGAAGGAGGAGATGGAGGGCCGCGTCATCGGCCAGCCGGACGCCGTGGCCAAGGTGGTGAAGGCCATCCAGCGCAACCGCGCCGGTCTCAAGGATCCCAACCGCCCCATCGGCAGCTTCATCTTCCTGGGTCCTACCGGCGTGGGCAAGACCCAACTCGCCAAGGAACTCGCGAAGTACCTCTTCGACACCGAGGACGCATTGATCCGCATCGACATGAGCGAATACATGGAGAAGTTCTCCGTGAGCCGTCTGATCGGTGCCCCCCCGGGGTATGTGGGCTATGAGGAAGGTGGACAACTCACCGAAAAGGTGCGCCGCCGCCCCTACTCCATCATCCTGCTGGACGAGATCGAGAAGGCCCACCCGGACGTATTCAACCTGCTGCTGCAGGCCCTCGACGACGGCAAGATGACCGACAGCCTCGGCCGCCACATCGACTTCAAGAACGCGATCATCATCATGACCTCGAACATCGGGGCACGCGACCTGAGCGACTTCGGCAAGGGCGTGGGCTTCGGCACCACCGCTCAGTCCTCCCAACAAGAGGACAGCAACCGGGGGGTGATCGAAAAGGCGCTGCGCAAGGCCTTCTCTCCGGAATTCCTCAACCGCATCGACGACATCATCTTCTTCCGCGGCCTGAAGCGCGAGGACATCCACCTGATCATCGACATCGAACTCGGGCATCTGTACAAGCGCATCGCCGAACTGGGTTACGAGTTGAAGCTCAGCGACGAGGCCAAGGACTTCCTGGTGGAGAAGGGCTACGACGAGAAATTCGGCGCACGTCCGCTCAAGCGCGCCATCCAGAAGTACGTGGAGGATCCGCTGGCCGAGGAGATCGTGAACCAGTCCGTGGAGGAAGGCGACAAGATCGTCGTGGGCCTCAACAAGGACAAGAACGACCTCACCATCAAGGTCTCCAAGGGCCGCAAGAAGGTGGGCAAGGGCGATGCAGGCAAGGAGGAACCCCCTGCGGGGGACGAGCCCACCGCCTGACCACGGCACTCACCAGCCCCGTGGGCCTTCATCACTGCGGCGCAACCGCGTGCTGAAGCCCATGCCCACCAGCAGGTTCTGGAAGTTGTGCGCTTCGGCCTTTTCGCGCCGTCCAGGGAATCCTTCCAAGCCCAGATCGGTGGCGCTGAACCGCGTGGCATCGGTCTCGTAGCCCAAGGAGAAGCTGAAGGCGAGATTGTCCGTGGCATGCACGAAAAGCGCGGCGTTCAAGGCCCAATGCAGTACCGTTCGCCGGCTGTCATCCGTGCAGGTGGGGCAACTGAAGACATAGGTGCTCGGACCGGCACGGGCGCTCAATTCGTAGAAGGTCCGTTCGCTGGTGTAGCGCTCATATTGCAGCTTGCCCACGAAGGTCATCCGCCGGATGTCGCCGGTGTTCAGCAGTGGGGCCAGCGCGCGTTCCTTCACCCCGAACCAGGTGACCTTCGCCCCGGCGCCCACCCCCAGCCCTTCCCAGATGGGCACCTGGAATACCGCGCCCACCTGGCCAAGCGTTTCGGTAACGCTGTTGAAGAGCGGATTGCCCAACGGCACGGGCAGGGCCAGGTCCACCTTGATCGTGGGGGAGACATCGGGCGACCGCGATCCGGTGCCCTGGGCGAACACCACCGCGGTATTGCATAGGATGAGCGCGGAAAGGAGCAGCCGATGGTTCATGCCTGTCGAAGACGGAAGAGGCGCACGGTGCGTTGCGTGTCGGTGCGCATTTCCAGGAAATAACCGCCATCCTGCAGATCAGGCAGCAAGTGCTCCACCTCGTGCTCGCCGGGATGCAATTCGCTGGCCGGCCAATCGTGCAGTGTGCGATGGTCCCCATCGAGCAGGGCGGTGCGCACCAACTGCCGGCCTGGCAGCTTGATCAGGATCCGCAACCGTGCCGGGTGGTAGGCCACTTCCACCGTGATGAGTTCGGCGTGCAGCGGCGCGGGCAGGTCCTTGGCCCGGACATGGTCGCGGAAGCGCTTCCAAGCCAGGACCACCACAGTGATCGAAAGGCTGATGATCAGCGCGGTGCGGATGTCCACCAGGTCCATCGTTCAAAGCATCATCACCCCGCCGATCTCGCCCGCGCGTCGGTAGCGGTCCACCACGGACTCCGCGTCCATCATCACTTCGCGCACCGTGAGGCTCAGGTAGCGCCCCCCTTTGGAGTATTTGCGCAGGATCTCGGTCTCCGGCGGGAACAGGGCCAGTACGGCGCGCAGCCGCTCATCGTCCGGCTCGAAGATCATCTTGAACATGTAGACCGTCGGCCATTCATGCACCTCGTCCAATCGTTGGCGCAGGCGGGCCATGGCATCTTCTTCCATCATCGGCTTGCTTTGCAAAGGTAGCTGAGGCTCCCCTGGCGATCGAACCTTTCGGCATGGTGCGTGTACAGTGATCCGCAAGCCTTCCGCATGAAGCGCCTCCTCCCCTTCCTGTTGCCCGGTCTGCTGGCCATTCCGCAGGCCCCGGCGCAGACAGCCCCGCCCCAGCGGGCAGCCGTGATGAACGATGCCGTGCAGGGCGGCTGGCAGCCCCAGGAGTTGCGCGATGCCGTGGACCTCTGGACCACCATCGCAAGCGAGAGCCCATTGGACCAGCAGGCCCGGCTGAACCAGTTCCGCAGCTCGCGCAACGAGGCCCTGGTCCGCAACCAAGGTGTGATGCCAGCGACGGAGCAGGTGAAACTCGAGACCATCGTGAAGGGCATGGAAGCCATCGATCCCGATGGATTCGAGACCCACCTCGCGCGCTTCCACCTGGAATTCCCGCAGGCTTCGGCCTTCCAGCACCTGGAACTGGCCCAGGCACGCGACCGCGACCGGGATGAACTGATAGCGCCGATGTTGGTGGATGCCGCGCGACGAGGCGATGAGACCGCCATGGCCAGCTATGGCACCGCCTTCAAGCAGCGGGGTGGCGTGGCACCAGGACTGTGGGTGCTGGCCGATGACATCCTGCTCAGCGTGGAAAAGAACGCCGTACTCATCGCCGCCGGTGAAATGGACGCCTACCCCATTTGGGCCAGACAATCCGCTGACGCGCACCGCAAGGATGTGCTCACCGTGGATGCGCGCATGCTGAACGATGTCGCCTACCGCCTGCGCATCTGGGAGAAGGCCCGCGCCAGGGGCCAGGTGCCGGGTGACGCGGCGACTTTCCTGCGCGAACTGCCAGCCGCGACCACCCGGCCCGTATATCTGTCCATCGCCCTGGGACCCGAACGCATCACCGGGTTGCGTGACCGGGTCTATGTCACCGGGATGGCCCTGCGCTTATGCGAAACACCGATCGACAACATCCCTCAACTGGAGCGCAACTGGAAGGCGATGAGGAAGACCACCGGGGCAGGTCCCATCGGGGCCAATTATTTGCTGCCCGGCGCCGTGCTGTTGAAGCACTACCGCGCTTTGGATGAAGAGCAGAAGGCCGCACCATTGGAACATGAGCTGCGCCAGCTGGCACGCGGCTACAAGGCCACGGACCGTTTGTACCGCAGCGGCGTGCTTGAACACTGACCATGGGCCTGATGGGCGGACCATACGGCACCCTGAGCGACGAGCGGCTGATGACCCTTGTGGTGGAAGGCGATGAACGCGCCTTCGCCACACTTTACGACCGCCATCACCGCAGGCTGCTCAATTACTTCCACCGCATGCTGTGGCAGGACCGAGAGCTGGCGCAGGACCATCTGCAGGATCTCTTCACCAAGCTGGCCAAGCGCCCCGCGAGCTACGACCGCGCAAGGCCCTTCACCACCTGGCTCTTCAGCGTGGCCAACAACATGTGCAAGAACGCCTACCGCCACCATGCCGTGGTGCGCCAGGCGGACAAGCACCTGCGCAACGGCACCGACCGCGAGGAGGCCGTGGCCGGCCGTGCCGTGGACCATGAGCTCTTCCGCAAAAGACTCCAGGAGGAACTTGACCTGCTCGATCCGGACCACAAGGCCACCTTTTTGATGCGCTTCGAGGAGGAACTCCCCGTGAAGGAGGTCGCGGCCGCCTTCGGATGCTCCGAGGGAACGGTGAAGTCCCGCATCTTCTACACCCTGAAAAAACTGGCCGCTCGCCTGCCCGAGTTCGGCCCCGATGCCCAGTTGCACGATGGAACGCCACGAACGATACGACCCTGAGGACATCGAACAGTTGTTGCGCGAGCGCGACTTCGACGCCCTGCTTGAAGAGGAGCGCGCCTATGTGCTGCGTCATCTCAGCGGACGCGATGAGTACCAGGCCATGCGCGGCCTGATGCGTTCCATGACCGATACACCCAGAAGCGATGCGGGCATCACGGCCGACGACCGGGTGCGTGAAGCGGTGATGGATGTGTTCCGTCGCGAGCGCGAACCGCGCTGGCGCATCTGGCTGAACCTGGCCGCCACCGCGTTCTGGCCCAAGGAGGCCCGAGTCGTATGGTTGCGCCCAGCACTGGCCTTGGGCACACTGGCCTTGCTCATCGTGGGCACCGTCACGGTGGTACGCTGGATGGGCCATGAGCAAGGCACGAACATCCTCGCCGAGGTGAAGCAGGCCAAGGAAGAGACCGCTCCGGTGGCCGATGAGCGCGCTATCACGCAGGAGACGGAAACAGCGGATACCGTGACCTTGACGACCGCGACAGCCCTTGAGGAGGCGCGTAACGAAAGCAGCCGACCGGTGGGCGAAGCGCCGGTGGAGCGATCACGCGTTCCGCACGCCACCGACCTGGTGGGCCATGGTCCAGGCGATGCCGATAGCGGCGTGGCGATGTTCGACACCGAGGTCCGGGAACAAGCCAAGGACGATCTGGCCGCGCAACCTGCCACATCCGCGGCCGCCAGTGGCCATGTCGTGACCCGGGAGGAATTGGAGATGAACATGTCCTTGGCGGAAACGAAAGCGACCGGTGTGACCCGTGCGAAACAGCGTACCGCCGAGATCGATGTGCCCAAGCGCCCCCATGCCACGGCTCGCAACCTGGCGCAGGACGAGCAATTGCTGGACCTGCTCACCGCGGGTTGGTAGAACACTTCACGCGGAAGCGCCCCATTCCAATTCGGCGCCGCTCACCACCACGCGGGTGCCATGCCGATCGGTCACGGCCATGTCGAAGCCGGGATAGATGCTCCACGTGCCGAAGAGCCCGTCCCGGCGCAGGGCGATGAAACCCACCTGCTGGTCCTTGAGGCCCGGGTTCTTGCGCAGGATGCGGCGCACCGCTTCGCGGCAGGCTTCCTCTGGCGCCATGCCCTGGCGCATCATCTCCACCACGGCATGGCTGCCAGCGATGCGGATCACCAATTCGCCCACACCGGTGGCGCAGGCGGCGCCCACATCCCCATCCACGAACAAGCCGGCACCGATTATGGGTGAATCGCCCACACGACCATGGACCTTCCAGGCCATGCCGCTGGTGGTGCAACTGCCCGCCAGCGTACCCGCCGCGTCCAGCCCCAGCATGCCGATGGTGTCGTGGTTCTCGATGTTGGCCACCGGCTTGTACTCGCCCTTCTTCTTCCACTCCTCCCATGCCTGTCGCACCTCCGGCACCTCCACGTTCATTTCGGTGAAGCCCTGCTCGCGCGCCCAGCGTTCGGCGCCGGCTCCCACCAGCATCACGTGCGGTGTACGCTCCATCACGGCGCGCGCGATGCGGATCGGGTGGATGAACCCCCGCACGAAAGCCACCGATCCCGCGCGGCCCGCATGGTCCATGATGCAGGCGTCGAGGGTGACGATGCCGTCGCGATCGGGCAGGCCACCGAGGCCCACACTGCGGTTCGTGAAGTCGGCCTCCACCACGGACACGCCCTGCTCCACGGCGTCGAGGATGCTGCCGCCACCATTCAGTTTGCGCTGGCCATGGTCGTTGGCGATGAGGCCATGCCGCCAGGTGGAGAGCAGCACGGGACCGCCCGGACCGACGGTCGCAGGTGCGGGTGTTTCCTCGGGAGACGCTTCGTTTGAAGTGCCGCAACCCGCCGCGACAGCTGCTGTACCCGCCAGTCCGAGTTTGATGAACCGCCTTCGATCGTGTACCATGGTCGGTGTTGATCGATGCCAATGTAACGCCCATCTTTGGCTCACCTCATGCGCGCCGCGAACGACCGATCGAGCCTGATGCCGCTGGTGGCGGTGACATCGCTCTTCTTCCTATGGGGCTTCATCACCGTTCTGGTCGACGCCTTGATCCCGCGCTTGCGCGAAGTCTTCGCGCTCACCTACTTCCAAGCGGGCCTGGTGCAATTCGCCTTCTTCATCGCTTACGGCCTCTTCTCCATTCCCTCGGGCGGTCTGCTGGCGAGGATCGGCTACCGCCAGGGCATGGTCGCGGGCCTTGGCATCATGGGGCTGGGCTGTCTGCTCTTCTGGCCTGCTGCGGGGTTCCGGCTCTTCCCCCTGTTCCTGCTGGGCACCTTCGTCCTCGCCGGTGGCATGACCGTGCTCCAAGTGGCCGCCAACCCTTATGTGGCCGTGCTGGGCGATGAGCGCACCGCCAGCAGCCGCCTCAATCTCGCACAGGCCTTCAATTCCCTGGGCACCACCATCGCTCCGGTGGTGGGGGCCCTCTTCCTGCTGAGCGACCGTATTCTTGATGAGCGGACCCTCGCCGGTATGGGCGATGCGGAGCGCTTGTCCTACATGGTATCGGAAGCTTCTGCGGTGCAAGCCCCCTTCGCCCTCATCGCGGGCGTTCTTTTCGCCGTGGCGATCGGCATGTGGCTGCTGAAGTTGCCTGGCATTTCGGGTGAACGGATCACCGGTGGCTATGCCGAAGCGTTGCGCAGTCCCCGCTTGATGCAGGGGGCGCTGGGCATCTTCCTTTATGTGGGCGCCGAAGTGGCCATCGGCAGCTACCTCGTCAGCTATTTCCTCAGCCTGGGTCTGCCGGACATCATCCGGGCCAATGCCTTCATGTCCTCGATCGCGTCCACCGTGCTGGGCAGCGACCTGCAAGGCCTGGACGGCAAAGGCGTGGCGGGCGCCTTCGTGGCCTTCTACTGGGGTGGCGCCATGGTGGGCCGTTTCTTGGGGTCGGCACTCACGCGTATGTTCCGGCCGGGACGTGTGCTTGCGCTCTTTTCCGGCCTCGCCATCCTGGCATTGGTCATCTCCATGAACAGCGGCGGCCTGGTGGCCATGTGGAGCATCCTCGCCGTGGGACTCTTCAACTCCATCATGTTCCCCACCATCTTCACCAACGCCATCGACGGCCTGGGACCACTGAAGCCACAGGGATCCGGCATCCTCTGCACGGCGATCTGCGGTGGTGCTGTGGTGCCTCCCATGCTCGGCTGGTTCGCGGACCTGGCCGGTTTCCAGATCGCCTTCATCCTGCTGCTGGTGTGCTATGCCTACATAGCACGCTACGGAGCGCGCTACGATACGGCATGATCGCGGGCATCGACATCGGGGGCACCACCAGCAAGATCGGGCTGGTACGCGATGGTCATATCGTGGGTCGCGCACGCATCGCCACCACCGGCCATGCGGATGAGCACGCCTTCGCGGACACACTGGCCCGGGAGACCCTGCGAATGGGCGAGGAATTCGGAGCAAGCGTCACCTCCATGGGTATCGGTGCGCCCAACGCGAACCAACTGACGGGTGTGATCGAGATGGCGCCCAACCTGCCATGGAAGAACGAGGTTCCCCTGGCGCGCATGCTGGAGGACCGATTGGGCGTGCCCTGCGTGCTGGGCAACGACGCGAACGCCGCCGCCCTTGGCGAATGGCGATACGGTGCGGGGCGTGGCATCGAGGACCTGCTGGTGGTGACGCTGGGCACCGGCGTGGGCAGTGGCTTCATCATCGGCGGCAGGCTGGTGCTGGGCAGTGCGGGCAATGCGGGCGAACTGGGACACACCATCCTGCATCCGCAAGGGCGGCCATGCACCTGCGGCCGACGTGGTTGCCTGGAAGCCTATGTGAGCATCCGGGGCATCCGGCGCACCTACGCCGAACTCAGCGGCACCGAGGACGGACATGGCATTCTGGCGGGTGAAGGCGTTCTGCCCATCGCGGAGGCCGCACGCCAAAGCGACCCGCATGCACAGCGCACCTTCCACCATACGGTCGATCATCTGGCCATCGGTCTCGCCAACGCGGTCTGCTTCAGTGGACCAAGGCGTATCGTGCTCTTCGGTGGCATCGCCCGGAA
Organism: Flavobacteriales bacterium; assembly: GCA_026129465.1. Lineage (NCBI taxonomy): Bacteria > Pseudomonadati > Bacteroidota > Flavobacteriia > Flavobacteriales > Flavobacteriales bacterium. The sequence goes on from JAHCIA010000001.1 coordinate 717,598, forward strand.
CGGGGATCTGATCATGGCGCCCTTGCGCGATCGCTTCGCCGCACGACTGCTGAACATCTACCAGGGCCGCGTGGACCTCATGGCATCGGCCTTGCCGGAGGATGACGCGGCGCTGTTGGGGGCGGCGGCCCTGGGGGACCCTTTCGATCCGTAGGACATGACGAACACCGACACTCCTTACCTGACAGGTGGGCCCATGGGGCTGGCCATGCATGCGACACTCGCTATAGCGCTGTTCCTCTCCGCATCCATTTCGAATGGCCAATCCCCGATCGCCACCACCCTGGTGGACCCTTTCATCGGCACCGGCGGCCACGGCCACACCTTCCCCGGCGCCTGCGTGCCTTTCGGCCTGGTGCAGTTGAGTCCCGACACACGCCCCGACGGCATACACGACTGGGACGGCGCCAGCGGATACCATTACAGCGACAGCATCATATACGGTTTCAGCCACACGCACCTGAGCGGTACCGGTGTAAGCGACCTGTGCGATGTGTTGCTGATGCCCACCACGGGAAGTGGTACCACCGATCCGAACCGGTACCGTTCATCCTTCCACAAGGCGTCCGAACATGCGCATGCCGGATACTACCGTGTGCATTTGGATGGGCCTGATGTGGGGGTGGAACTCACCGCGTCACCGCGTACAGGCATGCACCGCTACGCCTTCCCTGCGGGGAAGGAGGCCTTCCTGACGATCGACCTGGAACACCGTGACTTTGTGGAGAACGCCAGCATCGTTCGCGTGGGCGACCGTGAGGTGACAGGCGAAAGACGATCCAGTTCCTGGGCACGCGACCAGCGGTTGTTCTATTGCATACGCACCAGCCATCCCTTCGCGCCACGCGAGGCGGACAACCCGCTGGCGGAGACCATCGCCGCGCACCAGCGCAGCCAGGACATCCTGCGCTTCGGCGACCTGATGGGCGAACCGCTCGTGGTGAAGGTCGGCATCAGCGCGGTGAGCATCGAAGGTGCCCGCAAGAACCTGGAAGCCGAAGTGCCCCATTGGGACTTCGACCAGGTGAAGCGCGAAGCGGAGACCACTTGGGACCGCGCATTGGGCCGGATCCACATCAGGGGTGGCGAGGAACGCGACCGGCGCATCTTCTACACCGCGCTCTACCACACCATGATCGCCCCCTGCATCTTCAACGATGTCGACGGCAATTACCGGGGCATGGATGGCGAGGTCCATCATGCGGACCATGATGTGTACACGGTCTTCAGCCTGTGGGACACCTTCCGGGCCCTGCATCCCCTGATGACCATCCTGGAACCGGACCGCACCAGGGATTGGATCCGCACCATGCTGCTGCACCACCAGCAGGGCGGGCGGCTGCCCATCTGGGAACTTTGGGGCAACGAGACAGACTGCATGATCGGCCACCACGCCGTGAGCGTGATCGCCGACGCCCATGCGAAGGGCATTCGGGGCTTCGATGAGGAACGGGCCTTGGAAGCGATGGTCTCCAGCGCGGAGTTGGACCGCTTCGGTCTGAAGCACTACCGTGAGCGGGGCTACATCAGCAGCGAGGACGAACCCGAAAGCGTGAGCAAGACCCTGGAGTACGCCTACAACGACGCCTGCATCGCGCGCTATGCGGAAGCCCTGGGACGGCAGGGGATCGCCGCCCACTACAAGGCCCGCTCGCGCAATTGGCACAACCTCTTCGATCCGGTGACCGGATTCTTCCGGCCGAGACGCAATGGCGGCTTCATCGAACCCTTCGACCCCCATGAGGTGAACTTCCACTTCACCGAGGCCAATGCCTGGCACTATGCCCTCTTCGTGCCGCACGATATGGAGCGCTACATCGAACTGCTCGGTGGCCAGGCGGGTCTCACGGAGAAGCTTGACGCCTTGTTCACGGCCGATACGCGCACCACGGGCCGCGACCAGAGCGACATCACCGGCTTGATCGGCCAGTACGCGCATGGCAACGAGCCCAGCCACAACTACGCCTACCTCTATTCCCTTTCATCGCGCCACTACAGCATGGATGTGTGGTTGAAGCGCATCATGGACGATCTGTACACCGATGCGCCGGACGGGCTTTCCGGCAACGAGGACTGCGGGCAGATGAGCGCCTGGTACGTGCTCAGCGCGCTGGGCCTCTATCCCATCGACCCCGGTGATCCGAACTACACGCTGGGTTTGCCGCGCTTCCCGGAGGCGGTCATCCACCTTGGCGATGGGCGGCGGTTGAGGATCATCGGTGAAAGCGAGGGCGGCTCGCGCGACCATGTCACAAGCATCAGTTGGAATGGCGGCGAAACCGCTGGTTTCCGCCGGATGGACCACGCCGCGTTGATGCAAGGCGGTGAGTTGCGTTTCTACTTGGGACCACGGCCTGGTTCCGCTCCTGTGCCCGACCAGCGCGAGGATCGCAGGCGCGATCCCGGCCCCATGCCCGTGCCCATCATCCAGGCTCCGGGCCAGGCGTTCGCCGATTCGGTGCGCATCTCCGTCACCAGCATCCCAGGACCTTGGCATATCGTGATCAACACGGAGCATGACGCCTTCGATCCGAAGCGCAACCCCCGCGTGCGGGACAACGAGGTGACCCTGTACCGCGATGGGTATGTGCGGGCCATCTGCGCCGATGGCACGGGTAGGAAAGGCATGCCGGTAAGTGCGCGATTCGTGAAGCGCGACAATGACCGCACGGTGGAACTCGAGAGCAATTACGCGCCGCAATACGCCGCCGGTGGCGACCAGGCGCTGGTGGACGGGCTGCGCGGGGGGCAGGACTTCCGCACCGGCGAGTGGCAGGGCTTCGAGGCCCAGGACGTGCTTGCCACCGTGGACCTGGGCCGGCCCATGCGCATAAGAAGGCTCGGGCTGGGCGTCTTGCAGGACATCCGCAGCTGGATCTGGTATCCCGCCAACGTCACTTTCGCCGTGAGCATGAACCAGCGCCAATGGAGCACGATGGAAGTAGCCAACCCGGTGCCGCAGGACGCCGAGGGCGCCATGAAGATGGACCTCTGGACGGAACCCATGGACAAGCGTGTGCGCTACATCAAGGTCATGGCCACCAGCATCGGCCCGTGCCCGGAATGGCACCCCGGCGCGGGGCATCCTGGTTGGATCTTCACCGACGAGATCCTCGTGGAGCCGTATTGATCGACATCGTCAGCGTTGCACCTGCACGCGTTCGCTGTGCACCGCGTGCGGTGTGATCAACTGCATCACATACTGCCCGTTCGCCAGTCCGCCCAGATCGATCGTGTGGAAGCCCTCGGCGGTCAGCACCAACCGGTGCTCCAGCACGGTTCGGCCAGCGGCATCAAGCACGCGCATGGATGCGGCGCCCGAAGCTCCGGACCACGTGATGAAAACAGTTCCCTCCGTGGGGTTGGGATGCAGGCTGAACGCCGGAGCCATCGTTTCCTCCAGGCCCACCATGCCACAGACCACGAACCATTGCAACTCGGCAAGCGCCGCGTTGTCCTGGCAGGAGCCCGCACCATCGGACTGGATGCGCATCGTGATCGCGTTCTGTGGGTTCAGGGAATTCACTGCGAAGCCGAGGAAGCTTCCACCGTTGTTGCCCTGGAAGAGCACGGGGGCGTTCTCGTTGAAGCCGTTGTAAACGATGATCCGGTCCGTACCGGTCATCTGCCCCTGGAAGAAGCCGATGGTGATGGGCATGGATTGGGCGGCCTGCCAGGTGTACCAACGGTCCTCATTGTTGCCGTAACAATAGTTGAAGTTGTCGTAGCCACAGGTCACCATCACGCAGTCCTGGCTGTCGTAGGTGAGCGTTCCGCTGTAATAGGCGCATTCCAGATTGTCCGCCTCGGCGACCATGAACTCCACGGGCGTGTTCTGCGGGTAGGGTCCGAAGGCGTATGTGCCCGTCGCTGATGCGAGGATCGTCTCGCTGGTGATGGTGTTCACGATCTGCAGGCCGGCGGCGCCAGGAGGATCGCTCACGACCACCTCGGCCATGAAGGTGCGGTCGCGGCAGTCGGGCACCATCTCATAGGCGATGCCCGGTGCGGCGCAGCCATCACAATAGACCTCCCACTCGAAGGGGTCGTAATTGCTCTGGCTGGTGCAATGGATGCTGCCATCCGATGTGAGTTCCATGTAGAGGTTGTTTCCCGTGGCCTCCACATCCACATCGTAGTAGGCGTTGAAGTTGTTGTTGATGGCACTGCCCGGAGGCCCCAGGTTGTAGGTGGCCGAGAAGGTGTGCTGGAACAGCAATGGCGCGGTGTTGTCCGGCCCGTCGAAGATGCGCAAGCGGTCCCAGGTGCTGCTCTCGATGGTGCCGCGCAGGAACTTCAGGTGCAGCGTACCGGCCGCGCCGGGCTTCTCATAGGCCCAGGCCTTGTTCTCATTCGCGCCGTAACAATAGGTCTCCTCGTACACCTCGGCACCACAGATCGTCACCGGGCACAAGGGGTTGATGAAGACCGGACTCGTCACATTGCACAGCGAATTGGAGTCGTGCGCCACGGTCACCTGCACCGGCGTTCCCGTTGCTATCGGTCCCACCTGGTAAGTGCCCGGCTCGGTGACCTGGAAGGTTGGTGCCCCGGCGGTGTTGGTGACGTTCAGCGTGTTCGCCGTTCCGACATCCGTGATGCCGACCTCGATGAAATACTGGGCGTTGGCGCAATCCTGCACGAGTTGGAAGGTGGTGGCCGGTGGCGCACAATCCAGACAGGAGGCCGTCCAGTCCAGGGCCGCGTTCTGACCCGTGACGCAGGAGATGGAGATGTCCGTGGTGATGCGCAGGGTGAGCGCGTGCTGCGGGTTGGTGCTGATGAAGAGCTGGCCTGCAAGATTGCCGTTGATGCCCTGGGCAGGTGTGAGCAGGGGCGCCGTGATGTCGGGGCCGTCATAAACCCGAAGCCAATCGCAGCAGGTCTCCAGGAAGCCGGCATTGAAGAGAATGGCCAATGGATAGGGTCCGGTGCCGGCGTAATTGAATATGACGTTCTGGTTGTTGCCGTGGCAGTGTATCTCGTTCAGTTCCGTACCACATACCACCTGGGTGGGGCAATTCCCGCTGTCCGTGATGTTGCCCAGCACCAAAGTGCAGGCGGGATCGCTCTCATGCTGCACCACCACGTTCACCACGGTACCCAGTGGGAAGGGTCCCAGCGTCACGGGTCCGGTACCGAGCTCCTCCAGAATGGTCACGTCGGCACCGACGGTCTGCACGATGTCCACATGCGCACCATCCCCCAGACTGTTCACGGAGACCTGGATCGTGAAGGTGTAGGCCATGCAATCCTCGATCACGGAATAGCCCGCCTGGGGCGGTGTGCAATTGAGCAACAGCTGCACCGTGGTGACGACGCAGAACACGCCGAATGCGCATTGGTCGTCGGCGGTGTAGTGCGCGAAGAGATCGCCGTTGGTCACCGCCTGTACCGACACGGGGCTGGACCCTTGACCCACCACCGGCCCATTGGCCGTACCCTGCCGAACCGTGATGTATGCGCCGGCCGATGCGGTGAACTGGTAGTTGGCCCCTGCGAATATGTTGGTGATCCGGCTGTGCTCCTGTGCCAGATTGCAGGTGGAGATGTTGGTCACCGTGCCATTCGCATTGGGGACGACGGCCTGCGCAGGGAACTGGAAGTTGGTGAGGCAATCCCCCTGGGCTATCGCGTTCGTGCAGCAAAGGGCGATGAACAGTGTGGATAGAATGTTTCGCATGCTTCCCGGTATTTGGAGGAACGAAAGGGACACTCAAATGTAACCGCCACGACAGGTGGATGGGCCATGCTTGGCGACCTCGACGAACAAGAGCCTGTTCTTCAGCGCCCACCGGCCCGTATGCGCCCATACGTACTACGCACCGCGTGATAGGCCGGCTTGCGGCGGCCGGCATGGTCGATCAGCGACCAACTGGCTCCGGGCCAGACATCATTCAATTGCCAAAGCAGCGTGCCCATGCAATGTGGCCGAGCATCGTGATGCGCTTCGATCGCCATGCGGCAGGCCATCGCTTGCAGGGCCTGGCTCTTCTCCACCAGATCACGACGGTCCTTCACCGGTCCCATGTACCGCTCCGCCAAACGGGCGATCGCACCATCACCCTTGTAGCTCAGTTGTCGTGAGGACCAGAAGCCGGGATTCTCCAGATCGCCAGGCCCTGCGATGGCCTCAAGTGTTTCCCAGAACGGGTAGGACTGGAAACCATACTCGCTGACGAAGCGTCCGACGTTGGAAGTGAATGCCTCGAAGGGTTCATCCCCGTGCCACACGCCCCAGTAATGCAGATCGCCATGGCGAAGCCCTTCCGTGTCGCCCCAATTGCTCAAGGGAGAAGTGTGGACATAGGGCCGGTCATCCAATGCGGAGATCCAACGCGGCATTTCTTCCTGGAAGAGGTTCGCGTAGGACCGCCACATGCGCATGGAATCCTTGGGCGCTATCTCCCAGGTCCTCTGCCAGCCCCAGTTGTGCCAGGCCACATCGATCTCGTTGTTGCCGCACCAGAGCGCCACACTGGCGCGATGCTGCAAGCGCGTCACCTGCTCCTCCACTTCAGCGCGCACGTTCGCCAGGAACGGATCCCCGTCCGGCACCATGGTGTTGGCGAACATGAGGTCCTGCCACACCAGGATGCCCGCTTCATCACAGGCATCGAAGAAGGCCTCCGGCGGATAGACGCCTCCGCCCCAGACACGCACCATGTTCATGTTCGCTTCGGCCATGGCCCGGACCAGATCCACCCAGGCCCTGTCGCCAGCACGCGGCAGGAATTGGTCCGGGGGGACCAGGTTGGCGCCCATGGCGAATAGTGGAACCCCGTTCACGACGAAGGAGAACGGGGTGCCCAGGCTGTCAGGCTCCTGATGGAGCAGGATGTCCCGCAGACCGATCCTGCCCTGCCAGGTGGACATGGTCCGCTCACCCACGATCAGCTCCACACGCAGATCGCGGAGACGCTGATCACCCATGCCAGCGGGCCACCACAGCCCCGTATCGGGCAGCATCATCCGCACACCAGCCTCCAGGGAGCCGGTGGCCACCTTCGCGGCATCGATCGTCGCTCGCCAAATCGCGTGGGCCGGTGCCGTGCCTTCCAGAGCGGGACGGATGCGCAGCTCACGCTGTCCATTCCGCGCCCGTTGCTCCACCTGCACGCCGGTGATGCGCGCATCATCCCAGCCGTGCAGATGGACCGGCCTCCAGATGCCGCAGGTGACCAGCCGCGGCGCGAAGTCCCAACCGAAATGCACACCGGCCTTACGGACGAATGGTGCCACTTTCACACGCCCCTGATCATTATCGGCGGGCAGGGAGCGGCCGTAAGCCCTCATCTGCTCCTCCCCTGCCAGCACCGCTGAGCGAAAACGCACTTCAAGTTCGTTCCTGCCTGTGCGAAGCCGCCCTTTCACAGGGAAGCGCCAGGTGCGGTGCATGTTGTCCGCCGACCCGATGCCCGCGCCGTTCAGCCGCACTTCCGCGAACGTGTCCAGTCCTTCAAAGACGAGATCCAAATGATCGTGTTCCCATGTGCCGGCCGACACCTCGAACGACATGGTGTAGACCCATTCGCGGTCCTCCACCCACTGCACATTGGCCAACTCGGTACCGTGGTAGGGATCACGGATCACACCGGCTCGCATCAGGTCGGTATGCACCGTGCCGGGTACTTCGGCCGCATGGGATCCATCGGCACCGGCCTCATGGACCCGCCAACCCGTATGCAGCTCGATCCGCGTTTCCTTCCTGCCCCCCGCCTCTCCGCGACCGCAGGAGAAGATGACGCCGCCCAACAGGAGAATGACCCACCACCTCATCGGAGTCCGGCATCCATCAAAGCGTTCAACACGCCTTGGACCTTCTCCCGGTCGGGTACGGTATCCCAAGCGCGGGCATCCCCGGAGGACATGGCCACACCCCTGGGAGGCTGGGAAGATGGCCCGCGCGCCGCGAAATGCACTTCGCCTACACCGGTAACACGCACGAGTTCGACCACATCATCGGGCAGGATCCCGCCAGCGGCCGCGACCGTCGTCCTCCCCCCGGCCATCATCACCATGCGCGCCAGCATGGGTGCACCATCCAGGGCCCGTACCGCGCCGCCGGAGGTGAGCACGCGGTGCACGCCCAGGTCCAAGAGGATGGCCATCGCACGCTCCATGTCGCTGGCATGGTCGATCGCACGATGGAAGGTGATCTCCATACCCTGCGTGATATCGATCACGCGTTCCAGAAAGGGCACGTGAGGTAGTCCATCCGAGCCCAAGGCCCCGACCACGATACCCATATCCGGCGTCAGGCGCCTGATGGCCCCCACATCCGCGAGCATGATGTCCAACTCCTCGGCGGTGTAATGGAAATGCCCTGGTGTGGGCCGGACCAGGATCCTGGTGGGCATGGGCACCGCGCGCTGCAGGATGTGGATGCTTCCCAGGCTGGGGGTGGTGCCTCCGCATTCGGGCCAGGTGCACCATTCGATATGGTCCACACCCGCTTCGAATGCGGCATTCGCTTCCGCGAGCCCCGCCACGCAGACCTCCACCTTCACGCCCATGGGGCCAAACATAGGATCGGGCGCCCATCGGACCCGCAACCCTGGCCGGATGCGCTCGTTAGAAGGCTCCGCCATGTCCTGCACCATTAGAAGCGCCATCCGCACCCTGATCCGCCTTTCGCTCGCGCTCACGGCGCTGCCCGCTTGGTCATCCCCGCCTGAAGACAGCCTGCGCTCAGCCTTGACCGGCCAGGCACCGGCAGGGCTCAAAGCCGATGCGCTTGTGAACCTGGCAGAGCGTGCCATGGCCGTGGATCCGCCCGGCGCTTTGGGCTACGCGCGCAATGCCCTGGCTTATGCGGAGCGGTCCGGCGACCAGAAAGCCGAACTGCAGGCCTTGCAGGTGAAGGCCGATGCGGAGACCGCCCTTGGACTTTATGCCGATGCCCTGCAGACCCGTTTCCGTGCCTTGGAGATCTCCAAGGTCATGGGCGACCCCCAGGCCATCGCCCGGGATCTGCGAGCCTTGTCCGATGCCTATCACTTCGAGGGACTCCTGGACAGGGCCGTGGATGAGGCGCGCAATGCCGTGGCCATCCTGCTGCCCACCAACGACGAACACACCATCGCCGAAGCGCATGCCGACCTGGTGCGCTGCCTGCGTGACGCGGGCCGCCATGACGAGGCCATCACCGTGGGCAACGCGGCCTTGAAACGCATTGAGAGCGCGGGCACCATGCCCGTTAAAGCCACGCTCTGGCGCCAGATCGGCGAGGTGCTCCTGGACCAGGGCAGACCCACCGACGCCCTGCCCATGCTCACGCGTGCGGAGCGTGAGTTGGAGAGCGGCGACAGCGGATCGGAACGGTTCCAAGTGGACCTCGCCCTGGCTCGCAACCATACCCTGCTGGGCCGCTTCAAGGAGGCCGACCAACACATCCAGAAGGCGGAACGATCCACCGGTTCGGGACTCTCCTTCAGGCAACGCGATGCCCTGCGCCATGCCCGTTACCAGTGGGCGCTGGAGCAGCACCAGTGGGAAGAGGCCGTCCGCTATCTCCAGGCCATCAAGGCCACGGATGATTCCCTGGACCTGGCCCGTGTGAAAATGAAAATGGTGGGCATGCAGGTGATGCACCAGCTCGAGCGCCGCGACGAGGACAACGCGAAGCTGCTGGTGCGCAACGTGATCAATGAAGAGGCCATCGCCGACCAGCGCGCTTACAACCGCTGGCTCATCGTCATGTCCGTGGTACTTTTCGCACTGGCACTTGTACTGGGCTTCACCATGCGGCATGCGCTGCGCATGAACCGCCGTTTGAAGTTGAAGACCGAGGTGATCCGCCGGCAAAGCGAGGAGATCGGCGCCAAGAACCTGGAATTGCAACGCCAGAACATGCGTCTCTCCGAATCACTGGTGAACGAGGAGGAGAAGGAGATGCTCATCAAGGAGATCCATCACCGCGTAAAGAACAACCTGCAGGTGGTGGACAGCCTGCTGACCATCCAGGGCAGCATGCATATGGACCCCGCACTGGAGAAGCAGTTCCGCGAAGCCCAGGGACGCATCCGCTCCATGGCATTGGTGCATGAGCACATCTACCGCTCAGGTGGTGGCCAGGGCGGTTCGCTGAAGTCCCATCTGGAGCAGCTGGCCCGCACAGTACTCGTGGCCTATGGCCTGCATGACCGGGTGTCCGTGAGCGTGGCGAGTCCGCTCGATGGCTTCCCGGAGGAGACCCAGATGCCCCTGACGCTGATGGTGAACGAACTGCTCACCAACGCCGTGAAACATGCCTTTACCGGTCGCGAGCACGGACACATCCGCATCGTGGTGCGGCCTGCGGGTGAAGGCTATGAACTGCTTTTCAGCGATGATGGCCAGGGGCTTGGACAGGATGGTGGGTATCTCCGCGATCGCTCCTTCGGGATGGAACTCGTGGAGATCCTGGCGCGCCAGCTCAATGGCGAGGTGCGCCTGTTGAAGGGCCAGGGCACGACCTTCAGCTTCAGCTTCGTACCAGACAAGAAGGAGATACGCGCGGCCTCCTGAGAACCGCCGTGGCAAGACCTATCTTCGCCCACCGTAGGCCGGGCACGCCATTCAAGCGGCCCCATTCCGTAGAACATGGATTTCAAGGACCTGGGTCTGAGTGAGGACCTCCTGCATGGATTGGATTCCATGCGCATCACAACACCCACCCCCATCCAGCAGCAGGCCATACCGGCGGCATTGGATGGCCGCGACCTGATCGCCTGCGCGCAGACCGGTACCGGCAAGACGGCAGCCTTCCTGCTGCCCCTGATCGATGTGATCACCGGCTATGCCCCGCATGAAGAAGGCAGCATCCGCGGATTGATCGTGGTGCCCACGCGCGAACTTGCCCTCCAGATCGATCAGCAGCTGCAGGCCATCGCCTACTTCACACCGATCACCTCCATCCCCCTTTACGGAGGTAGCGACGGCAGCACCTTCGACCAACAGAAGCAGGCCCTCACGGGGGGCGTGGAAGTGGTGGTGGCCACCCCCGGCAAGCTGCTCAGCCATCTGAACCTGGGCTATGTGCCCGTGAAGGGCCTGGAGTTCCTGATCCTCGATGAGGCCGACCGCATGATGGACATGGGCTTCGTGGACGACATCAACCGGATCATCACTTTCCTGCCGAAGGAGCGGCAGACGCTGATGTTCAGCGCCACCATGCCCCCGCCGATACGCGAACTGGCCAAGCGCATCCTGCACGACCCCGTGGAGATCTCCATCGCGCTGAGCAAGCCCGCGGAAGGTGTGGACCAACAGGCTTACGTGATCTTCGAGATGCAGAAGGCCGCCATCCTGGAGCACATCCTGCGCACCAACGAGGCCACCAGCATCGTGATCTTCGCCGGGCGCAAGATCGAAGTGAAGAACCTGGACCGCCACCTGCGCAAGAAAGGCTTCGACTGCCGGGCCATGCATAGCGACCTGGACCAGAGCGAGCGCGAGGCCGTGATGCTCGACTTCCGCAACCGCAAGCTGCGGATCCTGGTGGCCACCGATGTGGTGAGCCGCGGCATCGACATCGATGATATCGACCTGGTGATCAATTATGACGTGCCGCGCGACCCGGAGGATTACGTGCACCGTGTGGGCCGTACGGCGCGTGCCTCGCGCAAGGGTGCCGCCATAACCTTCGTCAACGAGAAGGAGATGCGCGAATTCGGCCGCATCGAGGCCCTCATCGGCTATGAGGTGAAGAAGATGCCGATGCCCGACAGCATGGGCCGCGGACCGGCCTACGACCCCAAGGCGCGCGTGGCCCGCGATGGTGGAAAACGCGACGGCCACCGCCGGGGTGGCGGTGGCCGTGGTCGTTCCGCGGCGCGCGCGCGTTAGCGGGCCTTGAACTTGTCCTTGTTCGCGTCCAGCACCTTCATGGCGTCCCACGCCTTGGCATCCTTGCCGATGCGCTCGATGGTGACCTTCTCCATGCGCACGTCCTGGTTCGGGCGATCGGCCTGGCCACGGGGCACGGCGGCTATGGCGTCCACCACGTCCTGGCCCTTCACCACATAGCCGAACACGGCGTGGCGGCCATCCAGGTGAGGCGTGGGGCCATTGGTGATGAAAAGCTGACTGCCATTGGTGCTGGGGCCTGCGTTGGCCATGCTCAAGGTGCCCGCCCGGTCATGCTTGAGTTCCGGATGTATCTCGTCGCTGAAGGCGTAGCCCGGCCCCCCGCGTCCGGTGCCCGTGGGGTCGCCACACTGGATCATGAATCCGGGTATCACGCGGTGGAAGATGATGCCATCGTAGTAGGGCGTTCCATCGGGCTTGGCGCTGTTCTTCATCTTGCCTTCGGCCAGGGCCACGAAATTGGCCACCGTCATCGGGGCGCGCTGGTACTCCAGTTTGATGCGGATGTCGCCCTTGCCGGTCTTGATCGTGGCGTAAAGGCCATCCTCGGGGTTCTGTGCTTCGGTCATGCTGCGTGTCTCGGGGTTTGGTGGGGCCGTCTCGGCCACTACGTTGTTCTGGTTTCCGGCTCCGGCGCCACAGGCGGCGAAGACGAGGCCCGCGAGGGCCATGAGGCTGCTGATCGGCATGTTGCTGTACATGTGTTGGTAGCTGTTCGGGAGCGCGAAGTTAGCCGCGCCATTGGAGCCGCTCAGTCCATGAGGAACTCCTCGATCTTGTCCAGTTTGTCGTGCTTGAAGGCGCCTTCCGTGCGGTACACCACGCGGCCCTGCCCATCCAGCACGAAGAAGTAGGGCGTGCCCTTGTCGGCCATGCCGAAGGCGTCCTTCAGCGGGGCCACATCACCCTTGCTGAAAAGCACATGCTTCACGATCTCCGGGTGTGCACTCTTGCGGAATTTCTTCAGGGTGGGCTCATAGGCCGCCTTGTTCAGTCCGGTGAATAGGGGCACGAACCACACATCCACTTCATAGCTGCCCGCGAAAAGCCCGTGCTTGGCCACGAAGCGCAGATAGGCCGGCTCGTACCAACTCTCAAGATGCTGTTGGGCCTGCTGTCCGTAGGCGATGCCGATCACGGTCATGCGCCCGGACGTGGTTCGCGGCAGTTCCACGTTGAGTCCATCGGCCGTCTCGCCTTCGAGCTTCGGGAATACCGGGCCCTGGGCGAAGAGTCCACCAGTGGAAAGCAGTGCGATGATGATGGCGAATGCGCGCATGTTGATGTGTCGGGGGCGGCGTCGCGACGAGCGAAGTCCGTGCCGATCAGCGGACCCCATCCTCCGGGTTGCGGCCCTTGTGCGGTCGGAACCAGTCCTTCATCCGCTCGATATCGGCCTCGGGATCGGCGGTGAGTTGGAAGGGCGCGGTGAGGATCACCAACTTCTTCGGATAATCGAATGTACCGAGGATGATGGGCACCTGGGCGCGGGTGGCCATGTGGTGGAACCCGGTCTTCCAGTGCGGTTGATAACGGCGCGTACCCTCGGGGGTGATGGCGATCTTGTCGATCTCGCCACGATCGAACATGGCCACCACGGCGTCCACCAGGTTGTTGTGCTTGCTCCGGTCCACAGGGTAGCCGCCGAGCCAGCGGAACAGCCAGCCGAAAGGCGGCTTGAAGAGCGACTGTTTGGCCAGGTACTTCACATCGCCCATGCGGGCCAGCTTGCGCACGAACAAACCCACGATGAAGTCCCAGTTGCTGGTGTGGGGCGCCACCACCACGATGTAGCGTGGCAGATGGGCCGGGCGCTCGTCCTGGATGCGCCAGCCCCAGAGGGTGTGGAAGACGAAACGGTACAGGGCGCTCATCCCATGGTGCGGCAGCGTTGCGCAAGTTAGCCGGGTATCGGATGCGGGCAACCCTCATCCATTGGCCACGTATGAAGCCGCCATGGATCAGGGTGGCTTCGTGGTGCTGGATGTGGAGACCACCAGCGGGGACCCCACCGCCGGCCGTGTTCTGGAGGTGGCCGTGGTGGATGGCGGTGGACAACACGACGCCTGGTGCACCCTGGTGCGGCCCCGGACGGAGATCCCGCCCTTCATCGCGCGCCTCACGGGCATCCGGCAGCACATGTTGCACGATGCGCCGCTCTTCCACGAGGTGGCTCCAACGCTCATCGAGCGCTGCCGGGACCGGATCCTGGTGGCGCACAACGTGCGCTACGACATGACGGCGTTGGGCCACGAGTTCGCGCGCTGCGGACTGGTGTTCGAACTGCCCACCCTGTGCACCGAGAAGCTCGCGCGCCACTATTTCACCGGTCTTCAACACTACAACCTGGGGAGCTTGTGCCGCTTCTTCGGCATACCGTACGCTGCGCGCCACCGCGCCCTGCCCGATGCCGTGGCCACGCACGCCTTGCTGGCCCGCATGGCGGATGTCCATGGGCTGGATCGGTTGCTGCGGCACGTGGTGCCCGCGCGTCCCGCCGCGATGCGCGCTTGACAAGCTACTTTCCGGGCAGGATGGGCAGGATGCCGCGCATCCACAGGATCCAGACCACCACGGACAACAGCAGGCCGATCACTGCCAGCCGCAGCCCCCACAGGCCGCGCAGCACCGTGGCAGGCCGGTAACGTTCCGGCTGACGGCGGACCAGCGCGCGTCCTGCGATCCCCAGCACGATCCCCCAAAGCGCCAGCACCACCGCCAGCGAGACCAGGTGCCGGGCAAAAGCCAGTGGAAGGCTCAACGCGCCGAAGAGGAGCGTTGCCACATGGAATGGCAGGCTCCGCTGCTCAGGCGCCTCCGGCAGCGGCATGTTCCAACGCTTCATGTACGGCCAGCACCTGCGGGATCACCAGTTGCCGGTCGTCGTTCTCGATCACTTCGTGGGCCACCCTTTCCCTTTCCGCATCACCGGCCTGTCTGGCCATGCGGGCGCGCACCTCCTCCTCTCCCACTCGGTCACGCCGCATCACCCGCTGGATACGCAGCGCTTCGGGGGCCTTGACCAGTATGATACGGTCGAAGGCCCGGTGTCCGCCCGTTTCGGTGAGGATCGCCGCCTCCATCATCACGTAGGGTGCCCGCTGCTCCTCGGCCCACGCACGAAAAGTGGCGCGCACGGCGGGATGCACGATCGCGTTCAGGTCCGCCAAGGCCCTGGCATCCTGGAACACGATCGCCGCAAGGGCCTTGCGGTCCAGGGACCCACCGGCATAGAGCGCCTGCCCGAACCGGGCCTTCACGGCCTCCCGCACGGGACCTTGTTCATCCAGGTGGCGGCGGCCCGCGGCGTCGGCCTCGAAGACGGGAACGCCCAGCACGGCGAACACGCGCGCCACGGTGCTCTTGCCACTGCCGATGCCACCGGTGAGACCCACCTTGAACATGGCCCGAAGGTGCGCACTGCGCGGGAAGCCATCAAGCCCCGCGCCTGGATCAGGACTTGGCGGCAGGCTGCTCGGCGAGTTGGGCGTTGCCATCGGGCGAGATGGCGCTCTTCTCGAAACGCAGCTTCACGTTGCTGTCCACCTCCACCAGCACGGTGGTCTCGGCCACTTCCACCACCTTGCCGTGGATCCCGCCGATGGTGACCACCTTGGCGCCCTTCTGCAGCGCCTCGCGGAACTTGCGTGCCTCCTTGGCCTTCTTCTGCTGGGGCCGGATCATGAAGAAGTAGAAGACCACCATCAAAAGGCCCATCATCACCCAGAAGTTCATGGGGCTTTGTTCCTGGGCCTGCAGCACGATCAAGTTCGGGATCATCGTCGTCGGGGTTGCTTGTTCTTACTCCACGGGTTCCACACCGCTGGGCCCCACCACCTCACCGCCGAGGGTGAGCACGGTGCTGGGCGGGCTGGTGTTGGCCACCACGGTCACGGTCTTGTCCTGTCGTCCGGTGCGGCCTTCGCTGTCGAAACTCACTTCGATCGAGGCCTTCTCGCCGGGTTTGATGGGCTGGCGTGGCCAGTCCTTGCTCACCGTGCAGCCACAACTGCCGCGCACATCGGTTATCACCAGGGCGCTGCGGCCCGTATTGGTGAAGGTGTACCGATCGGTGAATTGTGTGCCCTGCACGATGGTGCCCATATCGATGTGCGTGCGGTCGAAACGCATCACCGGATGGTCCTTCGTATCGGCCTTCTCATAGCCCGAGGCCGGGAAGCGGATATCGTCCGGCGTGATATCGCGCTCGCTGTGGTCGGTGATCCAGCAGGACGGCAGGAAAAGCATCATCGCCACCAGCAAGGTCATGGGCACATGGGCGCATGGGCACAGGCGCACGAAACGGAATATGGAGCGCTTGCCGACCATGCTTCAACTCTCCAGCAGGCCCCTGCCCACCTTGCGGATGCGGCCGTCGGCCTTCAGTTCCACGAACAGCTTGTCCAGCACGCCATTGATGAAGCCCTTGCTCTTGGGCGTGCTGTAAGCCTTGGCGATCTCGATGTATTCGTTGAGGGTGACCTTCACCGGGATCTCTTCGAAGACGCGGGCCTCGGTGAGGGCCATTTTCATCAGGATCATGTCGCTCATGGCGATACGGTCCGAGTCCCAGTTGCTGGCACGCGCGGCGATGGCCTCCTCGTGCTCTGGACCCTGTGCGATGGTGCGCTGCAGGAGCGTGCGTGCGAAGGCGTACTCCTCGTCCGGCGCACGCTCCAACTCACTCCATTCGATCGTGGTGCGCGAACCACCCTCCCGCATGCCTTCGATGATGCGCTTCACCATGGTGGCGGCCAGGTCAAGCTCCTCCATCCAGTGGATGCTGCGGCCCTCGAAGACGTCCTGCAGGGCCTCGTTGTTGGCGATGTGCTCGGTGAAGAGGTGCGACACGAAGGCCTGCCGTTGTTTGAAGGTGGGCTCCTCGCCCGCCATGTAGGCGATGTAGCGCTCGTCGGCCATCACGGCGCGCATCATCTGGCCGAAGATCTCCTGGTGGCCCACCCATGACACGCGGCGGCGCGCGGCCTCCGTGGTGAGCCTGTCGCTATCGGCGATGGCGCGTAGCAGCGGTTCCTCCACCAGGCGCATGTTGGGGGCCAGGTCCTCCTGGGTGGGCAGGTGCTTCTTGCGGCGCTCTTCCATGCGCAGTTGCACCACATGGCGCAGTTCGCCGAAGGCCAGCAACAAGGCCAGGAAGAGATCGTAGGTGCGTTCAATGCCGGCGATCATCTCCTTCTCGAGGCGTGCGGGGCTGGCCTCATCGCTCTGCCAATAGGCGTAGAGCGTCTGGAACACCTTGATGCGGAGGTAGCGGCGGTTGAGCATGTCCGGGGCGCGGGCGCAAGATCAGAAGCGTATGCCGGCGGCGCGCACGCTGCGGATGCGGTCCTCTGCGGCCTGGTTGGCGGCGAGGTAGGTGGGTATACCCTGGTCGGCGCTGGCTTTGAGGATGCCCAGCATGGTGGCGTAGATGGCCTCGGTCTGGCCCAGGGCCGCCTTGCGGTTGTAACCCTTGCGCTCCCATGCACAGTTGATGATGCCACCGGCGTTCACCAGGAAGTCCGGCGCGTACAGGATGCCTTTCTCCATCACCGCGCGGCCATGCGTCTCCTCGCTGGCGAGTTGGTTGTTGGCCGCGCCGCAGATCACGCTGCACTTCAGGCGCTTCAAGGTGTCGTCGTTCACTGTGGCGCCCAGCGCGCAGGGCGAGTAGATGTCCACGTCCAGATCATAGATCGCGTCGGGGGCCACCAGCTCAATGGCGGGGAACTCCGCCTTGATGGCCTCCAGCTTCTCCGGATGGATGTCCGTAAGGAAGACCTTGGCGCCGTCCTTCACCAGGTGGCCCACCAGGTAGCGGCCCACGTTGCCGGCCCCCTGCACGCTCACCTTGCGTCCCTTGAGGTCGTCACTGCCATAGGCCGACTTCGCCGCGGCCTTCATGCCTACGTACACGCCATAGGCCGTGACCGGACTGGGGTCACCGCTGCCACCCATTTCCTCGGGCAGGCCGGCCACATTGGTGGTCTCCTTGCGGATATTCACCATCTCGGTGGTGCTCATGCCCACGTCCTCTGCGGTGATGTAACGGCCATTGAGGCTGTCCACGAATTGACCGAAGCGGCGGAACATGGCTTCGGTCTTCTGGGTGCGCGCATCGCCGATGATCACCGCCTTGCCGCCACCGAGGTCCAGACCCGCCAGGGCGCTCTTGTAGGTCATACCACGGCTCAAGCGCAGCACGTCGTGCAGGGCTTCGGCCTCATTGGCGTAAGGCCACATGCGGGTGCCGCCCAGCGCGGGGCCGAGGGTGGTATCGTGGATGGCGATGATGGCGCGCAGGCCGGTGGGGCGGTCGTAACAGAAGAGCACTTCCTCATGGTCGTGCTGTTCCATGCTTTCAAGGACCTGGCGCCGCGTTTCGGTGAGGGTGGCGGTGTTGGACATGTGGGTCTGTGCTTGGGCTTTTCGGGATCACCTCTTCACCTGGCCGTGGCCTGCTTCCGGGGTGTTCCGGCGGTGTGCCACGATCGCTGCTCCGAGGGTGTGGGACCTACCTTTGGGCGCTTTCCAGCGGCGCTTCCGTGCAGGTGGCGCAAAAGTAGCAAGTTCCCTTCCGCCGCATGCGACCGCTTCTGAAGCTCAATCCCTACTTCGCGCGCTACCGCGGCCGCATCCTGCTCGGGGTGCTCTTCATCGCCCTCAGCAATCTCTTCGCGGTGTACTCCCCGCAGGTCATGCGCGAGGCCATCGACCTCATCGCCGAGGCCATCGCCCAGGTGGAACGCCCCGTGGACGAGCGCGCGCTGGCCACACCACCGATGCTCGATCTGTGGCTGGGCTGGACCGGCCTGGACCTGCGCGCCATGATCGGCGACCTGGCCACCGAAGATTCCGTGCGTGGCACCGTGGTGCGCCTGGCCGGACTGCTCGCGCTGCTCTTCCTGGTCTTCGCCCTGCTGAAGGGCTTCTTCATGTTCCTGATGCGGCAGACGATCATCGTGGTGAGCCGCCTGATCGAATACGACCTGAAGAACGAGGTCTATGCCCACTACCAGCAACTGGACCGCGCCTTCTACAAGCGCAACAGCACGGGCGACCTGATGAACCGGATCAGCGAGGACGTGGGACAGGTGCGCATGTACCTCGGCCCCGCCGTGATGTACACCATCAACCTGGTGGTGCTCTTCGTGATGTGCATCGGCTTCATGTTGCACGTGAACACCGAACTCACGTTGTGGACCTTGGCCCCGCTGCCCGTGATGAGCCTGGTGATCTACCGCGTCAGCGACACCATCAACCGGCGCAGCATGGCCGTGCAGCAGCAGCAGAGCCGCATCAGCACCATGGCGCAGGAGAGTTTCAGTGGCATACGCGTGCTGAAGACCCATGCCAAGGAGGCCATGGCCGTGGACCGCTTCCGCGACGCGGCGGCCGAGTACCGGCGGCGCAGCCTGGCGCAGGCCCGGGTGGATGCGCTCTTCATGCCGTCCATCATGCTGCTCATCGGCCTCAGCACCGTGCTCACCATCTTCATCGGCGGCATGAAGCTCATCTCCGGCGATCCCACGATATCGGTGGGCAACATCGCCGAGTTCGTCATCTACGTGAACATGCTCACCTGGCCTTTCGCTTCGCTGGGCTGGGTCACTTCGCTGGTTCAGCAGGCATCCGCCAGCATGACGCGCATCAACGAGTTCCTCGACACACCGCCGGGCATCAAGGCTGAATCGGACGACCTGCGCGACATCCGCGGGGCCATCACCTTCCGCGACGTTTCCTTCACCTACCCCGACACTGGCATCGAAGCCTTGCGCAGCGTGTCATTCCACGTGCCAGCGGGTGGTACACTGGCCATTGTGGGGCATACCGGAGCGGGCAAGAGCACCGTGGCCGACCTCATCGCGCGGCAGTACGACGCCAGCGCCGGCGAGGTGCTCATCGATGGGGTGCCCATACGCCGCATCGCCCTGCACCGCCTGCGCAGCGCACTGGGCTTCGTGCCGCAGGACGTCTTCCTCTTCAGCGACAGCATCCGCAACAACATAGCCTTCAGCGCCGACCCCGGCCCGGATGTGGACCGCCAGGTGCGCGAGGCGGCGCGTGCCGCGCAGGTGCACCACAACATCGAGGGATTCCCCCACGGCTACGACACGCAACTGGGCGAGCGTGGCATCACCCTCAGCGGCGGGCAGAAGCAGCGCGTGAGCATCGCCCGGGCCATCCTGGGCAAGCCGCGCATCCTGCTGTTCGACGACGCGCTAAGCGCCGTGGATACCGCCACCGAAGAAGCCATCCTGCGTGAATTGCGCGCCGTGATGCAGGGGCGCACCACCATCATCATCAGCCACCGCATCAGTGCCGTGCGCGACGCGGACCACATTCTTGTGATGGACCACGGCCGCGTGGCCGAGGAAGGCACCCACGAGCAGCTTGTGACGCGTGGCGGCATCTACGCCGGCATGCACGCCGAACAGTTGCTGGAAGCCGCCCGCGAAGGCGTGGCCGGGGACGGGGCGTGAGCGCCGGGCTTGCCCGATCGGCCCTTCCGTCTATATTTGGATGGTTCCCATGGGGCGATGCCCCGGCTGGTGCGATGAGCGACGACCGCGAGGACATCTATTCCAAGGCCGTAAGGGCCGGCAAGCGCACGTACTTCTTCGATGTGAAGAGCACGCGTGGCCGCGACCTCTACCTCACCATCACCGAGAGCAAGAAGCACACGTCTTCCGACGGCTCGGCGCACTACGACAAGCACAAGATCTTCCTCTACAAGGAGGATTTCGACAAGTTCCTCGATGGCCTGCACGACGCCTTCGGCGAGATCGAGCGCCTGAAGGCCTCCGGCGAATTCGTGCATCAGCCCCGCGAGCGGCAACCTGAACAGGACGAGCCGCCCAGCACCCCCTTCACGGACGTGAACTTCGAGGACCTGGACAGGAAGGATATCTGAATACGGGTGCGAGGGTGCGGTTGTGGATTGTTGCGGGCTTGTGTAGCGTGAGGAGTGGCCCCATGCGGTCAGGTATTTCGCGCGCGCCCTCGTGCCCTTGATTCCCTCTCGATAAGCTTGTTCAAAACTCGCCCGGTTATCAACAGGTCGAAGGGCATCGGGTATCGGTTCTTTGTTCCGGCAAAGCGTTGACCCAACGGAACCGCCCGGCGAACCGAACGACCATGACCCTCACCTACTACGGCCACTCCTGCGTGGGCGTGCGCACCGCCGGCAGGGACCTGCTCTTCGACCCCTTTGTGAGCGCCAACCCGCTGGCCAAACACCTTGATCCGGCTTCCATCCCTGCCGATGTGGTGCTCCTCACCCACGGCCATGTGGACCATGTGCTCGACGCGGAGGCCATCCTGAAGCGCACCGGTGCCACGCTGCTGAGCAACTTCGAGATCGTTACGTGGTACGGCAAGAAGGGCATCGAGAACGGCACCGGCATGAACATCGGTGGCGGCACCGCCGTCGGCGACCTCCGTGTGCGCATGACCATCGCCCACCACAGCAGTGAACTGCCCGACGGCAGCTACGGCGGCAACCCCGGCGGTTTTGTGGTGCAGGGCCCGGAAGGGGCTTTCCACCATGCGGGCGACACGGCTTTGACGCTGGACATGCAACTGCTCAAGCGCTTCGACCTGAAGTTCGCCTGCCTGCCCATCGGCGACGTCTTCACCATGGGCGTGGACGATGCCGTGGAAGCCGCCAAGCTGATGGGCGTGAAGCAGGTGGTGGGCATCCACTACGACAGCTTTCCGCCCATCGTCATCGACAAGCCAAAAGCCCAGGCCACTTTTCACAAGGCCGGCATCACCCTGCACCTGCCCGCCATCGGCGAAAGCATTTCCCTGTAACGGACCACGCTGCTCCTTTCTACCAAGCGCCACAAGAACACCAACGATCCCATCGACCTTCAGGGTCGGCTTCACCAGGTATCAAAGCACCAAGCTCCCATGGCCAAGATCATCTCCATTGTGAACCAGAAAGGCGGCGTGGGCAAGACCACCACCGCCATCAACCTCGCCGCCAGCCTGGGCGTGCTGGAGCGCCGCACCCTGCTGGTGGACGCCGACCCGCAGGCCAACGCCACCAGCGGCACCGGCTTCGACCCCCGGCAGGTCAAGGCCAGCATCTACGAGTGCATCATCAACGACACGCCGGCCAGCGAGGTGATCGTGGGCACCGACAACCCCAATCTGGACCTGCTGCCGGGACACATCGACCTGGTGGGCGCCGAGATCGAGATGATCGACATGCCCGAGCGCGAGCAGCAGATGAAGCGCGTGCTGGAGCCGCTGCGTGACCAGTACGATTTCATCATCATCGACTGTTCGCCTTCGTTGGGCCTGGTGACGGTGAACAGCCTCACCTGCGCCGACAGCGTGATCGTGCCCGTGCAGTGCGAATATTTCGCGCTGGAGGGCCTGGGCAAACTGCTCAACACCATCAAGATCGTGCAGCAGCGCCTCAACCCCGAGTTGAACATCGAGGGCATGCTGCTCACCATGTACGACAGCCGCCTGCGCCTGGCCAACCAGGTGGTGGAGGAGGTGAAGACCCACTTCCAGCAATTGGTGTTCGACACGGTGATACACCGCAACGTGGCTTTGGGCGAGGCTCCGAGCCACGGCCACACCATCATCATGCACGACGCCAGCAGCAAGGGCGCCGTCAACTACCTCAACCTGGCGCGGGAGATCCTGCAGAAGAACAGCCTCACGCGGATCCCCGACAGCGAACGCACCATCCCCATCGAGGAAGCGGAGTGAATGCGAGCCGGGAATGGACCCGCCTACTGGCAGGCAGGTGTGCATGAACGTGAATGGAAGCCTACCTCACATGGCACTTGGGTATTGATGCAACTGACATTGACGTTCATTGCCGTTCATTGATGTCCGTGCGCGGTAAGATCGAACGGTGGAACACCACAACACCATGAAGAAGAAAGGATTGGGACGCGGACTGAGCGCCCTGCTGGACGACCCGGCCAGCGACATCACCTCCACGGCGCGGCCGGTGGGCGAAGCGGCGGCACCGCGCACGGCGGGCAGCATCAGCGCGCTGCTCATCGCGCACATCGAGCCCAACCCCTTCCAGCCGCGCGCGCACTTCAGCGAGGAAGCCCTGTCGGAACTGGCCCAGAGTATCCGTGAGCTGGGCGTCATCCAGCCCGTGACGGTGCGTAAGGTGGGCTACGACCGCTACCAGCTCATCAGCGGAGAACGCCGCTTCCGCGCCGCGCAACTGGCCGGCCTGGGCGAACTGCCCGCCTACATCCGCATCGCGAACGACGAGGCCATGCTGGAGATGGCCCTGGTGGAGAACATCCAGCGCGAGGAACTCGACGCCATCGAGGTGGCCATCAGCTTCCAGCGCCTCATCGAGGAGGTGAAGCTCACCCAGGAGCAACTCAGCGAAAAGGTGGGCAAGGACCGAAGCACCGTCACCAACTACCTGCGCTTGCTGAAGCTGCCGGCGGAGATCCAGTTGGGGCTGCGCCAGCGCACCATCGGCATGGGCCACGCCCGCGCGCTCATCGCCATCGCGGACCCCATCCGCCAGGTGGAGCTCTACCACCGCATCGTGGAGAGCCAGTTGAGTGTGCGCCAGGTGGAGGAACTGGCCCGCCAGAGCGCCACCGCCAAGGGCCACCGCACGCCCGCCTTCGCCCCGCGCGCCAACAAGGAACTGGCCCGCCGCATCTCGGACCGCGTGGGCAGCAAGGTGAATGTGAAGCAAAGCCCCCAAGGCCGGGGCAAGATCGAGATCACCTTCAAGAACGAGGAGGAACTGAAACGGCTGGTGGAGTTGCTGGGGTGAGCCAAGCCCGATCGCCAAGACCACGGCCATAATGCAGCTGTTCGTCACACGTGGCGGAACCACATGCCCGTGGCGTGCGACCTTCGCGTTCCACCGAACGCCATGGTCCGTCTCCTTGCCATGCTCTGCCTGGCATCCACTGCCACACCGATCGCCGCTCAGCGCGCCTCGCCGCCCGGCCCCTTCACCCTCGGCATTACCGAGACCTTCCATTCCGTCATGCTGGGTGAGGACCGCATGCTCAACATCCACCTGCCACCCGGCTATGCGGCGGACACCGTAGCGAACTACCCGGTGATCTACCTGCTCGATGGTGGCGCCGATGAGGACTTCATACACGTTTGCGGCGCCCTGCAGTTCGCCAGCTTCGAGTGGATCCAGTGGATGCCGCCCAGCATCGTGGTGGGCATCGTCAACACCGACCGCCGGCGCGACCTCACCCACCCCACCCGTATCGTGGAGGACCAGGAGAGGTTCCCTTCTTCTGGCGGCTCCGCGGCCTTCCAGCGGTGCCTCAGCGAGGAACTCATTCCCTTCGTGGAGGCCCATTACCGCGCTCGCGGGCCACGCACCCTCATCGGACAAAGCTTCGCGGCGCTCTTCGCCGCGGAGGTCCTTCTGCGCGCACCGCAGCTCTTCCAGCACTACCTGATCGTAAGCCCCAGCCTTTGGTGGGACAACGGTTCGTTGCTGGAACTGCCCTTGGATAGTCTGTTGGCGCCCGGTAACGCCCCCGCCACCCTTTATGTGGCCGTGGGCCGGGAAGGGCGCACCATGGTGAAGGGCGCCCAACGGCTGGCCGCCCGGGCAAAGAAGAGCCGCAGGACACGCGTGGGCTATAGCCGGATGCCCAATCATGCCCATGCCAATATCCTGCACCAGGCCGTGTTGGATGGCTTCCGGTGGAGAAGCGGGCAGAGGATCCGATGAACATCCATGTTCATGCACGGACTCTTGGACCATCCGAAAACCGCATCACCGCCCCCTTAGCTTTGTACCCGGTTCCGGCTCCACGCTGAGCGATCATCGCCGCGCGATAGCACAACCAAGCACCACATGACGCTGGCATCCACCGCCGCACGCAACGGAATGGGCGACTTCCATCCGGCCCCACGGGCCGTGCGGGGCGCCTTGCTGCTGCTGGCGGTGCTCTATGGTCTTGCCGCAGGGACGGGCGCACGTGCTGAAGCCACCACCGCTTCCCTGGAGAACCACGGTTCCATGGCCGTGTCGTGGGCCTTCGGTCATGCGGGGCCGCACCTCCAGGCTCCGGCACCGGCATGGGGCGTGGTCAACCCCACCAGCGCAGCTCCGTCCACCAGCGCCAAGGACCGGACCACCGGCTTCGCGGCGATCGCCCAGGTTCACGGCCGCTCATCGCGGACCGCATTGGCGCGCACCGCCAGCACAACGCGCAGCGTGCCCCTGGCGCTCCGGCGTTTCCAACTCCTCTTCCCCTTCCACATCTTCTGGTGATCCCGCCGAAAGGCCCTTGCCCCTGCGGTGACGGCCGGGCTGCGCCATGCGCGGCCCACGGACATTCCACGGATCGATCACCAACAACACTTGAAGATGAAAATGGATGGAGCGACCATCGTGGTCGGCATCATCGTGCTGGCCATGTTGACATTGCCCTTTGTGCTGGACACGATCAGGCGAAGGAAGAAAGCATCACACCTGCTCCACGCCCTGCGGAGCCTGGCGCTGCAACAACAGTGCAAGGTGGACCAGCATGCCGTGGTAGGCGATATGGCGCTGGGTATGGACAAGACCAGGAATATCCTGTTCTACTTCAGCGATCTGGAGGAGCCCCCCGCAGCCCAGCGCGTTGACCTGGCCGAGATCCGGGCCTGCCAGGCGGTGAAGGAGAAAGCTGGCAAGAGGAGCGCGGACGCCACCGCACTTCCGGACCGCGTGGAACTCGCCCTGCTGCCCAAGGCCAAAGGCGGCAGCGAAACGCGGCTGGTGCTGTTCCAAGCCACCTTGGGCGTGGCCGTGAACGGCGAAGTGCGCATCGCCGAGGAATGGGCCAAGCTGATCAATGATCGCTTGGTGAACTGACCTGCCATTGGAGAACGCCCCGTGGAAAGGCCATGGGGCGGTTCTCCGGCCGCAATGGATCGTGGTCATTGCCGTGAAGGGCCGGTCGCGTTGAAAGCTCAACGCTTCATCGCCTCGCGATAGCAAGTTTTCCATATGGGGTTCAGTTCGAGAGCAGACACTGCTCCCCCAACCATCCATCCCTTTCCCCTTTCCTGTGGACAACTCGCCCTTCCCTTGCGGGGCGGCCCTGACCAGGGGGCCTATACTTGTTCTACACCCACAAACCCTACGCTGATGAGAATATCACTACTCGCCTTATGCGCATCGATCCCTTTCATGGCCTCCGCACAGGACGGCCAGCTGGATCCCACCTTCGCCGACAACGCCGGCTACGCGCTGGTGAACCCCTCGGAGTTCGACAGTGAGTTCATGACCGAGATCGCCGTGCTGCCCAACGGCAAGATCCTGCTGGGCGGCAACATGGGCACGCCGGCCAACAACCAATTGATCGTGGTGCGGTTGATGCCCGATGGCACGCGCGACAACAGCTTCGGCACCGATGGCGTGGCGGTGATCAACCTTTCGCCCGGCGCCACCGAATGGCTTACCGGCATGGTGCCCCAGGGCGACAAGATCATTCTGGGCGGCCACACGAACAACCTGGGCACGAACGACTTCTTCGTGATGCGGCTGAACGCCAACGGCGAGGTGGACGTGACCTTCGGCGGGCTGGGCGCCACCATTGTGGACGTGGGCACCGGCACGCAGGACATTTCCCACACCCTGCGCATGGACCCCGGCGGCAAGCTGCTGGTGGGCGGTTCGGCGGAGGACCCCAACGGCCCTAACGGTGCGGACCTGGCCGTGGTGCGCTTCACAGCCGATGGCCAGTTGGACCCCAGCTTCAATGGCACGGGCAGGTTGATCTGGCCCGTGGTGAACAACGAGGACAAGGTGAAGGACATCGTCTTCGGCGCCCAGCAGCGCACCTACCTGGTGGGCGAGGCGATCTCCAGCGGCCAGCGCCGCATCGTGATCGGCGCGTTGAACAACGACGGCACCAAGTACTTCGATTACGGCGGCAACATGACGGGCCGAACCATTCTGCCCATCCACGCCAGCGCCAACGCCATTGTGAACCGCGCGCTGATGGAGGGTACCGGCAACATCATGGTGGTGGGCGGCGCCATCAACAACGGCATACGTGGTTTCATGGCCCAGGTGGACCCCCTGGGCGCCTACACCAGCTTCGATGCCGACGGTGTGATCATCTTCGGGATCGACAGCGAGGCGTACGACATCATGAAGGTGCAGGACGGCTACCTGGTGTGCGGTACCATCGTGGAGGCCTTCCTGAACACCTTCGTGGTGCGTGTGAGTGAGGAGGCCGAAGCCGTGACGACCTTCGGCGATGAAGGCGTATTCATTGAGGATGTGGCCTTCCTGGAAAACGACGCGGTATACGGCATCGCTGCCCAGGGCACCGGGCACGCGGTAGTAGTGGGCAGCGCCGAGACCGCCGGCCCAACAGGCATCTATGGCTTCGCCTACCGCATCACCGTCGATGGCATCCTCATCGGTGTGGAGGAGAACGAAATGCCGCGGTTCAGCGTGTACCCCAACCCCACCGATGGTCTGTTGCATCTGCCCGGCGAGCTTCCCGTGAACGCTTTGGTGGAAGTGGTGGACCTGCGCGGCACCGTGGTGATGACCGCCAACCTGGACGGCAACCGCCAGCTGGATGTCCGCGGATTGGCATCGGGGCTATACACCCTGGTGGTGGACCGTGCGATGAGCGCGCGCTTCGTGCGGCAGTGAGATGGGGAGATCCCCCTACTCAGAAACGCAGGCCCTGCATCCGGATCGGAATGGTGCGGATGGCAACATGCCCGCTCGGATCCCGTATCGGTGGACCATCTGCGGCCACACGGCGGAGCGCGTTCGCCTTGGTCGCGTATTCCTGTTCCTACACCCACAAACCCTACGCTGATGAGAAAAGAATTGCTCACCCTATGCGCTCTGCTTCCCTGGGCGGCCCATGCGCAGGACGGCCAGGTGGACCCCACCTTCGCCGACAACGCGGTATATGCCTTGGTGAACCACACCGAGTTCGACGACGATTGGATGAAGGAGATCGTGGTGCTGCCCGACGGCCGGATCCTGCTGGGCGGCAACATGGGCACCTGGACGGAGAACAAGATGATCATTGTGCGCCTGCTGCCCGATGGCACGCGCGACAGCAGCTTCGGCACCGATGGAGTGGCCCTGGTGGACCTTTCGCCTGGCAATACCGAGGCCCTCAAGGGCATGGTGCCCCAAGGCGACAAGCTCATCCTGGGCGGCCAGACCAACAACTTCGGCACGAACGACTTCTTCGTGATGCGCCTGAACGCCGACGGCTCGGTGGATGAAAGCTTCGGGGGGGTGGGTGTGACCATCGTGGACGTGGGCAACGGCACGGAGGACATCGTGCATTCGGTGCGCATGGACAGCAACGGCAAGGTGCTCCTCGGCGGTTCGGCCGAAGACCCCGACGGACCCAATGGGGTGGACCTCGCCGTGGTACGCTTCACGGCCGACGGCCATTTGGACCCCACCTTCAATGGCACGGGCAAGTTGATCTGGCCCGTGGTGAACAACGAGGACAAGGTGAAGGACATCGTGTTCGGCGCCCAGCAGCGCATCTACCTGGTGGGCGAGGCGATGAGTTCCGGACTGCGCCGCATCGTGATCGGTGCGCTGAACAATGACGGCACCAAGTACCTGGAGTATGGCGGCAACATGACGGGTCGCACCATTCTGCCTGTGCAGCAGAACGTGCATGGCTATGTGGACCGCGCCCTGATGGACAGCAACGGCAACATCATGGTGGTCGGCAACGCCTTCCTGAGCTTCACGCGGGGCATGATGGCCCAGGTGGATCCCATGGGCGCCTATACCTCCTTCAATGACAGTGGCGTACTCCTGTTCGGCGTGAAGAGCCAGCTGCACGACATCCTGAAGGTGCAGGGCGGCTATCTGGTCTGCGGCTACTATTTCGATGACGACAAGAGCTTCCAGAGCTCCATGGTGGCGCGCATCAGTGAAGCTGCCCAACCGGTGCCCAGCTTTGCCGACGACGGCATGCTGGTGGAGAACGTGAACGTGCTGGGCAATGACGGCTGCGCCGCCTTCGCCGCCCAGGGCACCGGGCATGTGGTGGTGGTGGGCATGGGCTTCGTACCCGGGCCCAATGGCTTCTACGGCTTCGCCTTCCGCATCACCGTGGATGGCATCCTCACCGGTTCGGAGGAGCATGAACTCCCGCGTTTCCGCGTGTACCCCAACCCCACCGATGGCCTGCTGCAACTGCCCGGCGAGCTGCCCTTGAACGCGTTGGTGGAAGTGGTGGACCTGCGCGGCGCCGTGGTGATGACGGCGAAGCTCGACGGCACACGACAGTTGGATGTGCGCCGATTGGCATCGGGCCTCTACACCCTGGTGGTGGATCGTTCGATGAGCGCGCGCTTCGTGCGGAACTGAGGAAGGGAGAAGCGCACACGGAGGCACGAAGGGCTCTCAGCCCCGGCCTCCGTGTGGCTTTTCGCACTGGTCAACACCTCCCCCATTCCTGCCGACCTTTGTCCGATGCCTATCGGTACCAAGCGCCCGCTGCTGATCTCCCTGGCCCTGTTGCACGGCGTGGCATCCGTGGCGCAGACCGACAGTACCGCCACCGAAGCGATCGAGGAAGCACCGGTGATCATCACAGGCGGTGTGCCCGAAGCCGTGGGCCACGTGTCCACGAACCAACAGGACACGCTGGACTGGCGGCAGCGCCACAGCGCCCACAAGGCCAGCCTCTACAGTGCGGTGCTGCCCGGCGCGGGGCAGATCTACAACCGCAAATACTGGAAGGCGCCCATCGTGTGGGCCGGGTTGGGCACCTGCGTGTGGTTCATCAACGACAACACCGGTCAGTACAAGTACTATCGGCGCGAATACCTGGCGATGGTGGACAACGACCCTGATACGGTGAGCGAGTTCGAGGGCGAATTCGCTCCGGAGGCCGTGCGCGACGTGATGGACACCTACCGCCGCTGGCGCGACCTGAGCTACATCGCCTTCGGGCTGGTGTACATGCTCAACATCGTGGACGCCTCGGTGGACGCCCATTTCGTGCGCTTCGATGTGGGGCCCCACCTTTCGCTCCGGCTGGGGCCGTCCATGCCGGTGGCCGCACAGGGCGGGATGGGCATCGGCATGGCGCTGACGCTGCGGTAGATCCGCGCGTGGAAGCCTTCAACCGGGAATGGACCCGCCGGCCGGCAGGCGGGCCTGCATGAACGAGAATGCCTGACCGGTCCGAATACTGAAGGGTCATCGCATCGGGACCACCCTCTGATCGCTGTGCGTTTCCCTTGCGGCCGCCGGCGGGAAGTCCCATTCACGTTCATTCCCGGCCGTGCACGGCATAGCCCGTGGACCGCGACAGGAAGTTTCCAGGTCAAGCCTTGGAAGCCGCCCATACCACTTCACATTCCTTCACAAGCGGTCCGGTTAACTTCGGCGCCTCACATGGCGCCACCATCCAACATCCGACCGGCCCAACTTTCAACATGAGGATCGCGCTCTACGGCTACGGTAAAATGGGCAGGGCCATCGAGGCGGCCGCCGCCGCGCGTGGGCATGAGGTGGTGCTGCGCGTGGACAGCGCCAACGCCGGCACAGCGCCCACCGACGCCGAGGTGGCCATCGAGTTCAGCGCGCCGGAGCAGGCCGTGGCCAACATGCGGCTGTGCCTGGCGCATGGCGTGCCTGTGGTGGTGGGCACCACCGGCTGGTACGACCAGCTCAATGCCGTGCGCGCGCTGGTGCAGGAACACCGGGGCACGCTGCTCTGGGCCAGCAACTTCAGCATCGGCGTGAATCTCTTCTTCCGCGTGAACCGCCAACTGGCCGCACTTATGGAACGGCAGCCAACCTATGCCGTCCACATCGACGAGGTCCACCACACCCACAAGAAGGACGCGCCCAGCGGCACGGCCATCACCCTGGCGCGCGACATCGACCTGCGCGTGAAACGCTGCGACGGTTGGGCGCTTGTCCATGGCACCGGTCACCGCGAGCGAAGCGATGCGCCCATGCCATCGCCCATCCCGATCAACAGCGAACGCACCGGTGAAGTGCCCGGCAAGCACAGCGTCACCTGGGCCGGACCCGACGACCGCATCACCATCACCCACGAAGCTTTCGGCCGCACAGGCTTCGCCACCGGCGCCGTGCATGCGGCCGAGTGGCTGCAAGGGCGCCAGGGCCTCTTCACCATGGACGATGTGCTCGATGTGGATGGATGACCCCCGATCTCCAACCCTTCAACCCTTCCTGCCGGCAGGCAGGTTCCCAACTCTCAACCTCCCACCACCTTGCTCCCCTACATCATCCTCATCGCCTACTTCATCGTGCTGCTGGCCAGCCTGTGGAAACTGTTCCAGAAGGCGGGCCAGCCGGCCTGGGCTGGCTTCGTGCCGGGTTGGAACATCCTCGTTTGGCTGAAGATCAGCGGCAAGCCCTGGTGGTGGATCATCCTCTTCCTGGTGCCCGGCGTCAACCTGCTCATGTTCATCATCATGAACGTGAACATCAGCATCACGCTCGGTGTGCGCTCCTTCAAGGAACACCTGGTGATGACCTTCCTCCCCTGGTGGAAGGTGCCCGCCACGGTCTTCGCCGAGGCGAACAAGTACGTGGGGCCTATCCCCGCAGAGAAACGCAAGCGCGGGCTGCTGGGCCAATGGGGTGATGCCATCCTCTTCGCCGTGATCGTGGCCACGGTGTTCCGCACGTACACCTTCGAGGCTTTCACCATACCCACGCCCTCCATGGAGAAGAGCCTGCTGGTGGGCGACTACCTCTTCGTGAGCAAGCTGAGCTACGGCCCGCGCATGCCCATGACGCCGATGACCTTCCCCTTCACGCACCACACCATGCCCTTCTCAGCCAGCCAGCCCTCCTTCGTGGACTGGTTCAGCATGAAGTACCGTCGCCTGCCGGGTTTCGGCACACCGCAGCGTGGCGATGCCGTGGTGTTCAACTTCCCCGAAGGCGATACCGTGGTGGCTAATTTCCAGAACCAGAGCTACTACCAGTTGGTGCGCGACCACGGCCGGGCGAAGATCCACGACCCGAACCACCGCATGCTGAACATGGTGGAGGGACGCGTTCGGCAGGTGCCCACGGGCGGCATCCTGGTGCGGCCGCTGGACAAGCGCGAGAACTACATCAAGCGCTGCGTGGCCATCGCCGGTGACACGCTGGAGGTGCGAGATGGGCTGGTGCATGTGAATGGCGCTGCCAGCGCGCTGCCTGAAGGCGGCCAGCTGGCCTGGACCTTCCGTCTGAGCGAGCCTTTCAGCGAACGACGATTGAAGGAGCAGTTCGACATCAGCCCGGACGACATCACGCGTCTGCCCGACGGCACGGTGCAGATCCCCCTCACCGAAGCCGCCGCGGAACGCCTGCGCACCTTCAACAACGTGGTGGAGATGACGCGACAGAACAACCCACGGGGCAAGGCTAGCGACTACCACAAGCTGCCGTATTTCCCCAACCACCCGGACTACGACTGGACCGAGGACAACTTCGGCCCCATTTGGATACCGAAAAAGGGCGCGACCATCCAACTGACGCTGGACAACCTGCCCTTGTACGAGCGCGCCATACGCGTGTATGAGCACAACGCCTTGCACGTGAAGGACGGCGCGATCCTCATCAACGGCCAGCCAGCCACCAGCTACACCTTCCAACAGGACTACTTCTGGCTGATGGGCGACAACCGCCACCGGTCGCAGGACAGCCGCTTCTGGGGCTTTGTGCCACACGACCACGTGGTGGGCAAGGCGGTGCTGGTGTGGTTCACCAAGGATCCCTATACGGGTGTGAGGTGGAAGCGCTTGTTCACGCGGGTGAGGTAGGTGGTTGTCGGTTGACAGTTGCTCGTTGGCAGCGGGTGGCATGTGGCACTGACAACCGACAACCAGGAAATTCCCACTGTCAACCACCACCCTATCCCCATCTTGCGCTTCCTGATCGCACACTGGCATTCCCTGAACGAATGGCTCCGCGCCTTCCTGCTGGCCTTGCTGCTGCTGGTGTGCGTCCATCTTTTCGTGCTGCGCTGGGTGGTGGTGGAAAGCACCAGCATGTACGCCACCCTGCTGCCGGGCGATCTGGTGATGGTGGAACGCTGGCCGGTATGGACGGGCCTCGAACGTGGCGACGTGGTGGTCTTCCGCGATCCGTTGAAGGACCGCTTGCCCATGCGCAAGCGACCGCTGGTGGTGAAGCGCATCATCGGCATGCCTGGCGACACGGTGGAGCTGCGGCGCGGACGCGTGCTCGTGAACGGCCAGGCCATGGCACCACCGCCACGCGCCACACAGGCCCATGTGCTTCGGCTGCGCGAAGGACACGAGGCCGGGGACGTGATGCACTGGCTGGGACTGCCCATGTCCATGGTGCAACCCGGCCGACGCATCGTGGAGCTGCCGCTCAACGACACGCTCGTGGAGCATCTGTTGCGTCGCGATGACGTGATGCTCGCCGAGGCCATGGGACCGGCCACTGGTGCGCCGCGCCACATCTTTCCGTTCAGCCAACGCTACCGCTGGAACAGCGACGACTACGGCCCGATCCGCGTTCCCGCGCATGGCGACACCCTGCGCATCAATGTGGACAACCTGCCGCTCTATGATCGCATCATGAGCATCTACGAGGGGCACACCCTCGGCGTGGACAGGAACGAGTTGCTCATCGATGGCGCGCCACTGGAGCGTTACGTGGTGGAACAGGACCACTACTTCGTGCTGGGCGACAGCCGCCACCACAGTGCCGATTCACGCTACTGGGGTTTCCTGCCGCACGACCACCTTGTGGGGCGCGCGGGCCTGGTGCTGTGGGGCAAAGGCGGCGATGGGCCATGGAGCGGCCGCCGGACGCGCAGGCCGTGACCGGTAACTTCGCGGCATGACCTTGGATCCGAAGGCCCTTGCCTGGCTTGCCCCACTGTTCCTCGCCTGTGGCGGTGGCGACCTGTGCGACCGCACCTTCGAACCCTTTCCCGACCACGTGACCGGCCGCGTGGTGAGCGGCACCAACCGCACCTGGCTCCACGCCATGGAGCTTTACCGCGAAGGCGACTTCGAGGAGGCCGCAGACAGTCTCGCCGTGTACATGCGCATGCCGGGCTACATCCGAACCGCGCATCTCTACCTGGCCATGTGCAAGCTGGCGATGGACGAACCCTACGAGGCCGAACTGCACCTGGACCACCTGCGAAACAGCAACCTGTGGGCCTACCAGGACCAGTGGGAGTGGTACGCCGTGGTATGCTGGACCTGCAGCGGCCAACTGGATCGTGCGCTGGAGGGCGCCGAGGCCATCGCAACGCGCAAGCACACCTACCAGGGTGAGGCCGGGCGTTTGGTGCAGGAGCTTCGCATGGAACAAGGCCGATGAATCCGATCGTGGAACGCTTGCGGCACCTGCGGCAGGCGGGCATCAACGCGCTGCCCGGGCACGATCGCTTCATGGAGGTGAGCGGCTACCGGCGGCCTTCGATGCAGGAGGTGCTGCGCCGCGAGCCACCGCCGCGCGAGAGCGCCGTGCTCGCCTTGATCCACGAGCTGGAAGGCGTGCCGCATCTGCTCTTTATGCGCAGACCGGAGTATGACGGCGTGCACAGCGGCCAGATCGCCTTCCCCGGTGGCCGGCGTGAGCCGGGCGATCCCGCACTGGAACACACCGCACGGCGTGAGTTCAAGGAAGAGACCGGTGCCGACGCATCCGGCATCGAACTCATCGGGGCCTTGTCCCGGGTGTACATCCCGCCCAGCAACTCGCTGGTGACGCCCTTCCTCGCCTTCACACCCGCCCTGGGGGCGCTGTCGCCCGATCCGCGCGAAGTGGCCGAACTGATCGACGCGCCCCTGGACCATGTGCTGCGGCCTGACGCGTTGCGTGAAGGCCGGCGTTACGTATCCGCCTTGGGCACCCATGCCATCACGCCCTACTACGACGTGCTGGGCCACGAGGTGTGGGGCGCAACAGCCATGATGGTGGCCGAGCTACGCGTGCTGTTCGGCGCGGACCTGTAAGCCCAGTTCGCGGAGGAAGGCCTTGTTGGGGCGCCTGCCGGCACCATCCGCACTGTACTCCGGCTTGATGCCGCGCACGAAGTACATATCGGTGGCCGCCTTGTTCTTCGCCTCCACGCGGCCCCGGTGTTCCAGTACGAAACGGTCGCGCACCAAGCGCTCCGTGGTGCCGCTGATGTTCACCTCACCTTCGGCGCCGCTGCTTTCCATGCGGCTGGCGGTGTTCACCGTGTCGCCCCAGATGTCGTAGGCGAACTTGCGCTTGCCCACCACGCCAGCCACCACGGCGCCGGAGTGCAGACCGATGCGGATGCTCCAGGCGGCCTTGCCGATCAACGCGCGTTCCCGGCCGTGCTCCGCGATCAGATCGCGTATCTCAAGCGCCGCCAGCACGCACTTGTGCGCGTGGAACGCGTCCGGAATGGGCACACCAGCGGCGCACATGTAGCTGTCGCCGATGGTCTTGATCTTTTCCACACCATAGCGTCCCACCACATCGTCGAAGAGTATGAAGCAACTGTCGAGTTCGTCCACCAGTTCCTCGGGGGTCATGCGCTCGGCGGTCATGGTGAAGCCCTTGAAGTCCGTGAACAGCACGGTGACCTCGTCGTGCAGGCGGGCGGTGGCGCGGCCCTTGTCCTTGAGTTCATCGCTCACCCGCTTGGGCAGGATGTTCAGCAGCAGGTCCTCGATGCGTTCCTTCTGTCCTTCGATCTCGCGGCTCTGCGCCACCACTTCGGCGGTGCGTTCCTGCACCTTGCGCTCCAGCGCCATGTTGCGCAGCCGCAACTGGCGTTCGCGCACCTTGATGTAGCTGAAGAGGGTGATGGCGATGAAGAGCACCAGCGCGGAATAGAACCACCAGGAGCGGTACCAGGGCGGCAGGATCGCGAAGGCGAAGGAGGCCGTTTCGCTCCATTGGCCGGTGCGGTCCATGGCCTTCACCTGGAACTCGTAGCTGCCGGGCGGCAACGCGGGGTAGTAGGCCTCCGTGGATGTACTCAAGGGTTGCCAGTCGTTGTCCAGGCCTACGAGCTTGTGCATGTAGCGCACGGCGGCGGGGTCGCTCAGCGCCACGCATCCGTAGAGCAGCCGAAGGTTGCGCTCGGTGTGGTCCAGCGATGCGCCGGCCTCCAGGCCACGGTCCTCCATGTTCACGCGCCAGCCGCGCAGGGCAACCAATGGCGGTGCCACCTGGGTGCGCACCCGCTCGCCGTGCACGCGTGTGGCGCCGTTCACGGTACCGAACCAGATGTCGCCCGCCCGGGTCACGCACACCGCGCCGGGCTTCACTTCGATGCCGGTGAAGCCCGCACGCTCGGTGAAGGCGATGAAGCCGTCCTGCTTGTGGCGCCACATGTTCAGCCCCTTGTTGGTGCCGATCCATACGTTGCCGCGAGTGTCCACCCCCAGCGCCCGGATGGTGTTGCTCAGCAGTCCCTCGGCCAGGGAGAAGCGGTTCACTTCGCGGTCCTTCTCCAGCACGATGATCCCCTGTCCTTCGGTGCCCACCCACAGGCGTCCGTCGGGGTCCTCCACGAAGGCGGTGGCCGTGAACCCGCGTCCGAGGTCCACCGTGCGCACGATGCCATTGTCGATGCGCGACACGCCTTTCACCGTGCTGCCCACCCAGATGGTACCCTTGCTGTCGCGATAGAGCGCCTTCACATGGTTGTTGGCCAGGCCCTCCGCTTCGGTGTACACCATGGGCACGGTGCCGGAGGAAGGGATGTGCCTTCGCACGCCGTTGAAGCCGCCCACCCAGATCTCGCCCGATTGGCCCGCTTCGAGCGCCGTGGCCGTTCCGAAGCCCAGTCCCGCGCTGATCTCCACCTCGTTCTGGATGCGGCCGGTGCGCGGATCGAAGCGCGATACGCCCGCGTTCTCCGTGCCGATCCAGATCCAGCCCTTGTCGTCCTCCACCAGGCAGCGGATGAAATTGCTGGGCAGGCCCCTGCCCTGTTGCACGGTGATCGTGCTTTCGAGTTTACCACTGGGGCCCAGGATCACCAGGCCGCCATTGGTGCCGATCCAGGTGCGGCCCTGTCGGTCCTCCAGCAGGGCGAAGACCTGCGGATCGGTGAGGCCGTCAGGCTCTCCGAAGCCCACGAAATATTCGCCCTTGAAGATGTCCAGGCCGTTGTCTTGCGTGCCGATGAGCAGGTTGCCTTCGCGGTCGCGCGTGATGCAGCGCACGAAGAGGCTGTGCAGGCCATTTCCGGTGTGGAAGGTGCGCGTGCCTTCCGGTCCGATCACGGCGGCACCGCCATCGATGGTCCCCACCCATACACGTCCCTCGGCATCCTCGCCGAAACAGATGACCGTGGAGGAGCGCAGACCATTGGAGATGTCGTGCCTGGAGGGTGCACCGCCAGCAGCGGAAAAGCGGAAAGCGCCGCCGCCTTGTGTGCCCACCCACAGGTCGTGGCGACTATCCTCATGGATCGCCGTGGGTTGGAAGATGCCATGCACACCAGGCAGGTCCAGTGTGGTAAGCTTGCCATCGCGCCAGGCACGGACCTGACCGCCGTCTTCCACCAGCAGCAGGCGGCCATCGTGGGAGGTGATCACGCCCAGGAGCTTGTCACGCAGTCCTTCCGCCTGGCCCATGCGTTCGGCCTTCAGGTCATCTTCCGCGTCGGTGGGATCGAAGCGCCAGAGACCATGGCCCACGGTGGCCGCCCAAATGTGGCCCTCCGCGTCCTGCGCCAATCCGGTCACCGCGCTGTTCATGCCCGGCGCCAGGTCGAAGGCCTTGAAGGAACGGTCATTGTAGCGGGTGATGCCACCATCCAGGTGACCGGCCCACAGCATGCCATCACGATCGATGAGGATGGTGCGTGCTCCGTTGCTGGCCGCTCCCTTGTCCGTTCCGTGGTTCACCACCTCGATGCCGTCATAGCTGGCCAGACCGGTCTCCGTACCCAGCCAGACCAGGCCATGGCGGTCCTGCACAGCGGCGTACACCTTGGCCGAGAGTCCCTGCGCCACGGAGATGTTCTCGAAGAAGAAGCGTTGCGCCCCAGCGGTGAAGGCGAGCGCCGTGAGCAGGGACGTGGCGACAAGACGCTGTTTCATCGCGTGAGGTCGAAGAAGGATGGATCGCCCGAGGCGGCGTCGGACACCACCACCGTGTTGTTCACGCTGTCGCTATAGTTCTGCATCTGTGCCTTCAGCGATCCGTAGTTGAAGAAGCTGTAGATGTCGTCCGGCCTTGCGTCCACCGGTATCCAGTAGGCGCGGCCGCCCACGGTTCGTCCGTGGCCGCTGTACCACACCAGGATGGTGTTCACCTTGCCCGTGCGGACCAGATCGCGCAGCTCCACGTTGAAGAGGCGCTCCATCTGCTGCTTGGTAAGATTCTTCTTGTGGATGGTGCGCTGCACGTTGTAGTTGGCGAAGGCCTTCTGCATGCGCGCGGCTTCCGCAGGTCCGTTCTGTATGCCTGGGAAAGAACGATAGTCACCGTTTTCGATGTGCACCAGCCATGTGACGCCCGTGGCGTTGGATGGAGCGGGCGCGGCGGGTTTGACCGCCGCGACCGCCTCGGCCCTGCGCACGATGTTGAAGGTCTCCTCGGCAGTGTTGCCGTACTGGTCTTCCGCGCGGATGGTGAAGCGGTCCTTGTCCTTCACATCCAGCTTGATGCTGAAGTCGGGATCGAGCCGGTCGGAGGCGTAGCTCGCGTTCACACCGTTCACCGTAACGAGCCGGATCATGCTGGCATCCTGCACCGTGCCTTCGATGAAGAGTTCCGTGGCACCGGCACCGATGGTCACATCGCGGGCCGCACCGGGTTTGGGCGACGTGAGGGCGATCACCGGGGCCACGCCCTCCGAGCGCTCCACCCGCAGCAATTCGGTGCTGAAGTTGTCGTAGACGTCGGTGGCCCGCACCTCGATCTCCTTGTCGGTGGGCGCGAACGGTATGGTCACCACGAAGCTGGGGTCCTTCTCGTCCTTGGCGAAGTCGGCGGGGACACCGTTCACCGTGATGCTCTTCAGCAGGCTCTTGTCTCGCACATAGCCGGAGACCTTCACATGCCGCAGCGCCGCGGACACCTGCACCAGGTCGCCAATGCGGAAAGGCTCCACCACGTTGACCACCGGGGGGTCGCCCTCCCGGTTCATCTCATAGAGCAGTCCGGCGATCCGGTCGCGCGATGCGGCGATCTGCTGACGCTGTGCATCACTGTTCCCACCACGTTGGTCCACGGCACGCTGGGCCAGGTCCAGGTCGCGCAGCGCGCCATCGAGGTCAAGATTGGCTTCGCGGCATTCGGCGCGGAAGAGCAAGGCCTCCAGATCGTTGGGGTCCTCCAGCACCACACGGTTCAGGTCGTTCACGGCGTTCTGATGCTGGCCATAGCCGTGGTAGTAGCGCGCCCGTTGCATATAGACGTCGCGGTCCGTGCGCTCCAACGCGATGCAGCGGCTGATGTCGTCGATGGACTTGGCGTACTCCTTCAGCTTCGCGTAGGCCTTGCTGCGCGTGAAGAGCGCGTCGGTGTACTGCGGGTCGAGTTCCAGCGCGCGTGTGCATTTCTCCACGGCCTGGTCCAGGGTGCGCATGCGCATGGCGGCCGCGGTGTACGTCTCGTGCAGGGCAAGCTTCGTTTCCGCCAGGGCCACATAGGCGGGCAGATAGAGGTGGTTCCAGGCCAGCACTTGGTCCAGGTCGGCCTCTGCGGCCTTGTAGTCGCGCATGGCCATGCGTACCAGCGCGTGCGTGTAGTGTGAATCGGTGGTGGCCTTTAGCGCCAGGGCCCGGTCGGAAGCGTTCACGGCGCGGTCCAGGTCGTTGAGCGCGAGGCTCGCACGCGTGAGCAGCAGCAACGCCCGCATGGACTTCGGGTCCCGGCGCAGGGCCTGTTCGCAGAGGTCGCGCGCCACGGTGAAGCTGTCCACCTCCATGCTGGCGTCCGCGGCATCCACGGCGAGCACGGCATCGGTGGGGCGTTGGGCCACGGCGTTGCGCAGATCGGTGGCCGCCATGTCCTTCCGGCCGAGCAGGGTGAACACTTCGGCCCGCGCACGATAGGCCTCGATCAGGCCCGGCTCCACGGCGATGGCCAACCCGTACTTCTCGGCCGCGCGTTCAAGTTCCTGCTGCTTGCGCAGGGCATGGCCCTCCTTCAGAAAGGGCTTGCCGGATTGGGCCATGGCCGAACCGGCCAGGATGAACAACAGACACACCGGCAGCAAGCGCCGGAGGACGACGTGACGTGGTGGTAGGAACATCGGAACGGTGGCAGGCGACCAAATGTAGGCCGGAGGCACAGTTCCGCGATAGCGGCTCAGACCCGGAAGCGCAGGAAACCGAAGCTGTAGGAGACCATGCCGGGATCCTGGATGAAGAGCGAGAGCACGTCGCGCGTGGCGACTCCTCCCTCCCATCCGCCCTTCACGGAGCGGAAGGCGAGACCGAAGGGCACGAGAGTCTTGTACATGCCGCCCAGCCCCAGGCCGGTGTTGAGACCCAACCAGGGCGTGGCCATGAACTCACCTCCCACACCATACATGGGCGCGGTCAGGTTCCCTGGGGTCTCGTTCATGGGCACCACCACGTCGAAGCCCACCTGGGTCTTCTCCTTGATCCAGAAGGCGCCACCGGCGCGCAACTGCATGGGCATGGCCACCTGCTTTTCCTTGAGGCCCTCCCATTGCAGCACGCCATCATCACCGAAGAAGCGTTGTGCCTGGTCGTAGAAGTTGTAGTTGTCGAAACCGCCATGGTCGATCCGTTCCAGCACTTCGTCCGCAGCGGTGTAAACGTTGCCGTTCCACGTGATGGAGCCGATGTTGACGACCGCGAGCCCGAAGCGCATGGAGCCTTCCTTCTCCATGGCCAGGCCGATATCGCCGGAGAAGCCCTTGCCCACCGAGGTGAAACCCGAGCCCACAAGCGCGCTGGGATTGGTGAACGAGGCCGTGCCGTAGTTGATGTCATAGCCGGGTGACAAGGAGGAGTACGCCGTGAGCCTGCCGCCATCCTCACTGATCTCCATGATGCCGAGGCCCTGCAGGTAGCGCAAGGTGATGCCCGCGTGCAGGTCCCATGCGCCCATGCGCGTCATGCGACGGCCCCAGCCCAATGCGTATTCGCGCACCCACTGGTGGGTGATGGTGCTTCCGTCCATCACCTGCGTGATGCGCCTTGGCGAACTGGCCAGCCCATAGCGGACCTGCCCGGCCTGCTCCACAGTGAGATCGGCGCGGGCCACCGTATCACCCGTGGTGAGGACCACCAGATCGAAGTAGGCCGCGTTGTAGCCCTGGAAGAGAATGCTGGAGGCCTCCCTGCCGAAAGTGCTGTACCACTGGATGCGGTCCATCACCTGGAATGCGAAGGCACCCGCGCTGTCCGTGTGCAGTGTGAACCCGATGCCGCGCACATCGATGTTGGCGGTGAAATCCTTGCCAGCGAAGGCGGTGGCCGCCATTTGCTTCTGCTGTGCGTTGAACTTGATGTTGTTGTCCTTGAGGAAATGCTCGTTGATGTCCTTGCGCGTCAAGGCGTCGCAATACACCGACCCGGAGACCTCCAGCAGACCGAAGGTGACCTTCTTGTCCTCGTAGGGCAGCTTGATGCCCAGGTTGGCCGGGTTGATGCCGA
This sequence comes from Flavobacteriales bacterium, assembly GCA_026129465.1. Classification (NCBI taxonomy): domain Bacteria; kingdom Pseudomonadati; phylum Bacteroidota; class Flavobacteriia; order Flavobacteriales; species Flavobacteriales bacterium. The sequence goes on from JAHCIA010000001.1 coordinate 759,022, forward strand.
TGGCCTGGTAGTCCGTGGCGAAGGCCGTGGACACCCATTTGCCGGTGTGCAGGAAGGCGGCGCCTTCCATTTGGGCGGCAACCGTGGTGGATAGGACCAGCCCCAGCACCATCAGCGCCAGGGCGGCGTAAATGCGGTGGAACATGGTGGCAGGGCTTTGGTCTACGAAATGTAGACCGCCGCCTGCGCCGTTTCCAAGCGTTGTAACTTTTTCTTCAGCCGGTGAACTTGTCCATCACCTCGGGGGTAACGCCCGTGGCGCTGAAGCCGCCATCGTGGAAGAGGTTCTGCATGGTGACGTAGCGCGTGAGGTCGCTGAAGAGGGCGATGCAGTAGTTGGCGCAGGCTTCAGCAGGCGCATTGCCCAGCGGACTCATGGCCTGCGCGAATCCGAAGAAGCCGTCGAAGCCTTTCACGCCGCTGCCCGCCGTGGTCCAGGTGGGGCTCTGGCTCACGGTGTTCACACGCACCCCTTTGGCCTTGCCCAGCCGGTAGCCCCAACCGCGTGTAATGGACTCCAGGAGGGCCTTGGCGTCGGCCATGTCACCGTAGTCTGGGAACACGCGTTGCGCGGCGATGTAGCTCAGGGCCACCACGCTGCCGCCCTGCGCCAGGGCATCGGCCTTGTGCGCCGCCTGCAGCATGCGGTGCAGGCTCATGGCGCTCACGTCCAGCGTCTGCTTGTACCATTCATAATTCAGATCGTCGTAGCTGCGGCCCTTGCGCACATTGGGACTCATGCCGATGCTGTGCAGGATGAAATCGAGCGGACCGCCGAGTTTCTCCACCGCCCCATCGAACAGGGCCTTCAGATCGGTGTCGTTGGTGGCATCGGCGGGGATGATGGCGCTGCCGGTGGCCTCGGCCAGTTTGTTGATCTCGCCCATGCGCATGGCCACCGGGGCATTGCTCAGCACGAAGGCGCCACCCTCTGCGTGGGCCAGTTCGGCCACCTTCCAGGCGATGCTTTGGTCGTTGAGTGCACCGGTGATGATGCCGCGTTTGCCTTTGAGGAGTCCGTAGGACATGATGTTCGATGTTGGCCGACGAAGATAGCGGGCGTGCTCGACCGGGCCGGCCCCCGGCTCACCTGCCCTTCAGCAGCACGCGCGCATTCTCCAACGCCTGCTTGGTGAGCTTGCGGCCGCTGAGCATGCGTGCGATGGCCTCCACGCGACGCTCGTGGTCCAGCGGATCGATGGCGGTGCGCGTGCCGCCGGCATGCCCGTGCTTGCTCACCAGCAGGTGCTGCCGCGCCTTGCTGGCGATCTGCGGCAGGTGCGTGATGGCGATCACCTGGCGGCCTTGCGCCATGCGGGCGAGCAGATCGCCCACACGGTCGGCCACCTCGCCGCTGACACCGGTGTCGATCTCGTCGAAGAGCACCGTGGGCAGGTCGCGCGCATTGGCGCTGAGGGAGATCAGGGCCAGCATCACGCGCGACAGCTCACCTCCGCTGGCGCCTTTCTCCAAAGGCACCGGGGGGCGATCGGCATTTGCGCTGAAGCAGGCCGCGATCCGGTCGAAGCCCTGTGGGCCGGGTTCCGGAGCGGTCGCGTGTTGGAAGATCAGCACGGCCTGCGGCATGCCCAGATCACGGAGCAGGGCCGTGGTGCGTTCACCCAGCGGACCGATTGCCGCTGCACGGGCCCTGGACAGTTCGGTGGCATGCCGCATCACGCGTTCGCGCAGAGCGGCCTCCTCGTGCTCCAGTTCCTTGATGCGATCGCCCAATGAGCCGATGCCCGCGGCTTTCGTGGAAAGATCATCGCGCAACGCGATCAACGCCGCATTGTCCTTCACACGGTACTTCTGCTGCAGGCGCAGCAACAGGTCCAGCCGCTCGCGCAGGCGTTCGGCCTCGGCGGGATCGAGCGATACCGTGGTGGCCAGTGATGCCGACTCGGCGGCGATGTCCTTCAATTCGATCACCACACTTTCAAGCCGTGTGAACAGTGCCTTCACACCTTCATCCACACGCGCCGGCCGCAGCAGCATCTGCTTCAAACGCGCCAGCATGGACAACACGCCTTGGTCGCCGGAAAGGCCTTCATCCAGTCCGTTCAAGGCCTCGATCAGGTCCCCGGCATTGTCCGCGCGCGCCAGGGCCGATTCCAGCGGCTCCTGCTCATCGGCTTTGATCCGCGCCTGTTCGAGCTCCGCCAGTTGGTGTTCGGTCAGGTCCAGCTCCGCGCGTGACCGGGCCTCCTCTTCGCGCATGGTCCTCAGCTGCTGTTCCGTCACACGCCAGGCCTGGTGGATCTTCGTGTAGGCTGATGCCTCCGCCCTGCGGCCCGCATAATGGTCCACCAAGCCCAGTTGGAAGCGCGGATCGTTCAGCAACAGGGTATGGTGCTGGCTATGCACATGCACCAGTCGCTCGGCCAGTTCGCGCAGCTGTTCCAAGCGCACGGGAGTGTCATTGATGAAAGCGCGCGAGCGGCCTCCGGGGTCGACCTGGCGGCGAAGGATGGCCGGGCTTTCCTGCGGCAGCCCCTGTTCCACGAACCAGGACGCGAGGTCCAGGCCGTCCACATCCACTTCCAACTCGATGACGCAGCGTCTTGCGGGATCGCGCAGTACACCCGCATCGGCGCGACCGCCCATGGCCAGTCCCAAGGCCCCCACCAGGATGCTCTTGCCACTGCCGGTCTCACCGGTGATGATCGTTAGACCATCGTCCAGCGCCAGGTCCAGTTCCTCGATCAGGAGGAAGTCGCGGATGTGGAGGCGGCGGAGCATTTGAAGAGGACGTTGGAAGTTGGGATCCGGCCTGCCGCCTGGCAGGGTTGAGCAGTTGGATGTTGTTGGCCGTGTATCGCTTCGGCTTGCGACAGACGCATGCGCGACGCAAACCTATTGGGAAGCGGCGTTCGACCGGGCAAAAAGAAGAAAATGGAACGGGGTGCCAGTGACGCGGGATCAACTGCCGCGCATCATGTTCTGGTACTGGCTGATGTGGCCGGGGTCGATGATCTGCAAGGTGTTGAAGAGCTTCGACTTCTCCGCCGGATCGGCGGGCTTGTAGATCTCCACCAGCTCCTGGTACTTGGCGTTGAAGAAGACCTGCAGGTTGTAGCTGGCAGGCTTGGCCTGGTGCACGGTCTTGAGCTTTTCGATGCTCTGCGCAATGGTGCGGCGCGCGGCTACCACGTCCTCGGTCATGGTGTCCATGCCCTCACGGTGGTAGGTGTAGAGCAGTTCGCGGAAGGGGCGGAACACGGCCTGCACCTGGTTGTCCATGAGCCAATAGCGGTTGCGCTCGCCTTCATAGGCCTTCCAGCCCGTTTCCGAGGCGCTCTGGGCGTTGTTCACCACCTGCTGGGCCAGGTTGTAGTAGTCCGTTCCGCCCAGGGGCGAGAAGGTGTCCCCATCCAAGCCCAGGATGAAGTAGGCATAGAAACCCAGCAAAGAGGACAGGTTGTTCAGGTGCCGCTCGGGCGTGAACTCGATCTGGGTGTTCTCCAGGAAGTTGAACTGCACCTGGTTGTCCACCAGATCCAGGATGGGGCTGGTGTAGTCTGTGCCGAACACGGGCCGCGAGTAGATCACCTGCAGGTTGCCCTCGAAGCGGTCCATGGTGGGCATGTTGGTGATGGTGAGCAGCATGTTGAGTTCGATGCGCTCGTGCGGGGCGTAATTGAAGTTGGTGAAGCGGCGGCTCTGGTAGAATTCCTTGATCGCCGTCTCCAACGACTGGAAGAAGCGCGGGGTGGCGTTGGCGATCTGCGGCGCGATGACGCTGATCTGGCAGTTGAACTCCTGGGCGCGCACCTTGGAGGTGAGCAGCACCAGGGGCAGCAGGAGGATCGGGAGTCGACGCATCATGATCGCAGGGCTTCCACGCGGTCCAAGATAGCACGGGCCACATCGGCCTTGGGCATCAACGGCAGTTCGTCGGGATCCTTGCCCGGCACCAGCAGGGTCACGCGGTTGGTGTCGTGGCCGAAACCCGCCCCCGCATGGCGGAGGGAGTTGAGCACGAGCAGGTCCAGCTTTTTCCGCTGGAGCTTGTCCTGTGCATGGGCCAGTTCATCATCGGTCTCCAGCGCGAAGCCCACCAGGGTCTGGCCCCGGGGCTTGGCGGCTCCCATGGCGGCCAGGATGTCCACGGTGGGTTCCAATTCGATGAGGAGTTCGCTGTCCTGCTTCTTCATCTTGCCCGATGCGGGATACTTCGGCCGGTAGTCCGCCACGGCCGCGCACATGATCACCAGATCGCAATGCGGCGCGATGGACCCGCAAGCCCGGGCCATGTCGGCCGCGCTCCTCACATCGGAGCGGGTCACCCCGGGTCGATCCATGTCCAGGTCCACAGGGCCGGTGACGAGTTCCACTTGCGCACCCCGGGCAGCGGCCTCCTGGGCCAGGGCGAAGCCCATTTTGCCCGTACTGCGGTTGCCGATGAAGCGCACCGGATCGATCGCCTCCTGCGTGCCCCCTGCGGTCACCAGCACCCTCAGGCCGTTCAAACGGCTGGCCGAGAGCAGGTCCTCGCACAAATAGGCCACCAACGCTTCAGGCTCCGTCATGCGCCCTTCACCCACCAGCCCACTGGCCAGTTCGCCACTTTCCGGGCCAATGGTGCGCACACCGCGCAGGCGCAGGGTCTCCAGATTGGCGCGGGTGGCGGGATCGCGGTGCATCTCCAGGTCCATGGCGGGTGCCACATACACCGGGCAGTTGGCGCTGAGGTAGCAGGCCAGCAGCAGGTTGTCGCCCTGGCCATGGGTCATTTTGGCCAGGGTGTTGGCCGTGGCCGGGGCGATGAGCATCACATCGGCCCACCGCGCCAGGTGCACATGGTCGTTCCAGCGGCCGCTGCCATCGCGCACGAAAAGGTCCGTCAACACCGGCCTGCCGCTGAGGGTGGCCAGGGTCAGCGGGGTCACGAAGTCATGCGCGGCGGGCGTCATCACCACCTGCACCTGGGCACCGGCCTTCACCAGTTGGCGCACCAGCCAGGCGCTCTTGTATGCCGCTATGCCGCCGGTGACCCCGAGCAGCACCCTGCGGTTCAGGTAGCGGCCCACGGGTATGGTCGTGGCGGCCATGTTGGGGCTATCAGGGCTGCGGAGCCGGCTGGCCCTCCTCCTCATCGGGGCGGCGCCAGTAGAGCTTGCCCTCCTGCAGTTCCTGGATGGCCAGGGCGGCGGGTTTGGGCATGCGCTCGTAGTGCTTGCTCACTTCGATCTGCTCGCGGTTCTCATATACCTCCTCGAGGTTCTCGCCCACCACGGCGAATTCCTCCAGCTTGGCGCCCAGCTCCTCCTTCAGCTTCAGGCTGATCTGGTTGGCGCGTTTGCCCAGCAGGGCCACAGCCTCATAGATGTTCCCGGTCTCCGTGTCCAACTCGGAGATGTCGCGGGTGATGGTGGTCTTGGCGGGCTTGATGGTCTTGGTGCTCATGGGCTTGGCGAAGTGGCGGCCGTTCCTTGGGCCGCGATGAGTTCCTTGAAGAGCCTGTCCGCGTCGGCCATCTGTCGGCTCTGCGGAAAAGCGTCGGCGAAATTATGATAACTGCGGATAGCTTCCTGGATCCGTTCGGCTTTCTTGGCTTCCACACTGTTCAAGGCCAGGTTGTGGTCGGCCCGCAGGGTGAGGATCAGGGCCTGCTCCCGGAAGCGTGAATTGGGCCAGTCGCGCAGGAAACCGCGGAAGGCCACCCCCGCCGCTTGGAAATGCCGCATGCGGTAGTACTGCATCGCCCCCTGCCAGCCCTTGAATTCCAGCTTGCCGCGCAGCCCGTCGATCAGGGTGTTGCAGCTGTCCTTCAAATTGGTGGCGGGATAGCGCACCATGAATAGCTGCAGTTGCTCGATGGCGTTGCGGGTATCGGTCTGGTCCAGGGCGTAATTCGGGGAGTTCTTGTAGAAGCAATAGGCCGAAAGAAAGGCGCACTCCTCGGCCATGGCGCTCTTGGGGAAGGTGCGGGTGAAGTTGGCCAGGTAGTAGGCGGCCAGCGTGTAGTCCTTCATGTTGAAATAGGCCTTGGCATGCAGGTAGTTCATGCGCTCGCTGCGGGCCGTGCCGCGGGTGAGCACGATGAGTTCCTCCAGCAGGGGGATGGCCCGATCGTACGATGCCGCATCGAAGTATTTCTCGGCCATCTGGACCTTGTAGTCCAGGTCGGTGCTCTTGAGGGCCTTGTTGAAATCGCTGCAAGAGGCCAGCAGGCCGACCAAGGGGAGCAGGAGCAGGAAACGCATGCGGGGTGCGAAGGTACTTCAGGTCGCCAAGTTGAGGCGTTGGCTGCCGGGAAGGCGCTTCACCTGTATGAGACCATTGTCCGAACGACCCAACACCGCCTGCCCTCAAGCAGTGTGCAACCTCCAACTGCCAGTGCCCCCCATACCATGTGCCGGTTACTTTTGCCGGCGATGGGCCGGAACGATAGCAGCCGGCCCACCCCTCCCCATGAACGACATCTTCGACAAGATCCGCAAGGACCTCGGCCCCATCGGCCGCCAAGCCAAGGACAGTCACGGTTACTTCTCCTTCCCGAAGCTGGAAGGTGAATTGGGTGCCCACATGACCTTCCGCGGCAAGCCCGTGCTGGTGTGGAGCCTGAACAACTACCTGGGCCTGGCCAACCACCCCGAGGTGCGCAAGGTGGACGCCGAGGCCGCCGCCGAGTGGGGCATGGCCTACCCCATGGGCGCCCGCATGATGAGCGGCCAGACCAAGTACCACGAGTTGCTCGAGGACCAACTGAGCGACTTCATGCAGAAGGAGGACACCTTCCTGCTGAACTTCGGCTACCAGGGCTGCATGAGCACCATTGAGGCCCTGCTGAGCCGCCACGACGTGCTGGTGTACGACAGCGAATGCCACGCCTGCATGGTGGACGGCGCCCGCCTCCACGCCGGCAAACGCTTCGTTTACCAGCACAACGACATGGTCAGTCTGGAGAAGCAGTTGGAACACGCGCGGAAGGTCACCGAGCGCACCGGCGGTGGTATCCTGGTCATGACCGAGGGCGTCTTCGGCATGGCCGGCGACCAGGGCAAGCTCAAGGAGATCGTGGCGCTGAAGCCCAAGTACAACTTCCGGCTGCTGGTGGACGACGCCCACGGTTTCGGCCAGATGGGCGAGTTCGGCCGGGGAACGGGCGATGCCCAAGGCGTGCAGGACCAGATCGACATCTACTTCGGCACCTTCGCCAAGGCCATGGCCACCATCGGCGCCTTCATCAGCGGTCCGGAGGACGTGATGATGTATCTCCGCTACAACATGCGCAGCCAGACCTTCGCCAAGAGCCTGCCCATGCCCATCGTCATCGGCGCCATCAAGCGCCTGGAGATGATGCGCACCCGCCGAGAGTTCTGCGACAAGCTTTGGGAGATCACCAATGCCCTGCAAAGCGGGCTGCGTGAAGCCGGTTTCGACCTGGGCAAGACCAACAGTTGTGTAACGCCCGTGTACATGCACGGCGGCGTGCCCGAGGCCACCAATGCCATCATCGACCTGCGCGAGAACATGGGCGTGTTCTGCAGCATCGTGGTGTATCCAGTGATCCCCAAAGGCGAGATCCTGCTGCGCTTGATCCCCACGGCCGCGCACAGCCTGGAGGATGTGAAGTACACCATCGACTCCTTCAAGAAGGTGAAAGAGAAATTGGAGGCCGGGGCGTACAAGAGCGACAAGGTGGCGGCGGTGTGAAGTGCCGTGGGCACCCTGCCCCTGGTCGAACAAGCCCATCGCACCGGACCTTGGAGCAAGGACCCCGATGGCCAACATCGGGGTCCTTTCATTCGCATCGCGGAGATGATGCTCTTTCGCCCATACCCGTAGCTTTCGGTCTGCATGCCTTCCTCTCCCCTCCTGCGCAACCTGCTGATCACGCTGGCCGTGCTGGCGATCCTCTACCTGGGGCGCTACGTCTTCATCCCGCTCTTCTACAGCCTGCTGGTGGCGCTCGTGCTCTACCCCATGGTGGCGCGCCTGGAGCGCAACCAGGTTCCACGCTGGTTGGCCATAGGCATGGGATTGATGCTGGTAGGTGCGCTCTTCGGTGGGCTGGTGGCTGTCCTGCTGTGGCAGGTGAACGCCTTTCTGGGCCAGCTGCCGCAGCTTACCGGAGGTGAGGGGGCCGGCGGCTTCAAGGCGCTGTGGACCTGGATCAATGAACTGCTCAACGACCTGGGCGATGACCACCGCGACCAATGGTGGGGACCCGCAGTGGATGCGCTGCCCACCAAGGTGGCACCCTTCGCCGGTGCGGCCGTGAACGCGCTGTTCGGCATGCTCTTCAACCTGTTCATCATCCCCATTTTCACGGCGCTGCTGTTGTACAACCGAGGCACCTACGTGGCGGCGCTCACCACCTTGGTGGCTCCTACATGGCGGCCTCGCCTGCCAGCGTTGCTCCAGAAAGTCGTCACCAACTACGCGCGCTTCATCGTGGGCATGGTGCAGGTGTACCTGATCGTGGGCACCTTGAACAGCGTGGGCTTCCTGTTGCTCGGCGTACCCAACGCCATCCTCTTCGGCATGCTCACGGCCGTGGCCACCATGATCCCGTACGCCGGCATCCTCTTCAGCAGCCTGCTGCCGATCACCCTGGCGTACACCACCACCGGCACCATGTGGATGCCCATCGGGGTTATCGCCGTGCTGGGCGTGGTGCAGTACCTGGAGGCCAACCTGATCTTCCCCAAGGTGGTGGGCGGCAAACTGGGCCTCAATACCATGGCCTCCCTGCTGGTGATCTTCGCCGGGGCGCTTTTCTGGGGCATGGCCGGCATGATCCTCTTCCTGCCGCTGGTGTCCATCCTGAAGCTGGTGAGCGAGGAGGTGGAGGAATGGGAGGCGGTGCGGTTGGTGCTGGGGGAAGAGAAACGTTGATCCATGCCCCGCCTGCTCGTCCTTTTCGCCCACCCGCGCCTGGAGAAAAGCCGGGCCAACCGGGCGCTGGTCCAGCGCCTGCCGCAACACAAGCACATCACCTTCCACGACCTCTACGAGCACTACCCCGACTTCAACATCGACGTCCGCCGGGAGCAGGCCCTGGTCGCCGCGCACGACATCCTGGTGCTGCACCACCCCTTCTTCTGGTACAGCGTGCCACCGCTGCTGAAGCAATACATCGACCTGGTGTACAGCTTCGGCTGGGCCTATGGACCGGGTGGCACCGCATTGAAGGACAAGTACTGTTTCCATGTGCTCACCTCCGGCGGCAACGAACAGGCGTACACGCCCGAGGGCTTCCATGGTCATACACTGCACGACTTCCTGCTACCACTGAAGCGCACCGCCACGCTCTGCGGCATGCGATGGCTGCCGCCCTTCGCCGTGCAGGGTACGCACCGCATGGGGGATGCAGGCCTTGAACTGGCCGCGGAGCAACTCGCTCTGTTGCTCACGGACCTTGCGGAGACACGGATCGACGCCGCATCGCTCTCCATGCTGGACCGCCTCAACGACCACGAGCCGATCACGCGCTGACGCATGGCCAACTTCCTCGCCGATGCCGTGGTCTACCTCGCCGCCGCCGTGGTGTGCGTGCCCATCGCCAAGCGGCTGGGTATGGGCAGCGTGCTGGGCTACCTGCTGGCGGGCATCGCCATTGGCCCATACGCATTGGGCTTCATCGGCGAGGAGGGCAAGGACATCATGCACTTCGCGGAGTTCGGGGTGGTGATGATGCTCTTCCTCGTGGGTCTTGAGCTGGAACCCGCCGCCTTCTGGCGCATGCGCAAGCAGGTGCTGGGCATGGGATCGCTGCAAGTGGGCCTCACCGCAGGTCTGGTCGCGGGTATCGCACTTTTGATGGGCTTCACCTGGCAGGCGGGCCTGGCCGTGGGGCTGGCGCTGGCCATGAGTTCCACCGCCATCGCCCTGCAAAGTCTGAAGGAGAAGAACCTGATGCACACCTCCGCCGGGAAGAACAGCTTCGCCGTGCTGCTCTTCCAGGACATCGCCGTGATCCCCATCCTGGCCTTGTTGCCGCTGATGGCCATGGGCGCGGCGGATGCCACCGGCGAGCACCACTGGATCGATACGCTGCCCGGCTGGCAGCACACGCTGGTGGTGCTCGGGGCCGTGGCCGGTGTGGTGGCCGCAGGCCGTTATGTGGTGGTGCCCCTGTTGCGCATGATCGCCCGCACCCGGCTGCGGGAACTCTTCGTGGCCTCCTCGCTGCTGCTGGTGGTGGGCATCGCGTTGCTGATGGACGTGGTGGGACTGAGCCCCGCGCTGGGCACCTTTCTCGCCGGGGTGGTGCTGGCCAACAGCGAGTACAAGCACGAACTGGAAAGCGACCTCGACCCCTTCAAAGGCCTGCTGCTCGGTCTCTTCTTCATGGCCGTGGGCGCATCCATCAACTTCGAGCTCATCACCACACGTCCCGGCTTCATCATCGCCCTCACACTTGGCATCATGGTGCTGAAGACCGGCGTCCTGATCGGCATCGGCCGCAGGGCCCGCATGGCCTTCGACCAGCGGCTGATCCTCGGCACCGGCCTCGGACAAGTGGGCGAGTTCGCCTTCGTGCTGCTGGCCTTCATCGCCCAGCTGCGCATCCTCGATGCCACGTGGACCGACACCTTCATGGCCGTGACCGCGCTGAGCATGACCATGACCCCGCTGCTGATGCTGGCGAACGAGAAATTGGTCCTCCCCCGTTTCGGCACGCTGGAACAGGAGGAGAAGGAAGCCGATGAAGTGGACGTGAAGAACAGGGTGATCATCGCCGGCTTCGGGCACTTTGGCAGCACGCTGGGCCGCCTGCTGCGCGCCAACGGCGTGGAGAGCACCGTGCTGGACAACGACAGCGACCAGGTGGACCTGCTGCGCAAGCTCGGCTTCAAGGTCTTCTATGGCGATGCCACCCGGCACGAACTGCTGGAGGCCGCAGGGGCACGCGAAGCCGAACTGTTGGTCTGCGCCATCGCACCCGAGACCGCGCCCACCCTGGTGGAAGTGGTCCACAAACACTACCCCCACCTCAAGCTCTATGTGCGGAGCCGCAACCGCAACGACGCGTACGACCTGATGGACCAGGGCGTGCTGCACGTCTACCGCGAAACATTGGACACCTCCATCCGCATGGGGGTGGACGTGCTGCGTGACCTGGGATTCCGCGCCCACAGCGCCACCCGGGCCGGGCAGGACTTCCGCCGCTACGACATCGCCGCGCTGAAAAAGCTCGCCGCGCTGCGCCACGACAAAGGCGCTTATGTGGCCGGGGCCCGTGAGAGCATCGCCGAACAAGAGGAACTCATCCGGGGCGATGCGGCCCATGATCCATCCCATGCCGAACATGCGTGGAACAGCGAGGAGATGCGGCAGGCGGTGAACCGTTCCACGTCATGAAAAAGCTGCGCGCCGCTCGGTTCCTGGCCCTCGGCACCGTGCTGTACGGGGCCCTGTTCTACACCATCGGCGCCGCGATCAAGCCAGGCTATTCCAGCGTGTCCCAGTTCATCAGCGAGTTGAATGCCACGGGTACCGCGCATGCCGAGGCCTTGGGACTTTTCGGGTTCCTGCCGGTCGGAACGTTGTTCGCCGCCTTCTTGTGGCTGGCCACGCCGGTGGCAGCGGTGGAAGGAAGCAGCCGTGTGGGCTGGTGGCTGCTGTGGTCGCATCCTGTGGCTTTCATCTCGGTCTTCCTCGCGCCCTGCGATGCAGGCTGCCCGGAGACCGGATCGACCTCCCAGAGCATTCACAACGCGCTCGGCCTCCTCACCTATTTCGCCGGTGCGGCAGGCCTCTTCCTGGTGGCTTCAGCACCAGTGTTGCGTGGCTCGGGCGCACGCAGCTTGCTTCGCTTCACGGGCATCGCCTTCGTGGTGCTCTTCGTGGTGATGCTGATGCCGGAGGTGGCTGACGTGCGCGGCCTGCTGCAGCGTGTCGCGGATGCACTGCTGGGTGCAGCGGTGCTGGTGCTGGCGTGGCGGGTGGTGGAAAGGTGACAGCCCCACGGGACCAATAGGTCCAGCCGCTTTCGCGAACCCGACTCGGTACCTTGCCGCTCCATGATCACGCCCGACCAGCACATCGTCTTCGGCACGCTCACCGCCGTGCTGATCCTCTTCGTTTGGGGCCGTGTGCGGCACGATCTGGTGGCGTTGCTGGCCCTCTTCGCCTTGGTGGTGCTGGGCATCGTGGACGCGGGCGAGGCCTTCGCGGGCTTCGGCCATCCCGCCGTGATCACCGTGGGCGCCGTGCTGGTGATCGGCAAGGCCCTGGAGTTCTCCGGCCTCATCGACCTGCTGGGCCGCCTGGTGACGAAAGTGGGTGATGGGCTGGTGGTGCAACTGGCGACACTATGCGTGGTCACCGGTGTGGCCTCGGCCTTCATGAACAACGTGGGGGCCCTGGCCATCCTCATGCCTGTGGCCATCCACCTGGCGCGCAGCAGCGGCCACCCCGTCTCCTACTACCTCATGCCGCTGGCCTTCGCCTCGCTGCTCGGTGGCATGACCACCTTGATCGGCACCCCGCCCAACATCATCATCGCCGAGTTCCGCGCGGCCGAGACCGGCAGTCCATTCAGCATGTTCGACTTCGCACCGGTGGGTGGTGTCATTCTCGGTGCAGGGCTGCTGTTCACCGTGCTGCTGGGATGGCGATTGCTGCCCAAACGCGAGGCGGCCGACGATGGCACCGGTCTGTTCTCGGTGGATGACTACATCACGGAGGTGGCAGTGATACAGGATGCCAAGGTGGTGGGGACCACACTTCGCGAGATGCTTGAGAACACCAAGGCCGACGTCTCGCTGCTGGGACTCATCCGCGATGGTGAACGCCTGCACGCCCCTCCCCGTTACCTGGCCGTGCGCAGTGGCGACATCCTCATCCTGGAGACCGACCCCGAAGAATTGAAGACCTTCATTGCGGATACAGGCACCCGGCTCATCGGCGACGAAGGGCTGGACCTCCGCGGCAAGGGTGGGCACCGCGTGGCCATTATGGAAGCCGTGGTGATGGCCGACAGTCCGTTGTTCGGAAGGACGGCGAGCGCGTTGCGGCTGCGCAACCGATACGGCATCAACCTTTTGGCGCTGGCCCGCAAGGACCAACGCATCCTGCGCCGCATGGACCACGTGGAGTTCCGCGCCGGCGATGTGTTGTTGCTGCAGGGCTACGAGGAGAACCTGGCCGACATCGTCGCCTCGCTGGGTTGCCTTGCGCTGGCCACACGCGAATTGCGCATCGGCTACAAGCGCAAGATCCCTCTGGCCTTGGGCATCTTCGGCCTGAGCATCGCCGCGGTGGTGGCGGGACTTCTGCCCGTGCAGGTGGCCTTCGCCATGGGCGCTGTGGCCATGGTGCTCAGCAACGTGCTGCCACTGAAGCGCATCTACACCAGCATCGACTGGCCGGTGATCGTGCTGCTGGGTGCCATGATACCGGTGGGACAAGCCTTGGAGACCACCGGTGCGGCCGGGCAGGTGGCGGGGGTCATCCAACGTCTCGCGCACGATGTTCCGCCTTGGGCCTTGCTGGCCATCATGCTGGTGGTCACCATGTTCCTGTCGGACATCATCAACAACGCCGCCACCGTGGTGCTCATGGCACCCATCGCCATCGGTGTGGCCAAAGGCGCCGGGCTCGGTGTGGACGCCTTCCTCATGGCCGTGGCCATCGGCGGCTCCAGCGCCTTCCTCACGCCCATCGGCCACCAGAGCAACACCCTGGTGATGGGGCCGGGCGGCTACCGCTTCAGCGACTACTGGCGCATGGGCCTGCCACTGGAGATCCTGATCGTGGCGGTGGGTGTGCCGCTGATCATGTGGGTGTGGGGCTGAGCGGTCACTTCACCCGCGGCCCCGGCATCTCCTGCCCGCCTTGGTGCAGCACAAGGCTTTCCGCGCGGCCGTCCGCTCCAGGGTTGAACACGATGCGCGCGTCCACCACCTTCAGGAAGAACTCCAGCGGACTCTTCGCATAGGCCTCGAAGCGCGGCTGACCGGTGGCCTGTACGAAGAGCTGCGTGCCCTCGCGGGTGATGCTCATGATGAAGCCCGGCGCCAGCTCGTAGTCGCCCAGCAGCCCATCGAGCTGCTGCTCGGTGACGGCCACTTCCTTGGGGGCCTCCGGCAAGGGCTTGTTGGTGCGCGTCCATTCCGTATCACCGAACACCCGGTCGTGCATGGTGAGTCCGGTGACCCTGCCCTTGCGATCGCGGCGGAAGGTCATGCTGGTGAGCGAGCCCTCGAAGGCGAAACGGTCTTTGGCGAACGGCACCAGCGTGAAGGTGCCCCCACCCTTGCGCTGACTGATGAGCTTGCCATCCACCACGCGCAGGTAGCGCTCCCCTTGGCTGTCGTCCACATAGACACCTTCCAGGGCGGCCAGAGTCCTCGCGTGCACCGCGATGGGTATCACCGTGTACGGTTTGCCGATGGCCGTGGCCGCGAGCTTGGCGCAGAGGTCAGGCGCCAAATTGCTCTCCCGGTTGGTGAGCACCGCCACAAAGAGCGCCTCCTGCGGCAGGTACAGCGCGTGGGTGACGAAGCCGTTGATGCCGCCGCCGTGCTCCACGCTGGGCACGCCCTGGACGTTCGCGATCGACCAGCCATGGCCGTAGCGCGTATCCTTCCCATTGGGCAGCTTGGCGGAGGTGTGGGCGCGCTTGAGCGTCTCCGGCTTGATGAGCTTTCCGGCATACAGCGCACGGGTCCAGGTATGCAGGTCGTCCACATTGCTGAAGAGTGAACCGCCCGCATAAGGCCAGGACAGGCTCAGGTACGCCGCGTTCTGGAAGCCCTTCCCATCGGGGCTGTATCCGCTCACCCGGCCGGGGACGATGGCCTCATCGCTGCCGTAGCGGCTGTGCTTCATGCCCAGTGGCTTGAAGAATTCCTGATCCACGAATTCCGCGTAGCTCCGGCCCGTGACCCGCTCGATGAGGATGCCCAGCAGTACATAGCCCGAGTTGTTGTAACGCCACCCGGTGCCCGGCTCGAAGTCGAAGGGCTGGTCCTGGAAGAAGGCCATGATCTCCCCGGGCTTGACGTCCTTCCTCTGTACCACTCGATCGAACTCCTTCATGTCCGTATAGCTCTTGATGCCCGAGGTGTGGTTGAGCAGCATTTCCACCGTGACACGCTTTCCTTGTGCGTTGTACTCCGGGATGTGCTTCGTGATGTCGTCATCGAGCTTCACCTTGCCCTGCTCCACCAGTTGCAGAGCGGCGACTGCGGTGAACTGCTTGGTGATGGAGCCGATGCGGAAGACGAACTCCGGCGCCATGCCCACTTCCTGTTCCATGTTCGCCATGCCACGTGCCGCCCGGTAGATCACCTCATCGCCACGCGCGATCAGAACGGCCACACCGGGTTCGTGGGGCTCGAGGGCACCGAGCAAAAGATGATCGAATGAGGCTATATCCTGCGCAGGGAGCAGGGGAGCGAACAAGAGAAGACAGGAAGCGAGCAGCAGTCTCATGATGTGCCTTGGAGTTTTCGTTGGTCCGAAGTTCGTTCGATCGGACGCTTGGAACGAGGTTGCGGTTACAGCCTTCCGCATCCCCTCTTCCGCAGATGCCACCCTCTTCTGCCGAGCGCATGTACCCTGACCATCCACAGTGGGTGTTGCGGAAAAGCGGGCGCACCATGATGCGATGTTCCGTCATTGTCGTGGGGGGTCAGGATGCGGACACCAGGGGTGACAAGCGACCACCGGACGATGCTCGGTAATTTCGCCCCGCGGATGATGGAGTCGACGGACGGGAACAACTGCGGCGCGGGGCCTGGCGAAACATGGTCCTGCCGGATCTACAGGCGTCATCGATCGTCGATGCGCGTATCGCTGCGCTCCACCTGTTGCTGGCCCATCATCGCAGTGGCCGTGCCCTTCCTGGCCAAAGCCCAGAGCAGCAAGGTGGTCTACCCCACACAGACCTTCTGGAGCAAGGTGGAGATCAACGACTTCGGCGAGACCGGGAAATGGGGTTACGGTGTGGACGGCATCATTCGCCGCAAGAACGAGTTCGGGGAAGGGAGCATCTTCATGAGCCCCATGCGCGAGAGCATCAGACCTTGGGCGCACTACCAATTCAGCCCGTACGCGCGGTTCAGCCTGAGCCCCCTGGGCTATATGAACACCACCGAGTACGTGGCCAAGCCCGAGGATACCCTGCGCGCGCCCTACCACGAATTGCGCACCACCTTCCAGTTCTTCCACCACCAGAAGGTGGCCAAGGGCCGCGTGATGCACACCTGGCGCTACCGTTACGAACTGCGCTGGCAGGAGCAGCCCGGGCGCGACGAGTACCGATACACGAACCGCTTCCGGTTCCGCTACCGCATCCGCTACCTGCTCAACAGCGACGATTTCTACGCGGACAAGACCATGTACCTGATGGCCTCCAACGAGATCGGCATCAACATCGGGCGCAACGTGGTGTACAACACGTTCAACCAGAACCGGCTTTACCTCGGCGTGGGCATGCGCTTCCTCACCGCCGCACGCGTGGAACTACGTTATGTGGACCGCTTCCGCACGCGGGGCGCCACCGGCTACGAGTTCGACCTGGACCGGGGACTGATGGTCTGTGTCTACGTGGACCAATTGCGTCTGCTCGGCTCCAAGGACATACCCCAGGTGAGATTCTACGATTGACATGAAAAGGTCCGGCATACCCATCATCCTGCTCGTCATGGTGCTGACCGCCTTGTGGGTGGCGCTGGAAAGCAGGGTACGGTGGAAAGAGCTGGCCCGGCAGCAGGAGACACGCACTGAGCGCCTGTTGGAGCGTGTGGAGGCGGATGCGAGCTTCATTGACGGGGACCATGCCGAGGCCATGCGCCGCTATGAGGCCATCGCCGCCATCACGGGCGACACTTCCATCCTGGCGCAGCGCCGCGCTTTCCTTACCGAATGGCGGTTGCGTGGTGAGGAGGACCCCGCAGCCGCGCGTGCCCGGCTGGAAGCGAGGCTCACGCGCGCCGAACAGTTGCTGGCGCAGTACCAGGCCATGGAAGGCGATCTGCGCCGTGGACAGGAGCGCTTGAAAGTGGAGGAAAGGCAGCTGCGCGAAGTGTTCGGTTCCAGGATGGAACAGCGCACGGAGGAACTCAAGGAGGCGATGCGGACCATGGAGGCGGCAAGCGCACAACGCAGGCTCCAGTTCGCTTCCGCCAAGAACGGCGAACAGGTGATCTACGTGGGCGAGGTGGACCGCGAGATGGCCAATGGCCAGGGTTTCGGGCTCTGGAGGTCCGGCAGCCATTACGAGGGCCAATGGCGCGACAACATGCGGCACGGCAAGGGCGTGTTCCATTGGCCCGATGGCGAACGCTACGAGGGCGACTTCGCCGACGACAGGCGCACCGGAACAGGCGTGTACCATTGGAAGAACGGGCAGCGCTGGGAGGGCCCGTGGCTGGAGGATATGCGCCATGGTCCGGGTGTGCTGTATGAAGCCAATGGCAAGGTGCGTGTGAAAGGCGTTTGGGAGAAGGACAAGCTGGTCTCCTCCGAAAAGAACGGCCGCTGATCACGTCCCTGGGACAACGGTCCACCCTGCCATCGACCGTTCATCACATCGGCTGTCACATCCCACCGTGTTGATGCGTCATAGCAACGGACCACAAGAACCGACGACGACCATGAGAACACTTTCGACCCTGACCGCGATGACGACCGCCGGCCTGCTCGCCGCACAATGCGTCTTTACCCCCACCATCAGCCCGCTATCGCCGATCCTCTGCCCTGGCGAGGTGGTGGAATTGAGCACCCAGAGCTACGACGCCTACCAGTGGTACCGCGATGGCCAACCGCTGCCGGGTGCCACCCAACAAACGCTTCAGGTGGACTATTTCAACTACGCCGGCAGCAGTGTTTCGGTAGAAGCCACCCTCGACGGCTGTACCGAGATGAGCGCCTCCAACCTGGTGGACGGCTGGGTCTTCCTGCCGCCCTTCGTGATGCACGGTGGCGATGAGCCCATCTTCTTCGGGCCATCCGGGGAATCCACCTACTGCTGGGGCGCCGATGTGCAGCTCACCCTCGGCATGCCCTACACGGCGAACATCCAGTGGTACATGGACGGTGTGTCCATCGACGGTGCCAACAGCCCCACGCTGGTGGTCACCGTGCCCGGCAGCTATACCGTGACCGCCGCTCCCGGCATTTGCCCGAATTCGATCACCAACCTCGGAGTCAGCATCGACATCGATTTCATACCACCCACGCAGCCTGTGATCGTGGCCGACGATGAACTGTTGTGCGCCATGCCACCCGGGCAATTCCACCAGTGGTACCACAACGGTTCCCCGGTGATCAGTGACGGACTCGCCTGCATCAACGCCGACGTGCCCGGCATGTGGACCGTGTATGTGGACTATGGCTTCGGCTGCCAGGTGATGAGTGAGCCCTATCTGAGCGTGGGCTATGGTAGCATTGGTGCCATGCGGCCCTGGAACCTCTACCCGAATCCGAGCAACGGCATCGTGACGGTGGCTTGGAACGGCGCCGTGGTACCGGGCACCTATTGGAGCGTGACCGACCTCAGCGGCCGAGAAGTGCGCAGCGGCTTCATGCCCATGAACAGCATGCTCCAACTTGAACTGGGTGATCTGGCGCACGGCACCTACCTCTTCCAGGCGGCGCATCACCACAAGGCGCTGGGCCACGCTTCGCGCTTCACCATCATGCATTGACCGGCAGGATCCGCATCCCGGCGCGCCGGGTGGTCAGGACCGAAGGAGCGGGCGCACCCCGCTCTTTTCGTTCCCGGTAACTTCGCGCCATGGGCCACATCGCCATCCTTTCCGCCAGTGTCCGCAACGGCCGCGCCAGCCACCGGGTGGCGCTCTACCTCCAGCGGCGCATCGCGGAGCACGCACACCACACCGCCGACCTCATCGACCTTCGCGAACATGACTTCCCCATCTTCCACGAGCGGCTGAAGTTCATGGATGACCCAGCACCCGACGTGGTGGCTTTCGCGGACAGGGTGCGACAGGCCGATGGGGTGATCATCGTGACGCCGGAATACAACGGAGGCATGCCGGCGGCGCTGAAGAACGTGGTGGACCTGCTCACCCAGGACTGGCGCGGCAAGCCCATCGCCTTGGCGCCCGTGTCCGATGGGGCCTTCGGTGGCACCCAGGTGGTGACACAGCTCCTGTTCAATCTGTGGAAGATCCGCGCGTGGGTGGTGCCCGGCGCCATGCAGGTGCCCACGGTGAAGGACCAGTTCCAGGAGGACGGCACGCCGGAGGACGACAAGGCCTGGGCGCGCCGCAGTGATGCGTTGCTGGAAGGTCTGACGTGGGCCATGGAGGCCACGGCGCGCATGAAGGCCTGAGTGCTTCAGGCCACCACCAGGTGGAAGATGCGCTTGAGCACCTCCACCGTGCGGTCGATCTCGGCCAGGGTATTGTAGCGGCTGAAGGAGAAGCGGATGTTGGCCCCCGGAGCATCGGGCGCGATGGCCGCGAGCACGTGGCTGCCCTTGTTGCTGCCGCTGCTACAGGCGCTGCCCCCACTGCACGCGATGCCTTCGATATCCAGATTGTAGAGCAGCATCTCGGCTTTGCCATCATCCGGGAAACGAACGCTCAGCACCGTGTACAGGCTGTTCTCCGAAGTGTCGCCATTGAAGACCACGCCGGGGATCTCCTCGGAAAGGCGGGCCATCA
This sequence comes from Flavobacteriales bacterium, assembly GCA_026129465.1. Lineage (NCBI taxonomy): Bacteria > Pseudomonadati > Bacteroidota > Flavobacteriia > Flavobacteriales > Flavobacteriales bacterium. Next base: position 778,620 of record JAHCIA010000001.1, read on the forward strand.
TGCGGTCCTTCAAGCCTTGGATATGCGCATGGTGGGCTTCCAGATCGTGATAGGCGATCTCCATGGCCTTGGCCAGGCCCACGATGCCCGCCAGATTCTCCGTGCCACCCCGCATGTTCCGCTCCTGCGCACCGCCGTGGATCAATGGCTTGATGCCGATGCCGGCACGGGTGTACAGGAATCCAACCCCTTTGGGACCATGGAACTTGTGCGCTGAGGCGGCAAGCATGTCCACCGGCAACGTCCGCAGGTCCAAGCGGTAGTGCGCCATGGTCTGCACCGTGTCGCTGTGGAAGATGGCACCGTTCGCACGGCACAGGTGGCCCAAGGCCTCCAGGTCGATGCGTGTGCCGATCTCGTTGTTGGCGTGCATCAACGACACGAGCGTGACCGCACCCGACCCCTCGCGCAGCAACTGCTCCAAGTGGCCCATGTCCACTGCGCCACGGGCATCGATGCGTACCATGCGCGTAGCCACTTTGCCCTTGTCACCGAGCTCCGCCACGGTGTGCTCCACGGCGTGGTGCTCGATGGGTGATGAGATGATGCGCTGCACGCCCAGATCGCGCACCGCGCAGCGCAGCGCCATGTTGTCCGCCTCGGTGCCCCCGCTGGTGAAGACGATCTCGCCGGGCGAGCAGTTGAGCAGACCGGCCACGGTGCGGCGCGCCTTTTCAATGGCCGCGCGCGTGATCCGCCCATGGCCATGGATGGACGAGGGATTGCCGTAATGCTCGGTGAGCCAGGGCACCATGGCCTCGAAGACCTCCGGGGCCACGCGCGTGGTGGCGGCATTGTCCAGATAGATGCGTTCCATCGCTCGCTGCGGCGCGAAGTTACCGCGCCGGTTCCGGGATGCCGGCCTCCGCCGCCAGTTCGGCCATGATCGATCGCGCGAGCGCATCGGCAGCGTCGGACGTGGGTGCTTCGGCATAGATGCGCACAATGGGCTCGGTGTTGCTGCGGCGCAGGTGCACCCAGGTGTCACCGAACTCGATGCGCAGGCCGTCCACCGTGCTGTGCGGCATGTCCGCATGGCGGTGGCGCACCCGTTCCAGAAGCCCGTCCACGTCCATGCCGGCACGCAACGCGATCTTGTTCTTGCTGATGTGGTAGTCCGGATAGCCGCGCCTCAATGCGGAACAGGTCCCACCACGCCGAGCGAGCAGGGTGAGGAAGAGCGCGATGCCCACGAGCGCATCGCGGCCGTAGTGCAGTTCGGCGAGGATCACCCCGCCGTTGCCCTCGCCACCGATCGGTGCTCCTGTCTCCTTCATGGTGCGTACCACGTTCACTTCGCCCACCGCGCTGGCGTGGCGCTTCCTGCCGTGCCGTGCGGCCACATCGTCCAGCGCGCGTGTGCTGCTGAGGTTGCTCACCGTATCGCCGGGACGATGTGCCAGAACATGGTCCGCGCAGGCCACCAGGGTGTACTCCTCGCCGAAGAGGCTGCCATCCTCGCACACCAGGGCCAGTCGGTCCACATCGGGATCCACCACGATGCCGAGTTGTGCCTTGTGCTTCACCACCGCCGCGCGCAGATCGCCCAGATGCTCGGGCAGCGGCTCGGGGTCATGGGGAAAGCGACCGTCGGGCGTGCAATGGATCTTCACCACTTCGCCCACGCCAAGGGCCGTGAGCAAGGCGGGCACGCTTTCCCCGCCCACCGAATTCACACCATCCACCACCACGCGCAGGCCGGCCTGGGCGATGGCCTCGCTGTCCACCAGGTCCAGGGCCAGGATCGCATCGATGTGGCGGCGTGTCCACCCGCTTCGCTCGGTCAGTGTGCCCAAGTCTTCCACCGGCGCGAACACGATCCCATCCGATCCCGCGAGGCGCAACACTTCCGTACCGGTCTCGGCGCTGATGAACTCCCCATGCTCATCCAGCAGCTTCAGGGCGTTCCATTGGGCCGGGTTGTGGCTCGCGGTGAGGATGATACCGCCCTGTGCCTTTTCACCGGTGACGGCCAACTCCACGGTGGGCGTGGCGGCAAGACCCAGGTCGATGACGTCGATGCCCAGACCACGCAAGGTGGCGGTGACCAGGTCGCGCACCATGGGACCGCTGATCCGGGCATCGCGGCCCAGCACCATGCGGGCACGGCCTCCGCCATGCTTCCGCTTCACGATTGTACCGTAGGCCGCGGTGTAGCGCACCACGTCCAGCGGCGTGAGTCCTTCGCCGGGAGATCCACCGATGGTGCCCCGGATGCCGGATATCGAAGTGATGAGTGTCATGGCTTGTGTGGCGCGAAGGTACCCGCGGCCGATGCCCACCGCACATGGGTCGCGCGCATCCTTCCACCGCATGCTGTGGAAGCGGGGATGCACCACACGCTGTTCATAACGACGGACCCTTGGACGCCCACCCTTGGGGATATCCCTAATTTTGCTCGTGCGCCTGCCCGGCGCATCCCTGTATGAACGAAGGTCACCAACCTCTTCCCGACCGCGAGGACCGCATGGATTGCGTGAAGCGGTACGAGAGCATGCTCGATCTGGACCTGCGCTACTTCTTCGATGTGGAGGAGTTCGAGGCCATCATTGAGCACTATCTGGAACAGAACGAGGCACGCAAGGCCTGGTCCGTGCTGGAGTACGCCAAGGCGCAGCATCCGCGCTCGGCGGACCTGATGTATTGCGAAGCCCACGTGCTGATGAACCAGGGCAAGCTGAACCGTGCGCTGGAGGTGCTGGACGCCATAGGCAAGCTGGAGCCCTACGACGAGGATGTGCACCTGCACAAGGCCGGCATCTACAGCCAGTTGCGCAACTACCGCCGCGCCATCGACCACTACAAACGCGCGCTTGAACTGGCCGAGGAGGGACAGGACGACATCCTGCTCGACCTGGCCTTCGAATACGAGAACATCGAATCCTACGACCAGGCCATTGACTGCCTGAAGCGCGCGCTGACGATCAATCCGGAGAACGAGGCGGTGCTGTACGAACTCGCCTACTGCTTCGACCTGGCCGATGCGCATCGCGCCGCGATCGTCTTCTTCCGCGAATTCACCAACGAGCACCCTTACTCCTTCGTGGGCTGGTACAATCTGGGGAACGCGCTCTCGCGCATGGAAAGGCTGGAGGAAAGCAATGAGGCGCTCGATCTCTGCCTCACCATCGAAGAGGGCTTCACCTCGGCGTATTTCAGCAAGGCCCGCAACCTGTTGCTGATGGGCGACTACCCCGCAGCGGTGGACTGCTACCGGGAGACCATCGCGCACGACGGCCCGCAGGCGGTGACCTTCAGTTACATCGGCGAGTGCTTCGAGAAGATGGAGCGCTACGAGCAGGCCCTGATCCACTACGACCAGGCCCTGGCGCTGGACCCCAATTGGACGGACGCCTGGGTGGGCCGTGGCGTGGTGAAGGACATGCAGGGCCGCACCGCGGAGGCCGTGAAGGACCTGGAAGTGGCCGTGCGGTTGAATCCCGAGAACGGTGATGCCTGGTACTTCCTCGCCGGTGCGCTGGCCCGCGCCCGCCGCTACGACGAGTCCCTCGCCGCCTACGCGAGACTCAATGGCCAGGAGCCAGAGAACCTCGATGCCTGGCTGGACCATGCCGATCTGCTGCTGGAAGTGAAGGGCCCTGAGGCCGCGCTGCGAAAAATGCTGGAGGGCGAACAGGTGCACAAACTGAACGCGCGCTACCGCTACAGGCTGGTGAGCTACCTGCTGCGCAGCGGGCTGTTGCAACGCGCCCTCTTGGAACTGGAGGAGGCCCTGATGGCCGACCACGCCGCGCACACCCAATTGCTGGACCACTATCCCGAGGCCGCCGCCGCCCCGCAGGTGACCCACCTGCTGGAACTCTACCGCCGATGAACCACGGCCTCACCCACATTCCCGCACGGACGGAAAAGCCCCGTGAGGAAGGCATCACCATGGTCATGGACAAAGGCCTGTCCATGCGGCAGGCCGAGGACCTGATCGAGGCCAGCGGCGCGTTGACGGACCTGGTGAAGCTCGGCTTCGGCACCTCCATGGTGACGCCGAGATTGAAGGACAAGGTGAAGCTCTACCAGAAGGCCGGTATGCGCGTCTATCTGGGCGGAACGCTCTTCGAAGCCTTCGTGGCGCGCGGGGCCTTCAAGGAATACCGCAAGCTGATCGACAAACTGGGGCTTGACACGGCGGAAGTGAGTGATGGTTCCATCACCATGACGCTGAAAGAGAAGTGCGGCTTCATCTCCAGCCTGGCCAAGCACGTGACCGTGCTGAGCGAAGTGGGCAGCAAGGAGACGGGCATCCTCATCAGCCCCGCGAAATGGGTGCGCATGATGCGTACCGAGCTCGACGCAGGCAGCTGGAAGGTGATCGCCGAGGCGCGTGAGAGCGGCACAGTGGGCATCTACAGGCCCAGCGGTCACGCGCATACCACTTTGGTGAACCGCATCCTGGCGAAGATCCCTGTGAAGGACATCCTGTGGGAGGCGCCGCAAAAAGCGCAGCAGGTGTGGTTCATCAAACAGATCGGCGCCAACGTGAACCTGGGCAACATCGCGCCCGATGAGGTCATCGCCTTGGAGACCCTGCGCCTGGGGCTGCGCGGTGACACCTTCTTCCAGTACCTGCCCGAGGAAGTGGCTGAAAAACTCCGGCAGGTGCCCCCTCAGAACAACGGTTGATCCTGACCATGGGCAGCGCGCTTCTGGGGGATATCCCCTTCATCGATCCCGAAGAGTATGACCGGCGGCGCCAAGCGGGCTGGGAGCACCAGCTCATTGATGTGCGTGAACCCTATGAAGTGGAGATCTGCGGCATGGGCGGACACCACATCCCCATGGGCGAGATCCTGGACCGCCTGCACGAGATCCAGCGCGACATCCCCGTGGTGGTCCACTGCCGGGCCGGCAACCGTTCCATCGCGGTGGTGCAGGCCCTCACCTCGCGCCATGGCTTCGACAATCTCATCGACCTGCGCGGCGGCGTGATGGCCTTCAAGGACCAGGTGGACGGCACCATGAACTGCGACTGATGACACATCCCAGGGAACGCATCAAGTTGTTTCTGAAAGGCATGGCCATGGGCGCGGCCGACACGGTACCCGGCGTATCGGGTGGCACTATCGCCTTCATCTCCGGCATCTACGAGGAATTGATCGACTCGCTTCGCACCATAGGCCCCGGACTCATCGGCGTGCTGCGGCGTGAAGGGATCGCCGCCGCGTGGCGGACCATGAATGGCGGCTTCCTCCTCACACTCGTGGCGGGGATCTTCACCAGCGTGCTTTTGCTCGTGCGGCCCATCACCTGGGCACTGCAACACAAGCCGGTGCTGCTCTGGAGCTTCTTCTTCGGATTGATCGCCGCCAGTGTGTGGCTCTGCGGGAAAATGGTGCGCCGCTGGGGCGTGGGGCCGGTCATCGGACTGCTCATCGGCACCGCCATCGCCGTGGCCATCGGCATGGCGCACGCGGGGCAGGGCCAGGAAAGCCTGTGGTTCTTCTTCCTCGCCGGATCCATCGCCATCTGCGCCATGATCCTGCCGGGCATCAGCGGTTCATTCATCCTGCTCCTGATGGGCGCCTATGCCCCCGTGATGGCCGCGATCAAAGGCTTCGACCTGGGGATCATCGTTGTCTTCGGTGCCGGATGCGTGGCGGGCCTCATGGTCTTCTCTCGCTTCCTCGGCTGGATGTTCAACAAGCACCACGACCTCACCGTGGCTACCCTCACCGGATTCCTGCTGGGGTCCCTCCACATCGTGTGGCCTTGGAAGGAAGTGCTGGAGGTGCGCACCGTGCATGCCGGCAAACCCGATGAACACCTGGCGCCCTTCATCACAGGCAACGTCTGGCCCGGCGACTATACCACCATCACCGATATGGACGTTCTGCTGGGCATCACCGGCAAGGATCCCCATACCGCGATGGCCCTGGTGCTGATGGCCGCGGGCGTGCTGCTGTTGCTGGGGCTCGAACGACTGGGTGCCGGCCGCGCATGAAGGTCTTCGGTCTCATCGGCAAGCCGCTCTCCCACAGCCAAAGCCAGCGCTTGTTCGCGGCTTTTTTCAAGCGCGAAGGCCTCGCCTTCCACCGCTACGATCTCTTCCCTTTGGACGACATCGCCGCGTTCCCGGAACTGTTGCGCGACACGCCGGGCCTCACGGGATTGAACGTGACCATCCCCTACAAGCAGGCGGTGATGCCCCTGCTGGACGCCATCGATCCGCTGGCGGCGGCAGTGGGCGCGGTGAACACGATCACCATCCGCGATGGCCGCACCACGGGCCACAACACCGATGTGGAAGGTTTCCGCGCAACGCTGTCGCCCCTGATCGGTGAAACGCGGCCGCGGGCCCTGGTGCTCGGCTCCGGTGGTGCCAGCCGCGCCGTGGCCTATGTGCTGCGCGAGGCGGGCATCCGCTTCCGCGTGGTGAGCCGCAGCCGCGAACGTGGCGACCTCACCTGGGACCTGCTCGACCCCACGGTGGTGAAGGTCTGCACCCTCATCATCAACACCACGCCGCTGGGCATGGCGCCACAGGTGGACCAAGCGCCTCCCCTGCCCTACGAGGCCATCGGCCCCAAGCATGTGCTGATCGACCTGGTGTACAACCCCGCCGAAACGCTCTTCCTGCGCGAAGGATCCGCACGCGGCGCGCGCACCGCGAACGGCATGCGCATGTTGGAGGCACAGGCCATGGCGGCCTGGAAGCTGTGGCAGCAATAGGCCGATCAACGGTCGCCGAAGAAATGGCCGATATCCAGATGCACGTACTCCGTGAGGACGTCCTGGTTGCGCGCCACTTCGATCCACTCCACGCAGGAGAGACCGAGGCGCATCCACACCTCGCAGAAGAAGCCTTCCATGCGGTAGAGGTGGACCCGATGACCGCCATGCGCGCGCGACCCCAGGTATTCCCCGTCGGCACGCACACATGCCAGCCTTTCCGTGAGGGGAAGGGCCATGAAACGTTTCTCGTCCATGTTCAGCGAAAGGCCCGGATGAGCATCACCGTCAGGCAGATCAGGAAGAGGAAGATGCTGATGCGGTTGATGCCGTGCATGAAGCGCAGGTTGACATTGGCATCGCTCCTCCCGAAGAGCGTGCGCGGATCGAGGTAGTAGAGGACGCGCTTGAGGAACATGGCCATGGGGTCTTTCGCCTGCGGCGGTGAAAGTTAGGACGTGAACACCCCGGCGTAGCTCCGGGTTCGTGGTCACCGACGGCGTGAAGCGCGATCTTCGTCCATCCCTGACCCTCATGCGCGGTTTCCTTGCCCGGCCCTACCAGTTGCAGCGCTCCACGGCCGGCCGGGTGCGATCGGCCCTGCTCTTCGGTCTCTTCGTCGCCGGTTTCCTCTATCTGTTCCGGCCATTCGGCCTGGTCTTTCTGGAAGCCATGTTGCTGCGGATCGCCCTGGGCTATGGCGCCGTGTGCGCGGGTGTGATGCTGCTGTTGAACGTGGCGGTGCCCGGGCTGGTGCCGTCCTGGTTCGAGGAAGAGCGGTGGAACGTGGGGCGCGAATTGGGCTGGACACTGGTGAACGTGGCCTGCATCGGGCTGGCGAACGCGCTGTACACCGTGGGTATCGGGCTGGCGGACCTGTCCCTGCCCACGATCCTGCTCTTCACCGGTTACACGGTGCTGATCGGTGCGTTTCCGGTGAGCGTGTCGATCCTGCTGAACGAAGCCCGCCTCAGCAGGATCTGGCGGAGGCATTCGGAAGAGATCAATGCGGACCTGGCCGGACCGGCGTCGAAGCCTGCCGAAACCGGCCCTGCTGAAGAGATCCGGTTGCCGGCCGAGAACGCCAAGGACGAGCTGCTGCTGGGGGCCGACGACCTGGTCTTCATCCGCTCAGCGGACAACTATGTGGAGGTGCACCACCGCACCGGGGGCCGGCCGCTACGGACCGTGCTGCGCGGCAGCCTGAAGGCGATCGAGGGCGCACTGGCCGGGAAGGAGCATTTCCTGCGCTGCCATAAAAGCCACCTGGTGGATCTGCGCAAGGTGCGGCATGTGAGCGGCAACGCACAAGGTCTGAGGCTTCACTTGGAAGGTACCGATGAGACGATACCGGTATCGCGCCAGCTCACCAGCCTGGTACGCCAGCGGCTTGCCGTTCACCCCTGAACGCCCGCCATTGGCCCCTGGGGCCTTGCCATTGGCCACACGGCTTGTCAGTGGTCCCGGCAGGCTTGCGGAACGATCCACACCAAGGCAGTTTCGCGGCAGCAACACGCAGCACCATGGAAACCGCGGCCAGCCTCCTGCTCATCCTTCACATCACCGCCGGGTCCGCGGCTCTGGCCACCGGCACGCTCGCCATGCTGGCGCGCAAGGGCGGTACCACGCACCGGCGCAGTGGATCGGTCTTTTTCTGGTGCATGGTGGCCGTGGCCACCACCGCATTGATGTTGTCCACCATCCGAGGAAGTGCCTTCCTGTTCCACATCGGGGTATTCTCCCTGTACCAGGCGCATGGGGGCTGGCGCTCCATCCGCAACAAAGCGCTGAAGCCAACCTTCCAGGATGTGGCCATGACGGCGGTGGGCGGCATCAATGGCGGCTGGATGATCGCCACGGGCCATATGGTGCTCATGGTCTTCGGGGCCATCAGCATGTTGCTCGCCTTGCAGGATACGCGCACTTTCTTGAGGTCCGCGCGCGGTGACCAACTGCCCGCGAAGGCCTGGTTGCGACGTCACATCGGCATGATGCTCGGCACCTACATCGCCACGCTCACCGCCTTCCTGCTCACCGCGTTGCGCGAACTGGACCTGGGCGTTATCGCCTGGCTGGGCCCCACCGCCATCGGGGTGCCCTGCATCATCTACGCCACGCGCAAGTTCACAGGGCCACGCACGCGGCCTGTGGAAGCCTGACCATCGGCCCCCGGTGGTAACTACCGGCTCTCGATCCTGCCCAGTTGGTTGGCGATGGCGTTGCGCAGGCGCTCAATGGCGCCGTCCAGGGCCTGTGGCATGGTGGCCGCCTTGTGCGTAACCGCGATGGGCGGCAGGCCATTGAGCCTGGCCTCCATCACGCAGCGCTGGTCGTCCTGCCCGTTCTTGTGCGCGTTCTCGTCGTTGAGGTGCACCTCCACGCGCGTGATGCGGTCCACATGGCGTTCCAACGCACGCTGCACCTTCTCCTCCACTTCCACGATGACGTTGACGTTGCCGTCCACGTGGCCGTCCGAATTGACTTGGATGATCATGCTCCTGGCTTTTTCAGTGTTGTTGCTGGGCCGCTTCAACCATGGTACCACCCGGTGTCCTGGGGTTCGCGTGGCGTCAGCGGCCTTGTTGTACTCAATATCGATAGGTGGCCGCCACGCCCGTTTCCGTCGGCATCACATCCCCCGGCACCACCATCACGTTGCCACCGCGCGCCACCACCAGTTCGCCCAGGTCGTCCAGCAGGTCGTCCACGCGCGGGTCGAGCAGGCTGTCGAAGACCACCTTGCCCGTCACATGGTCCAGGCGGCCGGCGATGGCCTTGTCCGCATCCACCAGTAGCGTGGCCACCCGGCCTGCTGTCGCGGCGGCGGCCACCTCCTGGAGGTCGTCACTGCCCTGGCCTTGGGACTTGGCATCGCCATAGCGGTCCACCAGCCCCTTCACATGGGCATGGTAGCGCGGCTCCACGGCCTCCCATACCAGGCGGCGCAACTTGTCCGGATCGATGCCTGTGGGATCGATGGCCACATGCTCGGTCAGCAACCTGGGGTTGTGGCTCACGCGGCGGAATTCGCCCTGGTGCTCGGGGAGGGCCACCAGCACGAGGCTATGGCCGCTGGGCTTGGTGTGGTGTTCCATGATGGCGCGGTCCACGACCCGGAAGAAACGCTCGGTGTCCTTGTCCACCTCGTCGCTCTTGCCACCGTGCCCGTGTCGCATCTCCCCTCCTCCGCTGCCGCCACGCCCTCCGTAGGAAGCCACGGTCTGGTGCTTTTCCGTACGCTCCTCGCCCAGGGCATCGGTGATGGTCAAAGGCACGCCGGCCGCGGGTTTGCGCTCATCCAGGGCATCGCGGGTGCCTTCGAAGAGCACGATGCGCTCGCGCGTGAGGCCCAGCACATGGAAGCGGTCCACCGTCTGCAACGCGCGGCGGATGGGCTTCAGGTGGAAGGAGTCGGCGGCCACCACCATTTCCGGCACGGCGCGCTGCATGCGCACCACCTGGAAGAAACCCGGCGCGGCGAAGACCGCCAGACCATCGAGGTTGTACTTCCAGAAATTGTTGTCCGCCAGCAAGGCCCTGAAGGGCTTGAGCAGCGTCTCGGTGGCGTCCCCGGGGTATTTCAGCCGCAACGATCCCTCCAGGGCCTTGAGCAGGTTGCCGAAGCGGATGTGGTCCTGCGCGTTGGCGGGATGCGTGCGGTGCGTGGGTTGGTACAGGCTGAGGCAGGGAGCGCGCTGCGCGGCGATCAACTCGGGCAGCACGGCATCATTCAATACGGTCATGTGCATGGATGGATCGGTGGATGGCCAAAGTTAGTTCCGACCTGCCGGGGCCTGTACTGACCAAAGCCAGTTCATACGCCAAGGCCCCGGCCGCCGGGTGTATCAGCTTTCTTCGGCATCGGGGTCCCCGGAGAGCGCAGGGGCCTTCCCCTCGCCCATCTCCTCCTTCAACGCGTCGTGGAAAGTGAGGTCCGTCATGGGGGTCCGGTCCTCGTAGGCGGCCAGGCCGATGACATGCGCGGCCACCGACAGGGAGAACACCAGGAAGACGAAGATCACCGTGGCCTTCAACATCACCGTGGTGTCGTTGAAATGGAAGACCACGCCCACGAGGATGAGACCCACGCCCAGGGCCACGGCCTTGGTCACGGCAGACATGCGGGTGTACACGTCGGGCATGCGGATGATGCCGATCGCGGCGATCAGGATGAAGATGATGCCGAGCCACACACAGGCCAGGGTGATGTATTGGGAGATCATTTCCTGCTTCTGATCTTCTTCATGTAGTACGCGAACCCGATGGCCCCGAGGAAGACCACGAAGCCCATGACGAGCACCACATCGAAATAGCGATAGTTGCTGGTGCGTATGGCGAACACGGCGAGCATGCCGATCACCACGCAGGTGAGCACGTCGAACGCCGTGGCCCTGTCCGCGATGCTGGGTCCGCGCACGAGGCGCACCATCACCAGCCCGGCGATGAGCATCAGCGTCACCAGGGCGGTGAGCAGGGCGTTGTCATAGAATGTCTCCGTCATCGCGCCAACCGCAGCACGCGGCGTTCGAATCCGTCCTTGATCTTGCGGCGCACGGCCGCCACGTCGCGGTCCTGCACATACATCTCATGCACGTAAAGCGTGCTTCGGTCATCGCTCACGTGCAGGCTCAATGTCCCGGGCGTGAGGGTGATGAGCACCGCGAGTGTGACGATCTCCCGGTCCGTGCGGGCGTCCAGCGGCACATCCACGATGGCGGGGCGCATGTGCGCGGTGCGTGTGAGCACGTCATAGGCCACGCGCAGGCTGGATACAAGGAGTTCCTTCAGGATGAAGCCGATGAACTCCAGCAGCAGCGGCAGCTTGCGGAAGTAGCGCCGGTCGAAGGCCCAGGAGCAGAGCCAGATCGCGAAGAAGAGCGCGTGGTACACGCCCAGGAATACCAGCGGCTCGCTGAAGCGCAGGTCCATCGTCTCTTCGATGATCCATACGCCCACGAAGGCGAGCAGCAGGTTGTAGATGAAGGTCCTCATCGCCCCAGCACCGTGTTGATGTATTCGTCACGGCCCAATAGCTGGTCCGCTGTCTCGCGGGCCAGTTCGAAGATCGGCTCCGCGTGTAGACCGATCGCGAGCGTGATCGCCGTGAGCAACGCCACGGGCAGCACCATCAGCCAAAGCGGTCCAGGGCCGGGGGTGTGCGGCTCGGGGTCGCCGACCGCTTCCGGCCGGTTGGTCCAGAATACCTCGTTCCAGATCCTGGTGAGGTAGTAGAGCGTCATCAGGCTGGAGCCGATCACCACCAGCACCAACCAGAACTCGCCCGCCTCGATACCGGCTTTCATCAGGATGAACTTGGCCCAGAAGCCGCTGAAGGGCGGCAGGCCCGCCAGGCTCAACGCCGCCACCAGGAACAGGATGCTGAGCCAGAAATGGTCGCGGTACACCCCGCCGATGTAGCGGAGCTTGAAACTGCCCTTCACGTGGTGCACGATGCCGCTGATGAGGAAAAGACTGGTCTTCACCACCATGTTGTGCACCAGGAAGAAGACCGCGCCCGCCAGTGCCAGCGGCGTGAACAGCGCGATGCCCATCACCATGTAGCCGATCTGGCTCACGATGCTGAAGGACAGGATGCGCCTGAGATCGCCCTGCGCCGCCGCGCCCAGCACCCCGGCGAACATGGTCATCGCCGCGATGACCATCAGCATGGTGTGCGTGTAGGGGATGTCGTGCACGAAGAGCAGTGTGAAAACACGCATCAGGGCGTACACGCCCACCTTGGTGAGCAGGCCTGAGAAGATGGCCGCCACGGCGATGGGTGGCGTGTGGTACGAGGCCGGCAGCCAGAAGAACAGGGGGAACACGGCGGCCTTGATGCCGAAACTCACCAGGAAGAACATGGCCACCACGGTGACGAGTCCCTTCTCCGGCACCTCGCCCAGGCGTATGGCCAGGTCGGCGAAGTTGAGCGTACCGGTGAGGCTGTAGAGGACACCCACGCCGGCGAGGAAGATCGCCGAGGAGAGGAAGTTGATGGTGACGTACATGATGGCGCCCTCCAACTGGCGTTTCTCGCCGCCCAGGGCCAGCAGCACGAAGGAGGACATGAGCATGACCTCGAACCACACGTACAGGTTGAAGATGTCGCCCGCCAGGAAGGCGCCGGTGACACCGAATACCAGCAGATTGATCAACGGGTAATAGCCGTAGGCTTCGCGCTTCACGTCCACCGCCGGGATGGAGTAGAGCGTGACCACGAGACCGATCATGGCGGTGGTGGCGACGAGGCCCGCGCTGAGCAGGTCGGCGGCGAGCACGATGCCGAATGGCGCGTCCCAGCCGCCGGCGCGCACCACCTGGATGCCGTCCGCCCGCACCGAGAACAGCAGGCGAAGCGCCGTGCCGGCCATCACCGCGAGACCCGCCACGCTGAGCCAGCCCTGCACGCGGCGGTCCTTCCACCAGGCCAGACAGAGCACGGCCGTGATGAAAGGGATGAAGAGCGGTACGAGCAGGTTCATGGCTGTTTCCCTTCAGGATCCATGGTGAAGGTGTCGTCGGCCGTCTGCAGTCGGTCCAGGTCATCGGAACGGGTCTCCTGGTGCACCCGTTTGATGAGGACGATGGCGAAGGCCTGGATGCCGAAGCCGATGACGATGGCCGTGAGGATCAGGGCCTGCGGCAGGGGATCGGCATAGGGCGGCACCACGGCATCCGCACCTGCCTCCACGAATGGCGGGCGCCCCTTGCTGAGGCGGCCCAGCGTGAAGATGCAGAGGTTGCTCGCGTGGCCCAGCAGCACCAGACCGATGATGAGCTTGGCCAGGCTGCGCCGAAGCAGCATGTAGAAGGCCGCCGCATAGAGCGTCCCGGCGAGCAGGGCGAGGAGCAGTCCCATCAGTTGTCGTCAGCTATGGAGAACACGATCTTGCACACCACGCCCACCACCACCAGGTACACGCCCAGATCGAACAGCACCGGTGTGCCCGGTTTGCCCACGATGGGGATGTACAGGTCGGTCCAGAGCGCTTCGAAAAAAGCATGGCCGAAGAACAGGGGCACCACGGCCGCGATGAAGGCCAGCGACAGCCCGGCGCCGATCAACCGCAGCGGGGGCATGCGCAGGCGCCGCTCCCCTTCCGCCACGCCACCGGACAAGGTGACGAGGATGAAGGCCGACGCCGCCACCAATCCGCCGATGAAGCCTCCGCCGGGCTCGTTGTGGCCGCGGAAGAGCGAAAGCAACGAGGCCACCAGCAGCAGCGGGAACAGGACCTGCACGGCCACGCGTAGGATGATCGAGTTCATGGCCTGCGCGATCGTTTCGCGGCGAAGGTGCCCGCTTTCGCAGGCGCCTTGCCCAATTTCAGTTTCGCCAGCGCCAGCACGCCCAGCCCGGCGATGCTCAGCACGGTGATCTCGCCCAAGGTGTCCAGCGCGCGGAAATCGACCAGGATCACGTTCACCACGTTGCGGCCCTTGGCCAGGGGCACGCTGTTCTCCGCGTAGAAGAGCTTCAGCTCACTCACCAACGGATAGTCCGTAACCAGCAGGATGATCGTGGTCATCACGGCGCCTCCCACGAGGGCGATGGTGATGTCGCGAAAGCGATGACCACCCGAGGTGAGCAGGATGTACCTGGGCAGCTTCCACACCACGTACACGAAGACCAGCAGCGTCAGGGTCTCCACCAGGAATTGCGTCATGGCCATATCGGTTCCGCCATAGATGGCGAAGAAGAACGCCACGCCATAGCCCACCACACCAAGGATGGCGATGGCCATGAGCCGGTCGCTCGCGGCCACGGTGGCCAGCACCGCTGCCGCCACCAACAGCGCCAACAGCCATTCGTAGGGATCCACACCGGCGAAGGAGAGCTTCGGGTGGAACAGGCCGTAGTGATGTATGGGGGCGAGCAGCAGGATGAAGAAGGTGACGAGGATCACCATGATGTAGTAGCGCAGGTGGCCGCTTTGCAGCAGGGCGGTGAAGCGCGCCGCGAAGGCCGTGACCATACGCAGGCCACGCTCGTAGACCATTTCCGGCCCACGCTGTTCGGCCCACCGCACACCGCGCTTCACGCGCCGCAGACGTGGACCCAGGCGGAACAGTACGATCCCCGCCGCGATCGTCAACAGGCTCAATCCAAGCACCGGTGTGATCCCCGGCCAGGCGTGCAGTTCCATTGTTCCGGCACCGGGGCGCATGGCTTCCACCGCGCGGTGCGTCAGGGATCCGATCGCATCGGCAGGCAAGCTGCCCGCCAGCAAGCCCAAGGCGGCCAACAACACCGGACCGGACCACATGCCTGCACCCACATCATGCGGGGAATGCGCCGTTCTGCCGCGCGGCCCAAAGAAGACCTTGCCACCGATGAGGATGGCCATGGCCGTGAATGCGGCCCCCGTCAGGAACAAGGCGGTGGTGAGCGGAACAGCCAACCAGAAGTGGTGGAGCGTGGCCTCGTAGAGCACCTCCTTCGCCACGAATCCGAGGAAGAGCGGAAAGCCCATCATGCCCAACGCCGCCAGGGCCGCCGCGAAACCGGTCCAAGGCATCACGCGGAAGAGACCGCCTAGCTGTTCCACGTTGCGGGTGCCGGTGCCATGGTCCACGTTGCCGGCCACCATGAACAACGCGCCCTTGTAGCCAGCGTGGGCCAGCAGGAAGAGGATGGCCCCGTACATCGCCAGAGTGGACGCCAGGCCGATCGACATCACGAGCAGACCCAGCGCGGAGATGGTGGTGTAAGCGAGCACTTTCTTCAGGTCCATCTGGACCAGCGCCCACCCGGCGCCCAGCAACATGGTGATGCCACCCACGATCACGAGGGTATCGTTCCAACCGGGTATACCGCCGAAGTGCGGCGCCAGCCGGGCCAGCAGGTACACGCCCGCCTTCACCATGGTGGCCGAATGCAGATAGGCGCTCACCGGCGTGGGCGCCGCCATGGCGTTGGGCAGCCAGAAATGGAAGGGGAACTGCGCGCTCTTGGTGAAGGCCCCCAGCAGCACCAGCACCACCATGGGCGTCAGGTAGGGTGAGTTGAGCAATTCGCCTCCGCCCACGGCCCAATGGCTGATCACCGGGCTGCCCTGCGCCGTGGTGGCGAGGATGAGACCGGCCATGAGGGCCAGACCACCCATGCCCGTGACGAGCAGCGCCTGCAACGCGGCCTTGCGCGTGCCCGCGTGACCATGGCGGTAGCCGATGAGCAGGTAGGAACTGAGGCTGGTGAGTTCCCAGAAAACGAAAAGCGCGAAGATGTTGTCCGAGAGAACCACGCCAAGCATGGAGCCCATGAACACGAAGAGGTAGGTGAAGAAGCGCGGCAGGCCGGGGTGGCGTTGCAGGTATGCGCCGCCATAGAGCACGATGAGCGTGCCGATACCGGTGATGAGCAGCGCGAACAACAGGGATAGACCATCGATGCGGAAGTCGAAATCGAAGCCCAGGCCGTTCACCCACACGTAGCCCTCGCGCAGTGGCACCCCATCGACCACCGGAGAGACCTGGCCCGCGAACCAGACGAAAGCCCCCAGCGGGACCAACGCGAGCAGCCCAGTAGCCCAGCGCACCGGCAGCCGCTGCAGCAGGGGGGCCACCACCGCCGCCGAGAAGACCACAAGAAGCAGAATGGCTACAGGTCCCATGCCCGGCGACAAAGATGCGGCGGACGGCGCGGTGAACATTTGTGCATTAGGGCCGGAACCAGTGCAGGATGTCCTTGGGTACCGCATACCTTCACGGATATGTGATCCAACAACACCCTTGACATGGCCAGGTCATTTTCACCCTATCGCGCCTTCCAGTTCTTATTGTTGGCATCCCTGACCTCCTGCACCTCGTGCGATCCGCAAACCCGCGAGGGTATCGCCGACCTGGCCCGCAACCTCCAGGACAGCGACGGAGATGGCTGGATGGACGCGGAAACCAACCAGCGCATCGATCTGATCATCGATGAGATCTCGATCCAACCAGCACTATCACGATCCCGATTGATCCTGGATGATCACATCGTGGCCGACATCGGGTCTCCGCTACGGCCAGGTACCGTGGCCACCACACGTTGCGCGGGCCAATGGCATGCAGGGAGGCTTCTTCACTATCGTGCCCGGCTGAAATTCGTTGAGGATGGCGACCAAGCGCTGACCTTGGAGGATCGGCTGCCCTTCCACAACCGGGACTCCACGTATCAACAGGTCTTCAACTTCAACGGAAGGTCCATCGCGCTCTTGTATCGAACGGTCGTCACGCGCTTCGCCGACCCATCACCCGATGATGCGAATGCTGATGCGGACGCAGATGGGATAACGGACGCGGAGGAGGCCATCCTCGCCCAGGAGAACATCCGCGTCGGAGATCCGCTCAAACGCGATCTGGTCGTGTGCGTGGGCTATACCTCTCCCGTCTTCGCCATGACCAAGCGTGGTATGGAACGGATCACGACGGTATTCGCCGGACGCGATATCAACGTGTTGTTCGCCGATCGGACCAACAGCCTCCCAGGCTTGCGACCCGGTCAGGTGATGTTCCCCAACAGCAATGGCGTGCGGGTGGTGCCGCCCCAGGATCGCGCTGTTGTTTCTGGTGAACTCGCCGATATCCGCGCATTCCACATGGATCCTGACCTTGCTCCGTTCACCCATTTGCTCGTTATGGCCAAGGATGTCAGGCCTGGATTCTATGGCGAAGCATCGCCCATGATCCGCTCGCTGGTGGTGGCCTCCCATTTCCAAGCCTTGGGT
Source organism: Flavobacteriales bacterium (assembly GCA_026129465.1). Lineage (NCBI taxonomy): Bacteria > Pseudomonadati > Bacteroidota > Flavobacteriia > Flavobacteriales > Flavobacteriales bacterium. Next base: position 796,013 of record JAHCIA010000001.1, read on the forward strand.
CCGGAACCACTTGGGATGGAGTATCAGACAAAGGTCATCATGCATGAACTGGGACACAATCTGGGTCTTTGTCATCCGAATCAAAGTGACACGTCCTGCTTGACCGGATCCATCCCGGTCGCGGAACGCGATGGTTCACTGACGGTCATGGGAAGTCCTGCGGACGACGGTGGTATCCTTTCGTTGCAAGCACTCACGAACGCTTTCAACCGCCCCTTGGACTTTACACCCACGCAATGGACCAACGCGAACTATGCGCTGGGCCGAATGTCTCCTTGAGTGCGCCTCCAGAAACACCAGGGACCACGTGGCTTGGCGGTTTCCGCCTTCACGACGTACCAGGTCGTGGGTCGGCCTGGCGGTAAATTGGCCCCATGCGTCCTTGTCCTGGTGTTGCGCCGCTCGGGTTCATTCTCGCTTTACTGCCGATCGCCATCGTGGCACCGCCATCGAAAGCCCAGTTCGTGGAAGGCCGCGTGCATGGCGCCTGGGGTATGAACCTGCTCACCTCGCCCGGCGAGGATCTGACCAGCAGCCCGGGACAGACGATCATGCTCAACGGATCGATCACGCTCGCCGGGGAGAAGCGCAAGGTCCTTTTCCAACCCGCGCTGAACCTGGGTTTCAACGCCTACCGCACCCGCATGGCCTACCGCGTGCATTTCGTCACCGAACGCACGCAACTGGGTCTTGACATGGTATTGGGCTTCCCCCAGATGAGCGGCACCATCCTCCAGGCCGGCTTCTTCGCCGCCACGGTCACCCGCGTCAACAACCGCATTGAGAACGACGCGCAGGGCGTCTTTTTCCCGCTTTACAACCAGGCCCAGTTGCAACGCGACCACTTCCACCGGCCCGGACAGGCGGGCGTCATCCTCGGTCTGGCCGTGCCCCTGGCGCGTGAGTTCAAGTGGGGACTGGACCTGCAGTTGCGACAGCATCTCATACCCCTGGTGGAGCGGTCGCAGGAATTCGCCCTGATCAACCGGCCGCCACAGCTCATCATGGCCGAGAGCACACGCGCCACCATTCTGACGATCGGCCTCAGCTACCGGATCGGGCAGGCGGCTCAAAAGGGATAGAACACGGGGATCAGCAGCGTGGCGATGAGCCAGAAGAGCAGCTGCAGCGGCGTTCCCACCAACAGGAAATCTCTGGTCCGGTAGCGGCCCACGCCGTAGATCATGGTGTTGGTCTGGTAGCCGATGGGCGACATGAAGCTGGCGCTGGCCCCGAAGATCACGGCCATGAGAAAGGGCATGGGGCTCAGACCCAAAGCGGCCGCGGTGCTGATGGCGATCGGCGCCACCAGCGCCGCCGTGGCCGTATTGCTCATCACCTCGGTGAGCAGGGTGGTGAGCAGGTAGACCCCGGCCAGGATCGCGATCGGTCCGCCCCATTCGCCCACCAGATAGACCAGACCACCGGCCGCGCGGTCGGCCAGTCCGCTCTTGTGCATGGCCATGCCCAGGCTCAATGCGCCCGCCATCAGGAAGTAGATCTTCCAGTCGATCGCCTCGTAGACGTCCTTCATCGTCATGGTGCGGCCCAGTACCAAGGCCACCACACCGGCGAGCGCGGCCACCACCACGGGAATGATCTCCATGGAAGCACAGGAGACCACACCAGCGAGGATCAGTGCCACGAACAGGAAGCGCCTGCGGTTGAAGTCGGCCATGCCCTCCGTCTCGGTAAGAATGGCGAAGGGGGCATCGGACCGTGCGCCCATCTCCTTGATGCGGCGGATGAAGTGCGTCTTGATCTCCGCCAGGATCACGTCGCCGCTGCGCAGTTCAGTGTCATACAACCGCTCGTGCACCAAGGCATCGCGCTGGCGAACGGCCAGCGGCACGGCACGGTAGCTGCGGATCAGGTCGGCGTCGCCCAGGGTCTTGCCCTCCAGCGGACTGTTGCTGGTGATCACCAGTTCCACCAGGGTGGTGCCGCGGCTGCGCATGTCGTCATTGGCCACGCGCAACGGCGGCTTCACGGAGATGTGCGCGCGCTCCTTCAAGGTGCGGATGCGGCCCACGTCGCAGCGCACCTGCAACATATCGCCCGCCTGCAGCACCATGTCGCCCGCCGGGAAGGTGAAGCGTTGCCCGTCGCGCCGGATCTCGATGATGTCCATCTCCAATTCCTTCACCAGGGCGCTGTCCATGATGCGTTTGCCCACACTGGGCGCATCGGCCAGCAGTTCGATCTCGGTGAGGTAGCCGCGCAGGTCGTAGCCCGTCCGCTTGTCCGTCTCCTCGCGCCGGTCGGGCAGCAACTTGCGCCCGATGAAGGCCATGTAGAGCACACCCACCAGGAGAAAGATGATCCCCAAAGGCGTCTGCTGGAACATGCGCAGCGGCCCCAATCCGCTCTCGTCCATCACACCGCTCACCACGAAGTTGGTGCTGGTGCCAATGAGCACGGTGGTGCCCCCCACGATGGAAGCGTAGCTCAATGGGATCAACAGCTTGCTGGGCGATTGGCCCGAGGCATGGGCCGTTTGCACCACCATGGGAATGAGCAGGGCCACCACGGGCGTGTTGTTGATGAAGGCGGACAGCACGCCCACGGTGAGCATGAACAACAGCATGCCCATCACCGGCCGTTCCCGGAAATGGCGCGAGAGCCTTGGCCCCAGGGTGCTGATGGCGCCCGTACGCAGCAGCGCGGCGCTGAGCACGAACATGAAGGCGACCGTCAGGGTGGCGGCGTCGCTGAAGCCGGCGAATCCTTCACGTGGCGAGAGTACCCCGGTGAGCACCAGGCTGGCCACGATGAGCAGCGCCACCAGGTCGATCGAGACCTTTTCGGTGACGAAAAGGACCACCGCCCCGAGGGTGACGGCCAGGACGATCCACTCGTGGGGGCTCATGGCGGGTTGCGAAGGAAAGATATCCCTGCGGTTCAACGCGCCACCGAAAGGAGCGGCTTGCCACCCCAGTTGCGCAGGTACCAGGGTACGGCGCGCGCCAGTCCGCTGCGCAGGTCGTGCAGGGGTACAAAGCCCAACAGCTCACGTGCCCGAGAGATATCCGCCAGCGAATCGCGCACATCGCCCTGGCGCGTTTCCACGTGCTCCACGCCCAAGGTGCCGATCACGGGATCGTACCGCGCCAATTCGCTGCGCAGGATGGCCAGCAGCTCCAAAACCGTGGTGCGCTGCCCATAGGCCACATTGAACACATTGCCCAGACAGCCCGGGTCTTCGGCGTCCATGGCGGCCAGCAGGGCCTGCACGGCATTGCCCACGTAGGTGAAGTCGCGCGACTGCTGTCCATCACCATGCACCTGGGGCGCCTCATGCCGCAGCATGCGCTGGATGAAGCGCGGGATGGCCGCGGCATAGGGGCCGTTGGGGTCCTGCCGTTCACCGAAGACGTTGAAGAAGCGCAGGCCGATGGTGCCCATGCCATGCAGGCGATGGTAGAGTCCCGCGTAGGCTTCATTCGCGGCCTTGGTCACCGCGTAGGGCGAAAGCGGCCGGCCGATCTGGTCCTCCTGCTTGGGCAGGGTGGTGCTGTCGCCATAAACGCTGGAACTGGAGGCGTAAACGAAGCGGCGCACCCCGGTGAGGCGCGCGGCCTCCAGCATGTGGAGGAAGCCGGTATTGTTCACCGCGTGGGTGGAGAGCGGATCGGCGATGGAGCGTGGCACGGAACCCAGTGCGGCCAGATGCAGCACCACACCGGCACCCTCCACGGCGGTGCGGCAATCGTCGGCGCTGCGGATGTCCCCCTCGATGAAACGGAAGCCGGGGCGGCCCTCCAGATGTGCGATGTTGGCGCGGGATCCCGTGGCCAGGTTGTCCAAACAACGCACTTCGGCGCCGCGCTCCACCAAGGCCTCGCAGAGGTGGCTGCCAATGAAGCCCGCCCCGCCGGTGACGAGGATGGGGCGGTCGTGGTTGTTGGTCATGCGCGGAGGGTCGGCCAAAGGTAGACGCGCCCTTCAGCCCAGGGAGGCCGGCTTCCCGCCAGGCTCTTCACGATCGCTTCTTGATCGCCGCGCCATACCCTGCGCCAGATGCGAGGCACCGGTGGCTGGAGCACACATTCGAAACGCGTCAGTAGTTCGTACCACCTGTAGGAGGGGATCACCCCGGTTCCGATGGCTCCTCCGATTTGGATGATCCGTATTTCGACATTAACTTCATTACTCCAAAATATATCTGCCATGCATACCGCATACCGCATACCGCATACCGCAGACCGCATAGCTTCGCCCTATGCGTGGTCATCGCTTGCTCTATGATCGAGACATCGACCGCACAGAGCTATTACATCCCACCAGATATTTATGGAGACACATCTGGACCACATGCTTTGCGGCGCAACGATGGTCAGCTATTCAACACAGCTGGCCAGGCCCAGAATGACATCAGGTACTCCGTTGAGCAATGGCCGGTCGGGATCCATTTGAAGGACAGCAGTGCCATTTCCTTCACACTCGCATCTTCCAACGATACCCTTGTCCCGGACACGCTGTATCGTGTCGACATGCACTTTCGGAATGCCAAACGCGTAGACCCGATCGCCATCGGCGTCCCGGTCCAAGGGGTGATGAACTACTACCTGGGCAGCACCAGTGTGGAAGGTGTACCAGCGTTCGATCGGGTGCTTTATCCGCAGGCATGGGATGACATCGATGTACACATCTATTCGGCCAGCATGGGACCCAGAATGGCTTTCGTGGTCCATCCAGGTGGCAACCCCGCACAGATCAAACTCTTCTTCGAGGGACAGGACAGCCTGAACATCGACTGGCAGAATGCGTTGCGCCTATATATCAGGCACAGATGGGTCAGGTTCGAGGAGGCCGTCGCCTACCAAGTGACACCTGCTGGCGCCACCATACCACTGGGTTGGATGGCGAGCTATGTCATCCTCAACGGCACACCGGTCGTCAGCTTCTCGTTCCAGGCCCACGACCCTTCCCTGCCGCTGGTGTTCCAGATCGGTCCGCCGCCGATGCCCCTGCAGTCAGGAGGCGATCCAAAAAATCTCCATTGGAGCACTTTCGTTGGCGGTGGCACGAATGAAGAACGGAATTATTAAGATGTTGGGCGGATGGCATTTTCCACCAACGTCTCGAACATGTCGTCATGGTGCCGGTTGTTGTATTTGAAGGCGAACTCGCACACGTAGCGCGGCAGGTGTTTGGGGCTTACCTGGTGGTATTGGCCCACGATGCCGCGCTTCATGAGCGCCCAGAAACTTTCGATGGTGTTGGTGTTCACGCCCTTGTATGAGTAGGCACGGGCGTGGTCGATCTTGATGTGGTCAATGATCCGGTCAAGGCGGGAGTAGCCCGAGTAGTTGTCCGTGATCAGCAAGGCGTCCTCGGTGGCCACGTGCCGTTCCACCATGGCCCGCAGGTTCTTGGCCGTTAGGGAGCGCATCACTTGGGCCACCACGGTGCCGTCACGCTGCACAATGCCCACCACCGGCACCTTCTTGGTGCCGCGCCCGCGCTTTACGTTGGTGGCCACCCGCGCCGGGTTGCCACGCAGGGGCCGCAGGTCGAAGCCGTCGGCCTTGGCATCCTTCACACGCTGGTTCATGGCAACGCGCTGCCCCGCCGTCATGCGTACAAGGTTGGGCTTGCGCGGCTTGCCGCCCACGAAGGTCTCGTCCATTTCCACCACGTCGTTGAGCGGGTCCATGTCGGCCTGCTCCATGGCCATAAGGTCCCGGATCTTGTGGTACATGGCCCATGCCGTTGGGTAACTTACCCCAAGGTTGCGGTGTAGCTGCAACGCACTGAGGCCCTTCTTCGCATCGGCCACGATACCGAAGGCATAGAGCCACGTGCGCAAGGGTAACCGGGTACCCTGCAACGGGGTGCCTACGGTAACGAAGGTGGACCGCCCACACCCAAGGCATTTGTGCCGCAGGTCTTGGTAACGAGCGCCAAGTTTGGTACCCTTGCAATAGGCACACTTCGGGCGCTTACCCCAGCGCACCCGCTCGAAATGCGCCACGGCATCGACTTCCGTGGGGAAGCGATTGGAGATCTCAACGACGTTCATGGGTTGTCGAAACGTTCAGTACAGTATATCAGAAGCGCGCCAACAATAAGCCCAACTATGCAACAGAGCAAGAGTTCATGAAGTGGTATCCCTCTACGGCAGTAGTAGACACCTTCACGACCCTTAACCCGGACTGGGTTATTGCGGCATTCACAGTCATCATTACCATTGTCACATGGTGGCAGGGACGATTGATACGAAGGGCCAACATTGTTGCGCGCAATGCTGCCGATGCCGCCAAAATATCCGCCGATGCCGCCGTACAAACTGCGTCCGATATGCGGGAGGCTGAGCGCGGCAGGGTTGGGGTATCCTCCATGTCCATGGACTACACCGACACTCTTCGCATCCGCTATGCCCTTTTGAACTACGGCCGGTCCTCCATAGAAATCCGGCAGGTGAACTATCGGTATGAATTGCACGGAAGCAAAGGCGTCGTTCATGTTAGCGACATCACCCAGGGCGGATCGCTTCTCATATTGGGTTCGGGCGAAAGAATAGACAGCTCGGAACGGCGCGAAAAGGCATCCCATTCCGGAGAGGGCCTGTTGCCTCCAATGGGTCCGTGGGATATGACCCCCGAAATGCACAACAGCATTCTGGAGAATTACGAAGGCACCCAATTGTTCATCATTGGGTGTATCGTCTATTCCACGGCATTCGGCACCTTGTACCATTGGCGCTTCCGGTTGGGGTATGAAGCAAGCCGTGGCATGTTTGCCAATGACTTCCGAAGAGGTAATGAAGAGGTGCCTTTCACAGGCGACCCCACGCAGCCCCATCAGTGCGAGTAGGCATGTTAAAAGACACCGCCCAACAACTTTACAATTCCGATGAAGAATTGGAAAGTGTGAAGGTGGACGAAGAGGGCAATGCCTATGCTTGTGGATACAGCCGATGGCATGACTTCCCAGTTGCGCCGGGTTCGGAAGTTTTCAACCCAAATAATGGCGAGTATGAGGGCGGGGTTGCGGCGGTGGTCATCAGGTACAATGGACACAGCAAGCAGATCCAATGGGGTACCTTCTATGGTGGGGGTACTTCATTCGATGCCCTCTCGGAGACCAAAGCGCACAAGGTCGCCTTGGGAAAAGGGTTGACAGGGGCAGGTCCATATGCTTTCGTTACTGGGTCGACCAACAGCCACGAATTCGCGGCATACCGTGAAGGGGGTTCCATATTCCATGATGCCCATATAGATGGCTATGATGGAGGACTCCATAGAATGTGGGTGGGAGCTTTCCGAAGATCTAATGGCATTCGAGACTGGGCCACGACCCATGGACAATCCGGCGCATCCACATGGTCTGAACATGGTATGGCCATCGATGTGGATGAGGACGGACTACTGGCAGTGGGCGGGCACGTGAGCCATCCTGAATGGGGGCCGATCACGCAATACCCCACCGTAGCGCCCCCAGGTGCTTTCACAAGATCCGATGGTGGAGGGTTCTTCCTCGTTTTCGATGAACAGTACCAGATCAAGTGGTGTACCCAATGGGGCCAGCAAGCACCGGAGACGATGATCAGGGACATGCGCATCGCCCCTGCGGAGGAAGGCGTCAAGCACATGTGGATCACGGGTTCCACGGCCAGTTGGTTCACCTACCCCAACAGCGCTCCCTTGGATGTGGTACCTCCAACAGGTGGCCAGGGATTCTACCAACCAACGGATCCGAGCCAATTCTCGATGTTCGTGGCCAAGCTCGACATCACACATACGCATCAGATCGAGTTGAGCACCTATTGGGGAAGCAACAGCATTGATGTCGCCTATGCCTTGGCGTTGCATGAGGACCAGCTCTGGGTGGTGGGCAGCACATTGGCTTCAACCCTGGACCCCGATAAAGCGCCCTACCCTGGCGGGGGCAATTACCACAGGATCGTCACGAACGGTGAAACCGAGGCGGTCATCCTATGCTTCAGGACGGACCCATGGGACTTGTGGTACGGTACCTTGTACGGCGGCAGCGACAAGGACGTGATCCTGAGTGTGACATCGGACGGCGCTGGCCGGATCTACATGATCGGCGACAGCCGCAGCCCAACAGGTACATTGGGCAGCGGCAATCCGCCAGCCTACTTTGCCATGGAGAACCATGGCATACCCTGGACGCGGGACGCCTTCCTGATCGGCATTCAGGCCCCTCCAGGCCAAGCACCGCATCTTTTCTGGCGTACCGCTTTCGGCGGTGCAGGAACCGAACGGGGCTGGGGGATCGCCGCCACATCCGACGAGGTTTTCATCTGTGGCGCCACGGCCTCGCAGCGCGCCTGGGGTGCCGGTCCCATGGATTTCCCTTTGGTGGAGTATCAACCAGGGATCCCATTGGGGTATTTCCAGTACGTGAACAACTACGGTACTGGCAGCAATCCTTTCGCGCCTTGGTACGACATGGAGTACTTCCTGGACTTCCATCCATGGATGCTCGCCCAACCCGAAGGGATCCCATGGGGCTATGATGCCTTCATGGCCTCGTTCGACGTGTCAGCTACAGTTGGCATCCCTCCGCTCAACAGCTTGTGGGATACTGCGGGCCTTCACGCAGTACTCCTGGATCAGAATGGCCTTTGGCAATTGGACCTGCCAGGCCAGGGTCCATGGAACATCGCATTGTACGACGCTGGGGGTCGGTTGGTGGAGCAGATCCATGTCCAACACCCCCAGCCCACCATATCGTTGGTTGCCCGAGCAAGTGGGATATACGCCATCCGGGTCTTGAATAACCACGGTGCGGTCTATTCCTCCAAGCTTTTCAAACCATGAGATCGGCCTTGATCCTGGTCCTGCTTGCCCTGTGTTGCGGACGCTCACAAGCTCAGTACTGGCGTTCCTTGGGCAAGGGCAAAAGTCCCGCAGGCACACAGATCACTTGCCTATATGGCGATACGGTCCTTGACCGGCTGCTCGCTGGCGGAACATTCATCCACATGCTGAATGCGCAGGACACAGTCCTTGCCTTGGGTGTGGCGCAATGGGATGGCGAGCGCTGGGACAGCCTCGCCCACCGGATCAACTTCTGGGAGGGGGGTTCTGTGGTTCAATCCGTGCAATGGTTCCTTCGGTTCCAGAATGACCTATACGCAACTGGGTCTTTCGCGAACTACGATCCGATCGCTGAAATTTGGGTAAGGGGTTGGGGGCGACTTGATACTACCGAGCATAGGTGGAAATGGATCCTGGATTGTGCTCTTCCGATAAACCATGGATTGTATCTACTGGGACCCCGTATGCCACAATCCCAATTGTACTTCACCGGCTTCGCCGATACGCTGTGCGGGCCTGAGACGGCCAACGTCTTCACCTTTGATGGGCAGCAGGCCCAACCCTGGGCACCCTTCGCGCAAGTACCACCGCACACGGGCAACTACACCGCATGGGTCTTCGATCTCCATGGCAAGACCTATGTGACCGGGCTGTACCTCAGTCCCCTTACCGGGGAGTGGACCTCCATGATGCGGTACGACCATGCCACCCAACAATGGGAAGCCGTGCCCGGCTGGAACACCATGGGGGCCGTGAAGGACTTCACGATACGCAACGACACGCTTTGGTTGTGCGGCGCATTCCGCGAAGCCACTGGCGGTCCGGCCGATCTGGTGGTGGGCTACGACGGGGAGCAATGGATACGCTTGGGTACCGGCCTGGCCCATCTGACCCCTGCCAACGGTGCGGCTTTGAACCTGGAATGGTACCGTGATGAACTCTGGGTGTGCGGCGCTTTCCACAACGCCGGTGGCATCCCGGTGGACCGCCTGGCCAAGTGGAACGGCAACCAGTGGTGCCGGCCGCCTGGCACTTTTTCCAGCGCCGCCTACCTCAGCGACCTGGCCGTTTGGCGCGACAGTCTCTACGTATGCGGTGGCCTCACGACCATCGATGGGGTGACCATGAATGGAGTGGCACAATGGATCGGTGGCGATGCTGTGGAAGAATGCAGCGAAGCCGTCTCCGTCCCCGCCCCGCAACACTCCTCCGAAGTGGTCCTCCACCCCAATCCGGTCACCCAGAGCTTCTTCCTTTCAGGTCTTCCGGCCCATGCCGCACAGGTGGTGGTCACCGACCTGGCCGGCCGGCCTGTCCTCCACCGGACCGCATCCCTCAACAGCATCGAAGTGGGCCGCTTGTCACCAGGACTCTACCTCGTTATGGTCTTGGATCGGCGTGGTGGACGCCTTGCGGCTTCGCGATTCGTGAAAGAGTAGGCTCGCTTCAGGCCGGCGGAAATGGACCGGCGAGGGCTTCGGGCTTGATCGCCACACCATACCATACCGTGCGCCAGCGCTTTGGCACCATTGGCATCAGCAGGCCATCCAGGCGGGCGAGGAGATCGCGTTGCTTTTCGCTGCGGCCCAGATTGGCGAGCAGACCGGTGCTGCCCGTGTGCAGCTCAGCGAAGGGCGCGAAGAGGTCGCGATCGTGCAGGATGTGCAGGTATCGCCAGCGGTGTTCCCAGGCCACGAAGCGCTTCCGCAGCCAGCGATGGAGGCGGGTCCCTTGCAGGTTCTCCGCGAAGAGCAGCACCCCGCCGGGCTTCAGCACACGGTGCATCTCGCGTATGGCGCGCATCTGCTTGTCCTTGCTGCCCAGCGCCCCGATCACGCTCTTGAAGAAGACCACGTCGAAGGTGGCGTCCGCGTGCGATAGCTGCAGCACATCCTCCTGGCCATACGTGATCCGGCCATCGCCCTGGATGTCGCCGTGCGATGCAAGCGTGGCCGCCGTGAACGGATGCAGGTCGGTGCAATGGGTGTCGAAGCCGAGCGTGGCGAGCAAAAGGCTGAGACCTCCCTCCCGCTCGCCGATGCCCAGCGCGGAGGCCGGACGATGTTTGGGCAAGTGCTGCTCCCACAGCGGCAAGGCCCGCGACCAGGTGCGCACCTCCCATTGGAAGATGTCTCTCAAGGTCGGGATACCCTGGACCGGCATGGTGGCAAAGAAAAGGGGCGGCACAGTGCCGCCCCCTGGTTCGGGTGGGTGGTGGACGTTGGGTCGCGGGGGACGTGACCGTGGCCAAGTGGGCCGGTCATGACCGGCCCCTACTTGGCCACCGCGACCGATCGCTTCTCCCTGATCACCGTGATCTTCACCTGGCCGGGATAGGTCATCTCGTTCATGATGCGGTCGGCGATGCTCATGCTCAGCTCATCGCTCTGTTGGTCGGTGATCTTTTCGCTCTCCACCATCACGCGCAATTCGCGGCCGGCCTGGATGGCGAAGGCCTTGGTGACGCCTTGGTAGCTCATGGCCAGGCTCTCCAGGTCCTTGAGGCGCTGGATGTAGGCTTCGGTGGCCTCGCGGCGGGCACCGGGGCGGGCACCGCTGATGGCGTCGCAGGCCTGCACGATGGGACTGAGCAGCGTGGTCATCTCGATCTCGTCGTGGTGGGCGCCGATGGCGTTGCACACGTCGGGCTTCTCGCCGTACTTCTCGGCCAGCTTCATGCCCAGGATGGCGTGCGGCAGCTCGGGATCCTCGTCGGGCACCTTGCCGATGTCGTGCAGCAGACCCGCGCGTTTGGCCACCTTGGGGTTGAGGCCCAGTTCGGCGGCCATGATGGCGCTGAGGTTGGCCACCTCGCGGCTGTGCTGCAGCAGGTTCTGGCCGTAGCTGCTGCGGTACTTCATGCGGCCCACCATGCGGATGAGCTCGTTGTGCAGGCCGTGGATGCCCAGGTCGATGCAGGTGCGCTTGCCCACCTCCATGATCTCCTCCTCCAGGTGCTTGCGCGTCTTGTTCACGATCTCCTCGATGCGGGCCGGGTGGATGCGGCCGTCCTTCACCAGCTGGTGGAGGGCCAGACGGGCCACCTCGCGGCGAACGGCGTCGAAGCAGCTGAGGATGATGGCCCCTGGGGTGTCGTCCACCACGATCTCCACGCCGGTCATTTCCTCCAGCGTGCGGATGTTGCGCCCCTCGCGGCCGATGATGCGGCCCTTGACGTCGTCGTTCTCGATGTGGAACACGCTCACGGCGTTCTCGATGGCGTGCTCGGTGGCCACCCGCTGGATGGTCTGGATGACGATGCGCTTGGCCTCCTTGTTGGCGGTGAGGCGGGCCTCCTCCTGCGCGTCCTTGATGTGGGCCATGGCGGCGGTGCGGGCCTCGTCCTTGAGGCTCTCCACCAATTGCTTCTTGGCCTCCTCACCATTCAGGCCGCTGATGTTCTCCAGCAGGGACACCTGCTTGGCGTGGAGTTTCTCACTTTCCTCGCGACGACGTTCCAAGCCTTCAAGCTTCTGTTCCAACTCGCCCTTCAGGCGGTCCACCTGCTTCTCCTTGTTGGCGAGTTCCTGCTGCTGGCGGCTGAGCTGGGATTCGCGCTGCTTGGCCTTCTCCTGGGCCTGCTGCACGTTGCGTTCACGCTCGCGCACCTCCTTCTCATGCTGTTCCTTCAGTTGCAGGAACTTCTCCTTGGCCTGCAGGATCTTCTCCTTCTTGAGGGCCTCGCCCTCGGCCTCCGCTTCCTTGAGGATGCCCGAGCGGCGTTTCTTCATCACGCTGTTGAGCGCGGCGAATACGATGGCCCCACCGGCCACGAGGCCGGCCAGGAGGCCGATGATGATGCTGATGATGTCCATGGTCCACGTTTTTTCCGGTGGACCCCGCCGTGGGTCTCCACAAAGGCTCCAGGGGAGCGAAGGGGATCAGACCCGCCGATCGGAGAGCAAGCCTTCGAGCGCGGCCACCGCCGCCTCCACTTCCGCCTCGTGCTCCGGGGTGGCGCTGTTGAGCGCGCGCACCGTCACCTCCAAGGCGGCCATGGCCAGTTGGTCCTGCCGATCGATCAGCGGGTGGCTGGCTTTGAGTCGCGAAATGCTCTCGTTGATCTCATCCACGGCCCTGCGCACGTTCACCTCTTCACCCGCATGGATGATGAGGGGGTACGCACGGCCTGCGAGTTCTATCCTTACCGATCGGTCTTCCATGGTCGCTCGTTCGCCGCCGTCAGGCCTGTATCAAAGCCAGGCAACGGTCGATCTCGTTCACCAGTTCGTCGATCTTTTCCTTCGTTCCCGTGTCGGCCGGCCGGCTGCTCGCCACCCGGGCCTTGCGGAGACCCTCGTTCTCCCTTTCCAATTCCGCCACCCGGGCCTTCAGCACATCGCACATGCGGCGATGTTCCAAGACTTCGGCCTCCAGTTCGGCCGCCTTGCGCTGCGCCTCCCCGTGTTCCCGCACCAGGCGGGTCACTTGTTCCTGGATCGCCACCAAGCGGTCCTTCAGGGGGGGTGCGGTCATGGATCGGTTTCCTGATGACGAGGGTCCGAGGCCAAAGATAGAAGGCGCCTTGGACCAGCCCCTTGTTTTGTTTGAACCCCAAGCTGTTGATGCCACCGAAGAGGTTCCCGGATCGCCTGATACGGCATGGCGATAGCTTCGGGGCCGCTTGCATCTCCACGCCGACCTGCTCCCCATGCGGCCGATCCACTCCTGCGCCCCTATCATCATTCTGCTGCTGCTCAGCACCATAGCCCCATTCGCTTCACGCGCGCAACAGCCGAAGACCCACACGGGCTACATCCAGCCGATGGACATACCGCTGGACCTGAGCGGCAACTTCATGGAGCCCCGTAGCAACCACTTCCACAGCGGGCTGGATATGCGCACCCAGGGCCGGGAGGGTATTCCCGTGCGGGCCGTGGCCGATGGCTGGGTGTCCCGGATCAAGATCAGCCCCTGGGGCTATGGCAAGGCGGTCTACATCGACCATGAGGATGGCCACACCACCGTGTACGGACACCTTCAAAGGCTGGAGGGTGCCACCGCCGAGGCCTGCCTGGATGCCCAGTACCGCGCCAAGGACTTCAGCATCGACATCTACCCGGACAAGGGCAAGCTGCCCGTGAAGCAGGGCGAGACGATCGCCCTGAGCGGCAACACGGGCAGCAGCGGCGGTCCGCACCTGCATTTCGAGGTGCGCAAGACGGCTGGCCAACGCGCCATAGATCCCGAACTCTTCGGGTTGCGCGCCCCGGACCGCACACCGCCGGAGATCGTGGGCGTACGCATCCATCCGTTGACGGACTCTTCGCAGGTGGCCCCCTACCCCGGCAAGGCCCTGGGCTTCGCCGCCCAAGGCGGTGGGGGGCACTACGGGCTGAAGCCCGGCGAGCGCGTGGCCGCCTTCGGCACCGTGGGCTTCTCCATCAACACCTTCGACCGTTACGACAACAGCACCTTCCGCATGGGGGTGCGCCGCATCGAACTCTTCGTGGACAGTGTGGCGGTCTTCACCACCCGCTTCGACGAGGTGGACTTCGACCACAATCGCTACTGCAACGCCCATGTGGAGTTCGGTCTCTTCAAGGAACACAAGAAGGACTACCACCGCTGCTTCAAGCTGCCGCACAACAAGTTGCGGATCTATGGCAAGGAACCCGCCCAAGGCCGCATCGTGCCCGTGCCCGGCCGCGACCATGCCGTGCGTTTCGTGGTCACTGATGGGCGTGGGAACACTTCGGAACTGACCTTCACCCTGCATGGAGCAACGGCGGAAGAAGCCGCCTCCTGGCCCATTCCCATGCTGGAGGGCAGCTTGTTCCGGTATGATGCCGCCAACGTGCTGGAGGAGGAAGGCGTGCGCATGACCCTTCCCGCGATGGCGCTGTACGATGATGTCTTCGTGCGTTATGCCCGCAAGCCGGCGCCCGCCAAAGCATATGGTCCGTTGCACCTGCTGCACGACCCCCTGGAGCCGATCCACGCCAACTGCGGACTGTGGATCGCGACGCCGGACATCCCAGAGCGGCATCGAAGCAAGGCCCTCATCGTGAGCATGGAGGCCGACGGCAAGCTATCCCCACAGGGTGGCACCTGGCAGGACGGCGGGGTGCGCGCGGAAGTGCGGGCCTTTGGCCACTACACCGTGATGCTGGACACCGTTCCACCCAAGATCGCGAACGTGGACCTGCGCGCCGAGATGGCCAACCGCGAGGGCTTCACCATACAGATCACGGACGACCTGTCCGGGATCGCCGGTTGGCGCGGCACACTGGACGGCGAGTGGATCCTGCTGGAGTACGACCCCAAGACCAAGACCATTTACCACCGCTTTGACAAGCATACGAAGGCGCCCGGCAGGAAGACCTTCAAGGTGCAGGTGACCGACGACCGCGGCAACCGCGCCGAGTGGGGCCAGGTGTTCAACCGCTGACGCGGCTATGGCGCCTTCACCAGGCGATACTCCTTCTGTTGCAGCATCACCGCATACTCGTTGCGCCAGCCATTCTCAGGACCGGTGCGCGTGAGGCGGAAGCCCATGTGCAACAGGTCGTTCTGGGGAAGGTCCATGCGCACGGGTGCACCGCCGTCCGTTGCGGCCATGGCGCGCAGGTAATGGCGGGTGACGTCGTAGCCCAGGAAGGCGTACTCGTCCACATCATGGCCGAACCGCTCCCGGAAGGTGCGCGTAAAGGCCTGCACTCGGGCTTCGCCATGGTCCACCCAGGTGGGACTCGCGTACATGAAGCCCAACACCTCCAGGTCCGTCGCGGCCACGGTCTCCATGGTGGCCCAACTTTCCAGGCCCACCAATATGATGCGCTGCTTGGTGGCCAGGCTCTTCAACTTGCCCACCAGGTTGGTGACGAACTCCACATCATCGCTCGGCGCCACCACCACATTCAGCCGATCGTGGCTGAGCTTGCCGGGCAGGTCACCCAGGTCACGGCGGCCGGGCCGGGCCACCAAGGCGGTATCACGAAGCCGTGAATTCTGGTTGGCCAAAGCATCCGCCAAAGCGCGGGACATCTGGTCCTGCGCATCGCGGTCGGCGTGGATGTCGGGCTTCAGCAGGATGATGTTGTCGCGGCCATGGCGCTGAGCCACGTAGCGCGCCGTGTGGCGGATGAGGTCGTTGCGCGAAGCGGTGGCCTTGCTCACGTTGGGGTGGCCCAGGATGACCTTGTTGCTCTGCGGTACCGGACACACGATGTGCGCGCCGGGATGCGCCCGCGCGAGCTGCTCGATGGCACTGCGGTGGAAGGGTCCGATGAACAGGTCCTGGCGCTGCAGTTCGGAACGCTTCAGCACGGAGGCCCATGTGCGCGCGTCCTCACCCATGTCCAGCACGGTCACTTCCGCCAGCAGACCTTCTAGCTCCGCCGCCTCGATGGCCAAAAGCGCTCCGGCATAGAACTGCGCGGCGATGCGCGTGGCCTCGTGCAAGGGCTTGTCGCCCGGCGCCAGGCGAGCCGCACGCAGGCTGTCGTTCCGGTCCAGCGCGAAAGGCAGCATGAGCCCCACCCGGTGCATCGTGCCTCCCATCACCGGCCGGGGATCGGTCGCCACCGGAATTTCGGTCCCCGCGGGCAGCGGGATCCGCACGAAGCTGCCGGCCTTCAAGCCTTCAGGCAGGCCATTGTTGGCGGCAGCGATCCGGTCGGGCTCCACACCGTAGAGTTGACCGAGACCATAAAGCGTTTCGCCCGGCCGCACAAGATGCTCGTGCACGTTTCCTCCCTCGGCTGGCCGCAGCGCGGGATCGCGGACGTCGGTGCGCTGGGCCATGGGGATGATCACTTCCATGCCTTCGCGCAGACCGGAAGCGTTCAATTCCGGGTTCCGCTCGAGCAGGTCGTTGATGTGCAGGCCGTAGTTGCGGGCGATGCCGAAGAGCGTCTCCTTCCTCGCCACGGTGTGCAGCAGTTCGCCATCGCGCAGCAGCACCGGAGCGTTACGTACCTCCTTGCGCACCACGGCATCCTGGGGGATGAGGATCTCCTGACCGATGCTCAGTCCCTCTTTCGCCTCCGGATTGGCGGCGAGGAGGGCTTCGACCGGCACGGCATGGCTGCGGCCGATGGCGAACAGCGTCTGCCCGGCTTCCACCACATGCACCGTGTAGCGCTTGCCGGCGATGGTGCGGGTCTCCTGCGCCTGGGAAAGCATAGGCGCAAACAGGAGCCACAGGCAAGCCACCACCAGGGCGGAACCGGAGCGTAGACCCAAGCTCGCCGAGTTGGATGCAAGGGCGCCAATCGCTTTCAACTTCACTCCCATTCTATCGTGGCCGGGGGTTTCGAGCTGATGTCGTACACCACGCGGTTCACGCCGCGCACCCGGTTGATGATGCGATTCGATATCCGTGCCAGGAACTCGTAGGGCAGGTGGCACCAATCGGCCGTCATGCCGTCGGTGCTGGTCACCGCGCGCAGGGCCACAGCGTTCTCATAGGTGCGTTCATCGCCCATCACGCCCACGCTGCGCACAGGCAGCAGGATGGCGCCTGCCTGCCAGACCTGGTCATAGAGGCCTTCTTCCTTCAGTCCTGCGATGAAGATGTCGTCCACCTCCTGCAAGAGGGCCACCTTCTCGGCGGTGACCTCGCCCAGGATGCGGATGGCCAGACCGGGACCGGGGAAGGGGTGGCGGCCCAGGATGATGGGATCCAGCGCCAACTCGCGGCCCACCCGGCGCACTTCGTCCTTGAACAGCAGCCGGAGCGGTTCCACCACCTGCAGCTTCATGCGCTCCGGCAGACCACCCACGTTGTGGTGGCTCTTGATGGTGACACTGGGGCCGTTCACGCTCACGCTCTCGATCACGTCGGGATAGATGGTGCCCTGCGCGAGCCACTTCACGTCCTGGATCCGGTGCGCTTCGCGGTCGAAGACCTCGATGAAGGTGCGGCCGATGGCCTTGCGCTTCTCTTCGGGATCGCCCAGGCCGCTCAGCGCCGCGAAGAACTCGGCCCTGGCGTCCACCCCTTTGATGTTGAGGCCCAGGTGACGATAGCTCTCGAGCACGCGGGCGTACTCGTCCTTGCGCAACAGGCCGTTGTCCACGAAGATGCAGTGGAGCTGGTCGCCGATGGCGCGGTCCAGGAGGAGGGCCGCCACGCTGCTGTCCACCCCACCGCTCAACGCCAGCACCACCTGGTCGCCGCCGATCTGCTCGCGCAGCCGAGCCACGGTGTTCTCCACAAAGGCGTGGGGGGTCCAATCGCCAGCGCATCCACAGATGCCGATGACGAAGTTGTGCAGCAATTGCAGGCCATCGGTGGTGTGGTACACCTCGGGATGGAACTGCACGGCGAAGGTCATGTGGTCGCGCAGGCGGAAGGCGGCCACGGGCACGTCGGCGGTGCTGGCGATCACTTCCATGGCCTCGCTGGGCGCGGTGATGCTGTCTCCGTGGCTCATCCACACCTGGGTGCCGGCCTGGATGCCGTCGAAGAGGTGGCTTGCCCCAAGGGTGCTGAGGTGCGCGCGGCCGTATTCGCGGGTGTTGCTGCGCTCCACGCTGGCTCCGGCGCGCTTGGCCAGCAACTGGGCACCGTAGCAGATGCCCAGTACGGGCACGCGCCCGAAGAAGCCGGTCAGGTCGGTGTCCGGCGCGTTCTTATCGTGCACGCTGCTGGGACTGCCACTGAGGATGACGCCACGCACGGCGGGGTCGTCCTTGAAACGGGAGGCCTGACTGAAAGGATGGATCTCGCAGTAGACGTTCAACTCGCGCACGCGGCGCGCGATGAGCTGGGTGTACTGCGAACCGTGGTCAAGGATGAGGATGAAGCCGGTCACGAAGCGTACGGCACCGGTGGGTCGGTTGCTGCCGATGCGTGGGCGAAGGTAGCCAGCGCGCCCGAGCGGATCTTCGAATGAACAAGGTGTTCCGGAACGCTATGCCACCTCGAACACGGTGAAGCGTGGGTCCAGCGGATCGAGCCGGTCGAGCAGCAGGTCCAACACCTCATCACCCTGGTCCGCGATCAACTTGATGAAGCTCTCCACACGTTCCTGCGGTTCGCCGCCAGGGAAGAGTTGGGCATGCGTGCGCGTGATGCGTTCGATGGTGGTGCTTTCGCGGCGCTTCACCGCGCGCAGCATGCCCTCCGCGATGCGGTCCAAACCCTTCACGGCTTCCGCGGCCCGGCCCTCCACAAGTCCGCGCAGCGTGGGATCCACGGTGGTGGCACGCGCGGCTAGCCCATCATACATGGCACGCAAGGTGGCCCGCTCCTGCTCCACCCCGATGACGTCCGACGCGCCACGCTCCACCACCTGCCGGTGCACCTCGGCCTCCGGGCGGAACAGATCGCCGATGGTCAGCTCCATATCGTGCCATTGCCGCAGTTGTTTGGCGGCAACGAATGCCGCACTGCTGCGCAGAAGCACAGCGGGCATGGGCACCCGCAGCGCTTGGAACAACCACCGCAATTGCAGCCAGTAGGCGAGCTCCCCTCCCCCTCCGATGGTGGCCACATTGGGCAGGATGTGCTCCTGGTAGATCGGGCGCATCAACACGTTTGGAGAGAAGACCTGCGGATCGTTCTCCAAGGCGGCCAGCAATTCGTCCAGGGTGAGGGCCGGACCACCATCCAGCACCTGGTAGCGGTCATCGCGCAACTCGATGCGTGAACGATGCCCCGGACGCAGGTGGAACAGGTTGATCTCGCGCACATGGGCCTGCGCGCCGTATCGTTCACCGAGCTTGTCGTTGGCGTAGGTCACGGCCCTGAACGCGACCTGGTTCAGCAATTCCTCCCGCATCAGCGGCGCGAAGAGCTGTTTGAGCGCCGGGTCGTCGCCGTCCACGATCACCACACCGAAGCGGCCGAACACCGCGTGCAGGAAATGTCTTGTAGCCTGGGCCAACGTGCGCTCCGGTCTGTAGGCGGCACGCAGCATCTCCACGATCGGGCCGGCATGCGAAGAGCTCCCCAAGGCGGCGATCGCCTCTTCCACCACCGCTGCGACGCCGGTCAACTTCATCACCCCTACGGCCCCACCTGCCTCACCGGGCCATTGCACGTGCCGCCCGCCGATGGTGACGTGGTCGATCTCCGCCCGGTCGTGGTCCTCGCTGGCCATCCAGAACACGGGCACCACGGGGCGGTCCAGCGCGGCCGACAGGTCGCGTGCCAAGCGAACAGTGTTGATGATCTTGAAGGCCACATACAGCGGTCCGCCGAAGAGGCAAAGCTGGTGGCCTGTGGCCACTGTCAACGCGCGGGGATCGGCGAGCGCTTCCAAATTGGACCGGACGGCGGGATGCGGGTCCGGATCGGCATGCTGTCGGCGCAACACCTCGCACAGCACCTGCCGTTGCGCGGGGTCGAAGCTTCTCGCGTTGGCCGAGGCCGTCAGGCCCTCCAAGGTGTGGGGATACGCCCTGAACTCCCCGATCTCCTCCGCATCGGCGAGCAGGTCCAGCACGATGCGACCGAAGCGATGCGTATCACGGTAGGGAATGCGGTGGGCCTGCATGCGGGCGGCAAAGGTAGACCCGCCCCCTCAGCGCCCTCAGCACTTGCCCGTACCCTTGGGCTCGATGTGGATGTGAACGAAGTCGACCTTCGCGGTGATGCCGGCTTCATCGAAGAGCCTGCGGGCCATGGTCACCACATCGGCGCGTTCGCCCGTGCTGATATCGGCGAACTTCACCACCACCAAGCCGCTCCACGCGCAGCTGTACTCCAAGGTGACACCCCTGCGCGGGCCCACCTGCTTGGCCAGGTTCGCCAATTGCGCATCGTCCAGGCCGTCGATCACGGCCACGGCCATGGCATCGTATGTAGCTGCTGCGGTGGGTGGCGTGGCGAGCGGCAGGGCCAGACCCAGAAGAAAGACGATCAAGGACAGCATGACGAAAGGTTTTGGTTGTGCTAATTTCGGATCGAAGCGGAGATCGCCACATGACGAAGGACAGTTCCACCGGACGATTCCGCAGCCTGCGGGAGTTCTATCCCTTCTATCTGAGCGAACACCGGCATCCGGTGAGCCGTGTGTTGCACTTCACCGGCACCAGCCTCATCGCCCTCTGGATAGCACTGGCCATCCTGCAGCGCAACGCCTGGTGGTTGTCGCTCATCCCCATCGGTGGCTATGGCTTCGCGTGGGTGGGCCACTTCTTCTTCGAGAAGAACAAGCCGGCCACCTTCCAGTACCCGGGCTACAGCCTGGCGAGCGACTTCATCCTGTGGTGGCACCTGCTCACGGGCCGCGAACGCTTCGATCCACGCGCCCAAGGGTCATGATGGATGACCCCGGATCGCTTGGGAAGGCACGGCCCAAGCCGCCGCCAGCGGTCGCACGGCACGCGCATGTCCTTTGGATCGCAAGCATCATGTTCTGCGGTTGCATCGGCCAGCTTGCCGCGCAACAGACCGTGGGACGCACCATGCGGCAGCTGCC
This sequence comes from Flavobacteriales bacterium, assembly GCA_026129465.1. NCBI lineage: Bacteria > Pseudomonadati > Bacteroidota > Flavobacteriia > Flavobacteriales > Flavobacteriales bacterium. Next base: position 817,179 of record JAHCIA010000001.1, read on the forward strand.
CTACTTCGCGGACAGCACCCTGCATCACACCCTCCAGCGGATCCTGGTGGAGATGGACGCCTTCAGCGCGGAACGGTCCATGGACCTGATCGGCGATGCGCTGTTGCGCATCGATCATGACCGGGACACCGAGGCGCTCTACTACCTGCTGAGCTACCGCGCCGAAGTGCTCTACTACGAGGGCCTCTTCAATGATGCCATGCGCGACCTGGACCGCTGCATGGAACTGGCACACGAGCTGGCGGACAGCACGCTGGTGGCCAATGTGAACAACTTGCGCGGCCTGCTGCATGAGAACATCCAGGACAACCGGCAGGCCCTGCCCTATCTCCGCGAAGCCTTGGCCTGGTTCCCCCGTTCGCCCGCGGCGCGCTACCCGGTCACGGAACTGCACCACATCCATGGCAATCTGGGCAGTTACCTCACCAACCTGGGGCGCTTGGACAGTGCGGCGCTCCACCTGTGGCGCTCCCTGGAACTGGCCCGGGCTTCGGGCGCGGAACGGGCCGAGGCGGTGGCGCACTGGTCGCTGGGGAACCTCGCGCTTAGGCAGCAGCGGCCCGACAGCGCACTCCGGCACTACGAGCGATCGGCCGCCATAGCACGAAGGGCGAACGACCACGACATCGGTGTGGACGCCTTGGTGGGCCGTGCCAACGCGCTGGTAGTGGTAGGCCGGCGAAAGGATGCCGCCATGGTCCTGGACAGTGCCGAAACCTATCTGGCCACCCACCGCTCGGGGGTGGGCATGGTCACCCAAAGGAACTTCGCCCGGGTGGGTGCCAAGACCGCCCGCGACCTGGGCGATCTGGAACGCGCCCTGCGGCTCACAGGCGAATGGCACCGCATCGACAGCACCATCACGGCCCGCAACATCCACTCGGCCCTGAACACGCAGGCGGAGCTGATGCGCAGCGACCGCGACCTGGAGGTGGCCATGCTGGAACAGCGCCAGCTCTTCGAAGCCCTGGACCACGTTCAGACCACACGCCTCATCGCCATCATCGGCTCGGGCATCATCATGGCGGTCCTGGCTTTGCTCTATCTGGTGAACATGAGCCGTCTGCGCCACAAGGAGCGGCTCGCCGGGCTGGAAGTGCTGCGGCTGCAGCAGGAACGCACTATTGCCGAGTTGCGGATCCGTGAGGAGGTGGGCCGCGACATGCATGACGACCTCGGCGCCGGACTGGGCGCGTTGAAGCTGCGCAGCGAGATGGCCCTGCGTACCGAAAGCGACCCGGAAAGACGTGGGCAGCTTATGGATCTGGCCCAGCGCACCGGCGAACTCATCAGCAGCATGCGCCAGATCATCTGGGCCATGAACAGCGACCAAGGCAGCCTGGAGGACCTGGTGGCCTACACCACGGGGCACGCGCGCAGCTATCTCCTGGAAAATGGCCTCGAAGCCGAGATCGATGCCACAGGCCCATGGCCGGACATGCAGCTCACCACCCAGCAGCGGCGCAACATCTTTCTGGTTGTGAAGGAATGCCTGCACAATGTGGTGAAGCATGCCAGGGCCCAACGGGTATCGCTGGTCATGCGCTGGGACCGCGGATTGCATGTGGCGGTGCAGGACGATGGCACCGGCCTGGTCGTCACCTCGGCCGCTAACGGCGGCAACGGATTGCGCAACATCCGCAGGCGCATCACCGATCTGGGCGGCAGCCTCTCCGTGGGCGGCACGCAAGGCACACGGGTGGAATTCCATGTGCCCCTCGCGGGCACTAACAAAAGTTCCCTTGTCAGTGACCAAGGCTCGGCACCATCTTCGTCCTGATGAATGGTGCGAGCGACATCCGCGTGGCGTTGGTGGAGGACGACCCGGTGATCCGGGAGACGATCGCGCATCTGCTTCGGCTTGAAAAGGGTTTCGATCTGATGTCCGTGTTCGCCAATGGCGAGGATGCTGTGGCCGGTATGCCGCGCAAGGAGGTCGACATCGTGCTCATGGACATCAGCATGCCCGGCATGACCGGGATCGACTGCATGCGCGAACTGCGTGGTGACATGCCCGCCACACAATTCCTCATGTACACCATGCACGACGATGACCACCGCGTGTTCGAAGCGCTCAAGGGCGGCGCCACGGGCTACATCCTCAAGAGCAGTTCGCCGGACCAGATCATCGAGGCGATCAAGGAGCTGCACCAAGGCGGCGCGCCCATGAGTACCGCCGTGGCCCGCCGCGTGGTGGCCCATTTCCGGCCCGTGCATCAGCAGAGCGCCAAGGGCAAAAGCCCCCTCTCCGAGCGCGAGCACGCCGTGCTGGAGCTGCTCTCGCAAGGTCTGCTCTACAAGGAGATCGCCGACCGCCTCGGCCTCACCATCGGTACGGTGAAACAGCACATCCACCGCATGTACGGCAAGTTGCACGTGCAGAATCGTGTGGAGGCGGTCAACAAGTTCTACGGGCGGTAGAAGCCAACCTCCAATGAATTCGCAGGCGAGCGAATGGGCATGACCCAAGGCACCGTAGGACAGCACGTGCGCAGCATCCAACACTGACCGCAGGTGAGGGACCACGTGAAGGCGATGGACCGGTATCGGAGGCGTTAGCGCAATGGCCTCCGCGCGGCATTGAACGAATGTTCTATTGTGGCGGCCCATTGGAGCCGGGACCTTCGCAGGCAAAGCCTGCTATCCATGCGTTCCCTGATCCTGTTCTTGACCCTGATCGCCAGCCACGTATCGATCGCCCAAGGTGTGGGCATCAACAACCCTGCGCCCGACCCCAGTGCCCTGCTGGACCTCACCAGCACCGACAAGGGCCTGCTGGTACCGCGCATGACCACCGCCCAGCGCGATGGCATCCCAGTGCCGGCACTGAGCCTGCTCATCTTCAATACCACCAACGAGCGCTTTGAGTACCACAATGGCAGCGCGTGGGTGCCCTTCATTCTGAACACCGGCTGGCTCACCACCGGCAACGCGGGCACCAATGCCGCCACCAATTTCGTGGGCACCACGGACAACGTACCCTTGGTATTGCGTACCAACAACACGGAACAGCTCCGCATACAGGGCAATGGCAACGTGGGCATCGGCGTCAACGCTCCCATGCACCGGCTGGATGTGCAAGGCGATGCCTTCTTCCGGTCCGCGTTCATGGACCCCGGCCTCAGGATCAGCACCAACGAAGGCTCCCTGACCTATGTGGACCTCATTGGTGAGCAAGGGTTCACCTCTGGTGGGATCCGGTTGCGTCCACGGAACATTGTATCCGACCGCTATCTGTACATGGCACCCAGTGGCCAGATCGGTATAGCGACCATTTTCCCTGAGGAGAACCTGCATGTGGTCGGGAACATCCGCATGGTGGATGGCAACCAGGCCGCCGGGCGGGTCATGGTCAGCGACTTTTTTGGTACGGCGACCTGGACCGACCCCAGTGGATTGGGCGGCGGAACATTGGACGATGCCTACGACTTCGGTGGGCCGGGGGCAGGCCGCACCATCACCGCCGATGCCGGGGCCGTGCGGGTGGAAGGCACCGATGGCCTGCAGGTGACCGGCACCTTGAACAGCGGCGCCACGCTTGACCTGGCCGGACCGGGTACACGCATGTTCTTCCACCCCCGCAAGGCGGCGTTCCGGGCGGGGCAGGTGGCGGGGGCGCAATGGGATGATGCCAGTGTCGGAGTCCGTTCCACCGCATGGGGGCTGAACACCACGGCCTCCGCAGATGGGTCGACCGCCTGGGGGGATCTGACGGTGGCTTCCGGTGCGTTATCCACCGCGTGGGGCTTGAGCAACACGGCGGCATATCTCGGTACGGTGTGGGGCTATGAGAACTTGGCCAACGGGACGCAAAGCACGGCATGGGGGGAAGGCAACAGCGCTTCGAGTTACCTGGCCACGGCCTGGGGCGAGGACAATATCGCTTCCGATCACAATACGACGGTATGGGGACGGCTGAACCAAGCCACGGCGATACGCTCCACGGCTTGGGGGAGCAACAATCTCGCAAGTGGGAATGGTTCCACCGCGTGGGGTGGCGGCAATCAAGCGACAGAGAATTACGCCACCGCATGGGGCAGCACCAACCAAGCCACCGAACTCTACTCCACCGCTTTCGGGAGCTTGAACCAGGCAAGCGAAGTAATGTCCACTGCTTGGGGTTTCATGAACCAAGTATCGGGGAACATGGCCACTGGATGGGGCATGATGAACATCGCTTCCGGGGCCCTTTCAACTGTTTGGGGGAGGGAAAGCACCGCCTCGGGACTCCATGCCACCGCCTGGGGTAATGGCAACATCGCATCGGGGGAGCAGGCCACGGCCTGGGGGGAGTACAACAACGCCTCGGGCCACCGGGCCACGGCCTGGGGCTTTCTCACTGCCGCCAGTGGCGTCCTGAGCTCTGCTTTCGGCAGGAACCATGTAGCATCCAGCTATGGCGAGACCGTCCTTGGAATAGGCGCCACTGCGTACACGCCCAGCGTCAATGGCGCCACGCAATTCAGGACCGCCAATGCGAACGACCGCTTGCTGGTGGTCGGCAACGCCATCGATGCCAACAACAACGATGCGGTGGACGCTGCGGAACGAAGCAACGCCCTGCTCATCCTCAAGAACGGCAACACCACCATCGGCAATGCCAACCCCAACACCCGCCTCGATGTGGTGGCGGGCACCACGGGCACCATCACCCGCGTGATGACCGTGCGCAGCGCCTTCACCGCCAACAACACCGGCACGGGCATCGCCCTGATCAACTCCACGGGCAACGCGAGCGATGTGGGCAGCGAGATCATCTCGGTGACCACCAACGCCACCTCCGGGTTGAGCGATCTGCGTTTCCATGTGCATGGCGGCGGCGGTGCCAATGGTCCCCTCGATGAACGCATGCGCATCCTGGGCAACGGCAACGTGGGCATCGGGTGATCGCCCCCACCCAAAGGCTGCATGTGGCAGGCAGCATCCGCATGGTGGACGGCAACCAGGCCGCCGGCCGCGTGCTGGTGAGCGCCGCCGACGGCACGGCCAGCTGGCAGGCGTTGACCCCCGCCCAGACCAGTGCCTGGAGCCTCAACGGCAACGCCATCACCGCCGCGCATGTGCTGGGCAGCACCAACAACATCTCGCTCAAATTCATGGTGAACAGCCAGACCGCAGGCGAGGTCAGTAATGGGGGATTGCGCACATTCCTGGGCTACCGCGCGGGCGAGAGCAACACCGGGGCCGCCAACACCTTCATCGGCTACTTCAGCGGCCTGGGCAACACCACTGGAGCCAACAACACCTTTGTGGGGGTGGGCACGGGCGAGAACAACCTCAGTGCGAGCGAGGGCACCTTCGTGGGCCGCAGTGCCGGTATCGCTAATGAAACGGGCGAGCGCAACACCTACATCGGCCGTTTTGCCGGCAGCGCCAACATCGCGGGATCGAATAATGCAGCGCTGGGCTGGAGCGCCGGCAACGCATCCAACGGCTATGCGGCCTGCACCTTCGTAGGCTATGATGCCGATGGCAACAACGCCACCGCCTACAGCAACTCCGTGGCAGTGGGCAACCTGAGCCGGATCACCGCTGACAACCAGGTGCGGATCGGCAATGCCGGCAACGCCAGCATCGGTGGCTTCGCCGCCTGGACCAACCTGAGCGATGGCACCTTCAAGACCCAGGTGCAGGAGAACGTGCCAGGCCTGGCCCTGATCATGGCCCTGCGGCCCGTGACCTACCGCCTGGACCGCGACCTGATCAACGAGATGATCAACGTCCACACCGAGGCCCCAATGGGCCTGTCCGATGTACACACCGGGTTCATCGCGCAGGAGGTGGAAAACGCCGCATAGGCGCTGGGCTACGAATTCAGCGGCGTGGACGCCCCCAAGAACAGCGCCGACCACTATGGCCTGCGCTACGCCACATTCACGGTGCCTCTGGTGAAAGCCGTGCAGGAACAACAGCAGCAGATAGAGGCCCAGCGACAGCAGTTGGATGAACAGGGGGAGACCATCGCGCGCCTGCTGATAGAGGTGGAGACCCTGCGTGCCGCGGTCGGCACCAACACCACGGCGCGATGAAGACCATGGGAACATCCGGGCGGGCCATCAAGGGCGGGCGGCACGCCAACGGCCTACTGGTTTTCCCTGTTGCCAAGGCACGGACCGGCGCCTACTTTTCCGGTATCATCCCAAGCAGCATGAAACCCACCCTCACCTTCCTCGCATCGCTGCTCGCATACAACGCCCACGCGCAGTTGCTCACGGCCGACAACGTACCGGTGACCCTCACGGGCGGCGTGACCGTGACCGTGGAGGGCGGCGTGCGACTCCAGAACGCCGCCAACTTCAGCAACGACGGCCTGCTGCGCCTCACCGGCGATTGGACCAACAACAGCGGCAACAGCGGCATCACCCCTGCCTCCGGCGGCGGAGTGCTGCTCTTCGGCGCCAACGTGCAGCAGGTGGGTGGTGGCAGCGTCACGGACTTCCGCCATCTCACCATCACAGGCGGCGACAAGCTGCTGCTTCAGGATGCCGTGGCCGGGCTGCCCACCACCCCCACCGGCACACTCACCCTCGATGGTGCACGCCTGCTGCTCAACGGTCGCACCTTCACCCTCTTCAACCCCACCGCCACCGCGTTGGTGGATGCCGGCGGCAGCATCGTTAGCGAGACCTCCGACCTGCTGAGCCGCTTCCAATGGGCGTTGGGAGCCGATGTGGGCGAGCACCGCATACCCTTCAGCGATGCCGCCGGTGCCGTCTTCCCCTTCGCCTTCACCCCCGCCGCTCCTTACCCCGCCAACACCCTGCTGAGCGTGGCCACCTATCCCACCGCGCCCGACAACACACCCTACCCGGTCACGGCCGTGCAACAGGTCACTCACATGGCTGGCTACTTCGTGGCCGACAACAGCGACAACACCGCCGACCGCTTCTGGCTGGTGGACCTGCCCAATACCGACCTCACCGGCACCCTGTTGCTGAGCCACCTGCCAGCCGAAGACCCCCTCTCAGGCCCCGGCCCCATCCGCGCGCAACGCTGGCTGGAAAGCATCGGCACCTGGCAGGCGCCGCTGCCCGGCCAAAGCAACCCCGGACTGCGCGAAGCACTGGTGCCCGCCGTGCTCTTCTCCGATGGCATCGCCCCGCAGAACGAACACATCTGGGCGCTGGCCTACGACCTCACCCCGCTGCCCATCAGCCTGCTGTACTTCGACGCCAAGGCCGTGGACAACACCTTCGTGCGTTGCACCTGGGCCACGGTGAGCGAGCAGAATAACGACTTCTTCACCGTGGAGCGCAGCCGCGACGGCATCACCTTCGAGGAGGTGGGCCAGGTGCCGGGTGCGGGCACCAGCATCACCACCCTGCACTATGCCTTCGATGACCAGCGGCCATACTCCGGCGTGAGTTACTACCGCCTGCGCCAGACCGACTACGATGGCACAGCCACCTGGAGCCAGACCGTGCCGGTGATGATCAGCCCTGCGGTGGACATCGCCGTGTTCCCCAACCCCAACCAGGGGCAGTTCACCATCGCCCGCAGCGATGCCGATGAGGACCTGCACATCCACTTGCTCGATGGCGCCGGACGCCTGGTGCGCCAATGGGTGATGCCGCGCGGCACCGACCGCCAGTGGGTGGACCTGGGCGCCGCCAGCGGCCTGTACACCCTGCATTGGCCCGGCGGAAGGATCAAGGTGAGCGTGGGGCGGTAAGAATTTGGCAATGAAGAGACTGCGGTGGACCGATGCCTTCGGCCGCGGAAACAGGTTGCTGGCCCGAGGACGTGAAAATGGACGGCATAGTAAAGCACACCGGCATCGCCAACGACCGCGATCCGATCCTCAGCAACATCGGAGGCACGGTGCCTTCGGCGGTGCGCGTGGAGCAGCTGCCGTGATGCCGATCTTGCACAGAAACGCCAGCCACAGTTAACTTGCTTCCGAGGTCCACGTAACCTGAACGGCCCACATTCCTGCGCCCGACAACGGTTCGCCGGGATGTGGCCCGCACGCAGGCGGACCGGTCCGGTCCTGTGCTCCGCTCAACCCCACTCACCGTTCTCGCCGCTTTGGCTTTCGCCTGCTCCGCCTGGGCGCAGCGGCAGCCCTATTTCGACCGCATCACCGTGGAGGACGGCCTGCCTGGCCGGCAGGTGCTGGCATTGGCGCAGGACCAGGAAGGCTTCGTATGGCTGGGCACGGACAATGGTCTGGCACGCCATGAAGGGGTGCGCATCCGTAGCTGGCACCACGACCGGTATGACCGCAACAGCCTGTCCAACGAGCAGGTGAACTGCATCGCCGAGGATGGCCACGGCCATCTGTGGGTGGGCACCGCCAATGGTGTCAGCCGCTTGGATCCCTCGCGGAGCACTTTCCAACGCTACGCCCTGCCTGCGGCCGAGGCCGACGTGACACGTGCCAACCGGGTGCGAGACCTGCTCTGTGATGTGGATGGCTTGACCTGGGTGAGCACCGAGTTGGGTCTCTACATCCTGGACCCGGCGAGCGGAGAGGCGCGATACGTGGAGGATGCGGATGTGGAACGAGTGGGTCCACCCAGTACACGCATCGCCAAGCACGCCCTGGTGCGCGACACCTTGCGACACGGGATCTGGCTCGGCACCGAAAAGGGCCTCGCCTTCCATCACCTGCCCTCCAGTGCCTGGTACCACGCCGGCCATGACCCTCTGGAGTGGGCTTGTTTCACCGATGCGGACGCCGGCTCGCCCCTGCCACTTGCCGATGGAAGCCTGCTCTGGTTCGATCAACGAACGCTCGCACTGATGCATGCCGACCTGCGGGGTTCGATGCGCGTGTTGGACCACCTGGCCGGGGAGCGGATCGCGTTCACGCCCCGTTTCCTGGCGCAGGATCCGGACGGCACCATCTGGCTGAGCACATGGACCTACCGGCTCTACCGCATGAACGCGGACCTGACCGACGTACAGCGGATCGACGATACGCCGGGACTGCCAGGCGCCATGATGGAAAATGGCCCCTACACCACCCTGATGGACCGCAGTGGCGTTCGCTGGTTCGGCACGGCCGAGGGTCTGGCCCTACTGGCGCCCTGGCGGCAAGGCATGCAGGTGGTCAGGCCCATACCGGGCAGCGCCCTGATGGGGGTGGTGGCCCAACATGGCGACAGCTTGCTGGTGGGTACCCAGGACCATGGGCTCCTCACTGTGGACCTGCGGCGGAACACCGTCCGTCAAATACTCCCGGACAGTGGCGACATCGCACCGGATCTGCGGCGCTGGGCACGGCGAATTTCCTGTGCCTTGCACATGGAGCGGGACCAGTACCTCATCGGTTCGGGCCTGGGCCTGCACTGGCTCGACCTGCGCCAAGGCACGCTGCGACCAGCGCTGGAGCGGCTGGCCCAACTGGGTTATCAATTGCCCGACGGATCGAGACGCTCATCCATCACGCGCTTGAAACGAGACGCCCATGGAAGGCTCTGGGTGGGCACCTGGAGCAGGGGTGTCTATCGTGCCACCAACAATGGGGAGACCGTGCATTTCCACAGCAAAGCCCAGGACAGTACATGGCATCTGCCCATGAACGGAATACTCGACATCCTGGTGGCCCGCAACGGCGACGTCTGGTTGGGCCTCAACGATGGCGGTGGTCTGATCCACCTGCGCGGCGGCGAAGGCCCCGGCGATCCGCGCTACCAGGAGCCGGGCAGCGACGGGTTCCATGCGGTGGTGATGGCGCTCGCCGAAGGACCCGATGGCAGCATCTGGTCGGGCACCCACCAGGGAGGTCTTGACCGCATCCGCCCTGGAACGCACCATGTGACGCACTGGACCCGGCGCGAAGGTCTCCCCAGTGACCGCATCGGTGCCGTGCTCACCGATGACAAGGGCGAGATCTGGACGGTGACTTCCGCCGGTGTGGCGCGCCTGCCCGTGGATGCGGAGCGCTTCATCGTATTGAAGCCACCACAAGGCATCAGCCCCCTGCATTTCCTGTCCCGCGCAATGCTGCTGGAGGATGGCAGGCTGGCCTTGGCGAACAACGACCAATTGCTGTTGGTGACCATCGGCGCTGGCATGGCGCCCATGCCGGTGCCCGAAGTACGCATTGTGGAGGTACTCGGCGGCGAAGGGCGCATCTCGGCCGGCCAAGGCCCGCTGAGGCTGCCTTATGACCGCCGCACGGTGGTGGTGCAAGCCGCCACCATCGGTCACGGTGGCTTGGGCGGTATCGTCTTCCGTTACCACATTCCCGGCATCACGCCGGAACCCCAGGACATGTCGCCCACCGGCCGCCTGGACCTCATCGATCTGCCTGCGGGCGATCATGGCGTGGAGATCACCGCCTCGCTGGATGGCCGCCATTGGAGTGCCGCCCCGTCCGTTCTACAACTGACCATTCTGCCACCCTTCTGGGCCACTTGGTGGTTCCGAAGCTTCATCCTGCTGGCGACCGGCCTGACCGTGTACCTGGCCGTTCGTTCCTATGTTGGGCGAAAGCTGGCCGCACAGCGCATCGCCTTTGAACGGGAGCAGGCTTTGCTGGCCGAACGCGTGCGCATCGCCAGCGACATGCACGACGACCTGGGGGCCGGGTTGAGCGGATTGAAACTGCGCGCGGAACTGGCCCTGCGCAAGGAGCAGGACCCTCAGAAACGCTCACAGCTCGAATCACTGGCGGCCATGGCCGGCGAATTGATGGGCAACATGCGCCGCATCATTTGGACCATGGATGGCGGACAGGGCACACTGGAGGACCTGGTGGCCTATTGCTCGAACTACGCACGGCAGTACCTGAGCGAGCACGACATCAGCTGTACGGTGGTGGTGGCCGACACCTGGCCACGCATACAGGTGAACTCCGAAATGAGACGGAACGTCTTCCTCGTGGTGAAAGAGGCCCTGCACAATGTGGTGAAACATGCCGGTGCTCGGGAAGTGGTGCTCGGACTGCGCTTGGAACAGGGGGAACTGGTCCTGGAGGTGGCGGATGATGGGCAAGGCATGGGGATCCCTCCTGTGAAGCCCGCTGCTGATGCCGGGAGCGGCAAGGGTTTGCGCAACATGCGACAACGGATGGAGCAACTGGGTGGCCAACTGGAAATGAACGGGGCGATGCAAGGCCGAGGCACCCTTGTGCGCGGCAGGGTGCCCCTGCACAACGCGGACGAAACCGTGTAGAACAAATGTTCTATTGGACAGATCAGCTGCCCACAGGCACCTTCGCAGGGTCCAGCATCCCCATCCGGACCGGTCCACCATGATGCATGTGACCACCATGAACCAAGCAGCACAGCGGCCCACCCATGCCGGCACCATAGCAGTGGGTCTGGTGGAGGATGACCCGATACTGCGCGAAGCCCTGGCCGGTCTGCTTGGTGATGAGGCGGGCTTGCGGCTGTTGACCGTATGCCAGGATGGTGAGCAAGCCTTGCAACACCTGCCAATGGCACCCCCGGACGTGGTGATCATGGACATCGGTCTGCCGGGGATCAACGGCATCGAATGCGTGCGGACACTCGCCCCCATGCTGCCGCACACGCAGTTCCTGATGTACACCACGCACGACGACGACCTGCGCGTGTTCGATGCGTTGAAGGCCGGGGCCAACGGCTACATCCTCAAGAGCAGCACGCCCGATGAGATCATCGCCGCGGTAAGGGAGTTGTTGACCGGCGGCGCCCCCATGAGCACCGCAGTGGCCCGCCGCGTGGTCGAACACCTTAGGCCAGGCGATGCGATCGACCGAATGGCCGGGACGCAACTGACCGAACGCGAACGTGAGGTCCTGGAGAATCTGGCGCAGGGGCTGTTGTACAAGGAGATCGCCCACCGACTCGGCATCAGCGAGAACACCGTGCGCCAGCATATCCACAAGATCTATGAGAAGCTGCACGTGGGCAATCGCACCGAGGCGGTGAACAGGTACTTCGGCAGGTAGGTCCGGCGGGATCACACCACCACCCCGCGCAGGTCGTGCTCATTCGCCTCGGTGATCCGCACCTCCGCGAAGTCCCCGATCCGCAGGTAGTTCCCTTCGGAGGGGATCAGCACCTCGTTGTCCACCTCGGGTGAATCGAACTCGGTGCGGGCGATGTAGTGTCCGCCCTCGGCCTTATCCACAAGGACTTTGAAGGTCTTGCCCACCTTGGCCTGATTGAGTTCCAGGCTGATGCCACCCTGCAGCTCCATGATCTCCTGCGCGCGTTGCTCCTTCACCTCGGCGGGCACATCGTCGGCCATGGTGTGGGCGTGGGTGTCCTCCTCGTGGCTGTAAGTGAAGGCGCCGAGCCGGTCGAAGCGCATGCGTTCGATCCACGCGAGGTTGTCGTCGTGGTCGGTTTGCGTTTCACCAGGGAAGCCCGCGATCAGGGTGGTGCGGATAGCGATGCCGGGCACCTTCTCGCGGATGGTGCTCACCAGCGCCTCGGTCTTCTCCTGCGTGATGCCTCGGCGCATGCGGGTGAGCATGCGGGAGCTGCCGTGTTGCAAGGGCATGTCCAAGTAGTTGCACACGTTGCTGCGCTCACGCATCACATCCAGCACTTCCATCGGGAAGCCTGAAGGGAAGGCATAGTGCAGTCGGATCCAGTCGATGCCCTCCACATCGCTCAGTTTCGCGAGCAGCTCGCTGAGGTTGCGCTTCTTGTAAATGTCGAGGCCATAGTAAGTAAGGTCCTGCGCGATGAGGATGAGTTCCTTCACCCCTTGTCTTGCCAGCGCTTGGGCGTTGGTGACGAGTTGCTCCATGGGCGTGCTGATGTGCTTGCCGCGCATGAGCGGGATGGCGCAGAAGGAGCACTTGCGGTCGCAGCCCTCGCTGATCTTGAAGTAGGCGAAGTGCGCGGGCGTGGTCAGGAGCCGCTCCCCCACCAGCTCGTGCTTGTAGTCGGCTTTCAGCGTCTTCAGCAGGCGGGGCAGGTCGCGTGTGCCGAACCAGGCATCCACCTGGGGGATCTCCGCCTGAAGTTCGGGCGCATAGCGCTGGCTGAGGCAGCCGGTCACATACACCTTCTCCACTTCGCCGCGGTCCTTGGCATCGGCCCAACTGAGGATGGTGTCGATGCTCTCCTGCTTGGCGTTCTCAATGAAGCCACAGGTGTTGATCACCACCACGTTGTGGTCGTTGTGTTCGGCCTCGTGGTCCACGGCGATGCCACTGGCCTTCAGCTGGGCCATCATCACCTCGCTGTCGAAGGTGTTCTTGGAGCAGCCCAGGGTGACGACGTTCACCTTGGTGCGCTTGCGTGTGCGGGCTTTCATGCTGTGCTCATCGCCCCAGGCGGGGCGTGCTCGGATCCCATGGACCCGAAAGACGGACGCCCCGCCTTGGTGGCAGGGCGTCGCAGGAGTTCCATCCGGTCAATTGAACGCGCCACTGAACCACTTCTGGAAATTCGGGCCAAAGACCGGTGCTGGCTTCAACTCCCCGTTGATGGCCGCGATGAGTCCCATGATCCACATGATCAGGTTGATGAGGCCGAGCACCATGATGGCGATCCATCCCAGGATGGGGATGAAGATGAGAACGTAGGAAGCCATGCCGAGTATCACGATGCCCAGCATCTGGCGCAGATGGAAGGAGCCGAGCGCCGTCTTCTTCGAGCTGTGCAGCACGATGGCCACAATGAACCCGATCAGGGTGATGTACGCCAGAATGGCCACGGTCTTGTCTTCACCTGCCGGTACTGGTGCGCTTTGCTGTTCCATGCTGGAGTAGGGTTTTGGGGTGCGGCCCGAAGATAGACCCGTAGCCGGGCCAGGCAAGTATCAACCCTTGAACAATGCCTCCACGAAGGCCTGCTTGTCGAACATCTGCAGATGATCGATCCCCTCGCCCACCCCGAGGTACTTGATGGGGATCTTGAACTGCTCGCTGATGCCGATGGCCACGCCGCCCTTGGCCGTGCCGTCGATCTTAGTGAGGGCCAGCGCGGTGACGTCGGTCGCCTTGGTGAACTGGCGGGCCTGTTCGATGGCGTTCTGGCCCGTGCTGGCATCGAGCACCAGGAGCACCTCGTGCGGCGCGTCTGGGATCACCTTGCGCATCACGTTGCGCACCTTGGTGAGTTCGTTCATCAGGCCCACCTTGTTGTGCAGCCGGCCTGCGGTGTCGATGATCGCCACATCGGCCCCCCTGGCCTTGGCGTGTTGCACGGTATCGAAGGCCACGGCGGCGGGATCGGCGTTCATGCCTTGCTGTACGATGGGCACACCCACGCGCTCACTCCAGATGCGGAGCTGGTCCACAGCGGCGGCGCGGAAAGTGTCGGCGGCGCCCAGCACCACGCTGCGGCCTTCACGCTTGAAGGCGTGCGCCAGCTTGCCGATCGTGGTTGTCTTGCCCACGCCGTTCACCCCCACCACCATGATCACGTAAGGCCTGATGGCGGGGTCCATCGGAGCGGGATCCTTCATCAGCGCCGCGATCTCCTCCCGCAGTATGGTGTTGAGTTCACCGGTGCCGGTGTACTTGTCGCGTTTCACCCGTTGTTGCACACGGTCGATGATCCTCAACGTGGTCTCCACGCCCACATCGCTCTGGACCAGGGTCTCCTCCAGCTGGTCGAGCACCTCGTCATCCACCTGGCTCTTGCCGGCGATGGCACGTGCCAACCGGCCGAAGATCCCCTCGCGCGAGCGCTGCAGACCGGCGTCCAGCGCTTCACGGCCGGCTTCATCCGCGGTGGATCCCTTCCTGGAGAATAGTCCGAACAATGCCATGGGCTGGTCCTGATGCTCGGAAAGGCCTCCCCTCCATGCGGCGGGGCGGCCTTTCCAGCAGGGTGACGAAGCTTACTTGCCCGCGATCAGCTTGTCGGCCTCATCGCTGGGCAGGACCTGTTCCACGAAGGAATATCCTCCGGAGTCCTTCTTCATCATGCGGATGACCTTCGTATAGGTCTTGCCGCCTTCCTTCTTAAGAGTGGCAACGGTCTTCTTGGCCATGGCTGTAGGGTCTTAGGCGGCGATCACTTGATCTCCTTGTGCACGGTCATCCGGCGCAGGATGGGGTTGAATTTCTTCAACTCCAGGCGCTCGGTGGTGTTCTTGCGGTTCTTGGTGGTGATGTAGCGGCTGGTGCCGGGCTGCCCCGAGGTCTTATGCTCGGTGCATTCCATGATCACCTGGATGCGGTTGCCTTTCGCTTTCTTGGCCATGGTTCAGCGGTGTTCGGGGTCAGGCGTTCAAATAGCCCTTGGCCTTGGCCTGTTTCAGGGCGGCGGCGATGCCGATCTTGTCGATCGTGCGCATGCCTGCGGCGCTCACGCGCAGGGTCACCCACTTCTTTTCCTCGGGAACGAAGTACTTCCGGTCCTGGAGGTTGGGGGCGAAGGTGCGGCGGGTCTTCCGGTTGGAGTGGGAGACCTTGTTGCCGGTGATGACGTGCTTGCCGGTGATCTGGCAGACCTTGGACATGGCTTTCTTGGATAACGGGGCGGCAAATGTAGGGTTTTCGTCGGAAGTTGAGGAGGTTGGAAGTTGAAGGTTGATGTTGCCCCCCCGGTCAACCTCCCCCCGATAGGCATCGGGGCCCTCCACCTGCCAACCTCCAGCAGCGATCATAGATTCTCGTCCACCATCGGCTTGGCCAGGGGTCTGTCCAGCAGGGCACGGCGCAGCATGTTCAGGGCGGCCAGGGCGCTGCGTTTGATCACCAGATCGCGGGTGCCCGGGAAGAGGCCCACGTGGCTGCGAACGCCCTCAGGACCGGCCACGGCGATCCAGACGGTACCCACGGGCTTCTCCGGGGTTCCGCCATCCGGGCCGGCCACACCGCTGAGGGCGATGCTCCAGGTGGTGTGCAGGGCATTGCGCACGCCCAAGGCCATCCGTTCAACCACGGGCCGGCTTACAGCGCCCTCGAGCTCGAGCATATCGGCCGGTATGCCCAGTTCCTCCATCTTCACCGCATTGGCATAACTCACCAACCCGCCGACGAAATAGGCCGAGCTGCCAGGTACGCTGGTGATCAGGTGCCCGACATAGCCGCCCGTGCAACTCTCGGCCACCGCCAAGCTGTCCCCCCGCTCTTTCAATAGCCGACCTGTCACCTGCTCCAGTCGTTCCTCCCCTTCTCCGAAGATCAGTTCCGGAATGAGACGGTAGAGCTGATCGGCCTTGCGGTCCACCCGGGTCCGGGCACCTGCGGGGTCCTGGCTGGCATAGGTGCTCAGGCGCAGTTTCACCAGCCCGGGGCTGGGCAGGTAGGCCAGTTTGATCGCGTCGGCCGCCAGACTCTCTTCCCAAGCCGCGATGCGCTGTGCCAGGTGGCTCTCACCCAGCCCGGTCGTCAGAATAGTACGGTGTACGATGGCCGGAGGCGCCAGCACACGCTTCAGCTCGGGCAGGATGTGCCGCTCCATCATCGCCTTCATCTCGTAGGGCACACCCGGCATGCTCACGTACACACGCCCCTGGTGCTGGAACCACATGCCACTGGCGGTGCCATGGTCGTTGGGGACCACCGTGCAGTTCTCCGGCAGGTCGGCCTGCGCCAGGTTAACTTCCAGGGGTTCCCGGCCAATGCTCTGGAAAAAGGCCGCGATGCGTGCCTCGATGTGGGGATGGCGCTTCAGACCGGTGCCGAAGAATTCGCACAGCACCCGCTTGGTGATATCGTCCTTGGTGGGCCCCAGCCCTCCGGTGATCAGCACCACATCGGTTCCCGCCCCACGCAGGGCGTCCAATATCTCCTCCCGTTCATCGCTGATGGCCAGCACCCGGCGCGGCCGGATGCCGATGAGCGACAGTTGTTCGCCGATCCAGGCCGCATTGGTGTTCACGGTCTGCCCGATCAGCAACTCATCACCGATGGAGAGGATGGTGGCTGTTACTTCGGTGGGCACGTAGCGGTGAAATTGATCGTTGGCGAACTGAGGGGTTGGACAGGAAGCGATGATAGAGGCCGCTGAAGCGGTCGGAAGTCGCAACGACCTCCAACCTCCAATGCCACGACTTCGGCTTCTTCAACCATGCATGGTGGGTGTCTTGCCGTAGCGTGAAACGACCTCGGCCTCATAGGCAAGGAAGGCTTTCCAGCGCGCATCCACATCCACCCTGCCGCCATGGATGCGCGCGAAACCGATGAAGGTGGTGTAGTGGCCGGCCTCACTGATCATCAGTTCGCGGTAGAACGCGCGCAGTTCGGGGTCGTCACATTCCTCGGCGAGCATCTTGAATCGCTCACAACTGCGGGCCTCGATCATGGCGCTGAAGAGCAGGCGATCCACCAGGCGTTCCTCCTGCGTACCATCCTTGCGCACAAAGGCCATCAGTTCGTTCACATAGTGGTCCTTCCGTTCAGGGCCCAGGGTCCAGCCACGCGCGTGGATCTTCTCCACCACCTGGCGGAAATGCTCCAGTTCCTCCTGGGCGATACGCGTCAGTTCGGAGACCAGGTCGCTCAACCCCGGGTAGCGCACGATCATGCTGATGGCGTTGCTGGCGGCCTTTTGCTCGCACCAGGCGTGGTCGGTGAGCAATTCGGGCAGATCGTTGCGCACCAGTGCGGACCAGCGGGGATCGGTGGGAAGCTGTAGGCCGAGCATGCTGGTCCGGAAGTATTGGGCTGGCAAATGTCAGCATACCGGCCCGATGCGCGTACGATCTTGGCCGCGTGTCCCGGTATCACATCGCCTTCAACCCCGTCTGCTTGGTGATGGTCACCTGCACCGCAACGGCCCAGTACGATACGCATCACGGGGAGCTGTGGGCGGGCTACATCGGCACCATCCGCGTGGCGGAGAAATGGTCCGTTTGGCAGGACTACCATGGGGTGCCGGAAGCTTTCGCCGTGGCGCGATATGGCGTGGTGTGGAAACCCACCGCGCATTGGCAGGCGGTGGGCGGTTTCGGGTGGGTGTGGACCTCCACATCCTTCACTTCCGAACTGGTGCGTGGCGAATACCGGCCTTGGGGCCAGGTGCTGGGCCAGACACGCCTGGGCGAGCGGTGGGCCGGGCAGTTGCGCTTCCGCTACGACGCCAGGTTCAGGCAGCGCCTGGGGGACGGCGTGGTGCTCGACGATCATGGTTTCAACCACCGCCTGCGCCTGATGGCCCGCGTGCGCCGCGACCTGCGCACCATGGCCAATGGCGATGTGCTGCATCTGAACCTGATGGACGAACTGCTCTACAACACGGGACGCGAGGTGCGTGACGGCGTTGACCAGAACCGCTTGTATCTGCTGATGGGCTTCACCCACAAGCGGTACACCTTGCTCGGCGGATATCATGTCCGGATGATACCCCAGACCGCCGGTGGCATGCGATACAACCATGGCATCACGCTTTGGCTCCTCCATACCATCGATGTGCGACACCGGTTCAAGCGGCCCGATGAAGAAAAGCCGCCGCCGCTGCCGCATGGTGGCTGAAGCATACGCTGCGCCCGCACCCATGCTACTTTGCACACCGGTCATTCCAGCCGCATGAAGGTCCACGCCATCATCCTGGGTGCGCAGAAATGCGGCACCACCACCTTGTTCGACCTGATGGCCGTGCACCCACGGCTGGTGGGTTGCAGCACCAAGGAGCCGCACTTCTTCAGCACCGCGAAGGACTGGCGCAAGGAATGGCCACGCTACGAGGCCCTTTTTCCGAAGCGTGAGGGCGCTCTCCTTTTCGAGGCGAGCACCTCCTACACCTTCCATCCGCTACGCAACCCGGATATCGCGGGCGACCTGTACGCGCACAACCCGGATATGCGACTGATCTATCTGGTGCGCGACCCCGTGCAACGCGTGCTGAGCAGTTGGATGCACGCCTTCGAGCGCGGCTACACCGACCTGCAGCTGGAACAGGAGATCATCGCGAACCGACTGCACCTGGACGCCACCCGGTACGCCACGCAGATCGGGCCCTTCATTCGCCGCTTCGGCCGGGATGCGGTGCTGGTCCTGGACCTGGCCGAATTGGAGGCCGATGCGCATGGCACACTCCAACGCGTGGCCGAACATCTGGGCATTGATCCGGGTGGTTTCCCTCCACCTGATGGACGCCGCTTGAACGTTTCGGTGGGAGGCGGCAAGGTCCATCACCGTTGGGACCATCCCGGCCTGGTACTTCGTGCCTTGCGGAAATTGTCGCCGGCATGGTGGCGATCGCTCACGGACAACCGCAGGCGTGCCTTCGCCAGCAAGCCCGCCGTGCCGCCCCACCTCAGGCGCCTGATCGTGGACCAACTGAGCGTGGAGATCGACGCCTTGGCGGTGCTGATGGGGCGGGACCTGCGACACTGGAAGCGGCAGGATGGCTGATCGCCGCCCCGGCCCACCGCTACCTTAGCGCCAATGACACTCTCCTCGGCATTGCTGGAACAGGCGGTGGACCAGATCGCCACTCTGCCCGGTATCGGGCGCCGCACCGCCATGCGCCTGGCGCTGGACCTGTTGCGCCGCGAACCCCAGGAGGTATTGCGTTTCACGGAAGCCATCCGCCGCATGCGCGAGGGTCTGCGCCCCTGCACGGAATGTTGCAACATCAGCGACGAACCGCGCTGCGCCATCTGCCGCGATCCCGCGCGGGACAGGAGCCTGGTCTGTGTGGTAGAGGACATCCGCGATGTGATGGCCATTGAGAACACGCGACGCTACAAGGGCCTCTACCATGTACTGGGCGGGGTCATCAGCCCGCTGGACAGCATCGGGCCGGAGGACCTCACCACCGAGCGCCTGCAGGAGCGGATCGCGGAAGGTGGCGTAGGCGAGGTGATCCTGGCCCTGCGCGCCACCTTGGAAGGCGACACCACCGCGTTCTACCTGGACCGCAGGCTGAAGGACCTTGGCGTACGCATCACCACCCTGGCGCGCGGCATCAGTGTGGGCGGCGATCTGGACCAGGCCGATGAGCTCACTCTGGGGCGCAGCATCGAGGACCGCAAGCCATACGCCCACGTCACCCATAATTGAGTACGCCGCCGCAACGCATGAAGCTCTCCGTCATCATCGTCAACTACAACGTGCGCGCCTACCTGGAGCAATGCCTGCGAACGGTGTTCACGGCCATGCAGGGGATCGATGGCGAGGTGTTCGTGGTGGACAACCAGAGCAACGACGGCAGCGTGGAGATGGTGCGCGCCAAGTTCCCGCAGGTGAAGCTCATCGCCAATACGATCAACGTCGGATTCAGCCGGGCGAACAACCAGGCCATACGCGCCGCACAGGGCGACTATGTGCTGCTGCTGAACCCCGACACCGTGGTGGGCGAGGACGTCTTCGCCTTGACCACCGCCTTTCTGGATGAACGGCCGCGGGTGGGCGGCCTGGGGGTGAAGATGATCGATGGCACCGGTCGCTTCCTGCCGGAAAGCAAACGCGGCCTCCCCACCCCACAGGTGGCCTTCTTCAAGATCATCGGCCTCACGCGTCTCTTCCCACGCAGCAGGGTGTTCGGCCGCTACCACATGGGCCATCTGCCGGAAAATGAGGCTGCACCCATCGAGATCCTGTCCGGAGCCTGCATGTTCCTGCGCCGCAAGACCTTGGAGGAGGTGGGACTGCTGGACGAGAGCTTCTTCATGTACGGCGAGGACATCGACCTCAGCTACCGCATCACCCTGGGCGGATACGAGAACTGGTATTTCCCCGAGGCGCGCATCATCCATTACAAGGGCGAGAGCACCAAGAAGAGCAGTGTGAACTACGTGTTCGTGTTCTACAATGCCATGGCCATCTTCGCCCAGAAACACTTCACCCGGCAGAGTGCGGGCATCTTCCCGCTGTTGATCAACGGCAGCATTTATCTCAGTGCCGCAGGCGCCATAGCGGTGCGGTTCCTGAACCGCACCTTGCTGCCCGTGCTGGACCTCCTCGCCGTGCTCTTGGTCCTCGCCTTGTCGCCCCTGGTGCCCGAGCGATGGCCCATGATCACGGAAGTGGGTCTGGACCTGGGTCTGGCATTGGGCGTAGTGGGCTGGATCGCGCTCTTCGGCGCGTATGACCGGCCGTTGCGTGTGCTGGCGCCGGTCGTTGGCCTGGCCACGCTGCTCGGCATCGCCGCCATCGCCCTGTTGTCCACTACCCATGGGCCCAGTGACCTGCTCCCCATCGCCTCCCTCACCGCCTGGACCGCCCTGGTGATGCTCACCGTGCGCTGGATGCTGCACGCATTGCGGCTCAAAGGCTATGGCCTGCGCCACAAGGAAAGGGAACGTGTGCTGGCCGTCGGTTCCGAAGAGCAGGCCCGCAAGGCGCTGGCCCTGCTTTGGCAGACCCATTTCGGACTGGGCTGGACCGGCGTGACCACACCGGCCGAACTGGAGCGGGACCCGGACCGGTTGCGCCAACGCGTCCGCCGGCGCCGTGTGGGGGAAGTGGTCTTCTGTGCCCACGATCTTCCCTGGCGGTCGATCATCGCGCACATGGAACGCGCACGCGACCTGGGGGTGGAGATGAAGATCGCGCAGCCCGACCTGTCCTACATCATCGGCCCGAGCACCCTGGAAAGTCTGAACGACCTGTACGTGCTGGACGACCATGCCCTCACCGGACCGACCGCGCGGCGCATGAAGCGGATCCTGGACGTGCTGGTGGCTGGCGCCGCTTTGCTGGTCTGGCCTTTCGCCGCGCCCTTCGTGGAACGCCCCGCACGCTGGGCCTCAAATGCTTGGGAAGTGCTGCGCGGAGGGCGCAGTTGGGTGGGTTACAAGCTGCCCTTGCCGGCCGGTCTCCGACTGCCCCCCCTGCGCCCTGGGATCATCGACCCCATGCCAGGCGGATACGCCGGGGACCCGATGGTAACGGCCCGGGTGAATGCCACCTACGCCAAGGACTACAGTGTGTGGGGCGATCTGGCGCTGATCCTCAGAAGCTGGCGCAGGATCGGTTCAGCCTGATCGACGGGGCTTTCATCAACTGGCCCCACTTGGAGGGTGGTGGTTACTTTTGGCCGGGCCCTTCCGGGGCCAGAACGGAACATGCCGCAGTTGGAGATCCTCCTGCCCAAAATGGGCGAAAGCGTGGCCGAGGCCACGATCATCAAATGGCTGAAGAACGAGGGCGACCGCGTGGAGGCCGATGAGCCCATTGTGGAGATCGCCACCGACAAGGTGGACAGCGAGGTTCCCGCACCCGAGGCGGGGGTGCTGGTGAAGCGCCTGGTGAATGAGGGCGACGTGGTGAAGGTGGGCCAGGCCATCGCCATGCTCGGCGCCGAGGGCGACAGCGCCGCACCACAGGCCACCGCCCCGGTGAGGACCGAGGTGCCAACCGCACCGGCACCCGTGATGGCCGGCAACGGCCATGCGGCCCCCACCCCCACACCCATGGCCACGACAGGCGGCACACCCGTGGGCCGTTCCGGGCCCAGCGGCAAGTTCTACAGCCCCTTGGTGCGCAACATCGCCAAGAGCGAAGGCATCAGCCTGGAGGAGTTGGAGGCCATCGCTGGCAGTGGACAGGGTGGCCGTGTGACCAAGAAGGACGTATTGGACTACCTGCCTGGCCGTGGCACCGTGAAACCCAGTGCGCCCGCCTCCCCGCCAGCCCCTGGTCTCGCCCCACCCCCCGCACCCGCTGCGGCACCCGCCCTCGTTCCCGCACAGGGGGATGAGATCATCGAAATGGACCGCATGCGCCGCCTCATCGCCGACCACATGGTGATGAGCAAGCGGACCAGCCCGCATGTCACCAGCTTCGTGGAAGCCGATGTGACCAACCTGGTGCTTTGGCGCGAACGCGTGAAGAAGGAATTCGAGAAGCGCGAGGGCGAGAAGCTCACCTTCACGCCGGTCTTCATCCTGGCCATCGTGGAGGCCATCAAGGAGATGCCCATGGTGAATGTGCAGGTGGACGGCTACAACATCATCCGCAAGCGCGACATCAACATCGGCATGGCGGCGGCGATGCCCAACGGCAACCTCATCGTGCCGGTGATCAAACAGGCCGACCAGCTGAACCTCACCGGGCTGGCCAAACGCGTGAACGACCTCGCCAACCGCGCCCGCATCGGCAAGCTCCAACCCGATGAGATCACCGGCGGCACCTATACGGTGACCAACGTGGGTACCTTCGGCAATGTGCTGGGCACGCCGGTGATCAACCAGCCCCAGGTGGCCATCATGGCCACAGGCGCCATCCGCAAGAAGCCTGCGGTCATCGAGACCCCACAGGGCGACATGATCGGCATTCGGCACATGATGTTCCTCTCCCACAGCTATGATCACCGTGTGGTGGACGGGGCACTGGGCGGCCGCTTCGTTCGCCGCGTGGCCGACATCCTGGAGGCGTGGACGATCGACCGCGCTTTCTGACGCTGTTCCCCTTCGAGGAAAAGTCTACATTTATCCGCCGCCCGGCAACTCCGGTACACACATGAGAACGCTGCCATTCAAGCTCTTCGGACGATCGCTCCTGGGCATGCTCGCCCTCACCTGCGCACTCCTGGTACAAGCCCAGGGCGACAACGCCTCCTTCAACTGGAACTTCGAAGAGGGCAACAAGCTCATGGAGGAGAAGTTCTACAACCAGGCCGCCGAGGTCTGGGCCAAACTATTGGAACAGGACCCGGACAACGCCAACCTGAACTACAAGCTCGGCCTTTCCTATTTCAACTCCTACAACCAGCGCGCGAAGGCCCTGCCCCACCTGAAAAAGGCCTCCGACCTGCGCAAGGCGGGAGGCTACGGTTCGTTCAATACCAGCGGCTATGACCCCTTCGATGCCCGCGAGCGCAATTGCCCGGTGGAGGTGGAGTACTACCTGGGCCGCGCCTACCATCTGAACAACGAGTTCGACAAGGCCGACGAGCACTACGCACGTTTCAAAGGCGAGGTGGACGGCAAGCATTTCCTTCACGACCAGGCCACGCGCGGATTGGAAATGACGGCCAACGCCCGCACCTTGCGCGCCACGCCCCTGCCTTACGCCGTTTCCAACGTCGGCCCCGTGATCAATGGCGACCACCCGGACTTCAGCCCCGTGCTTTCCGTGGATGGCAACGCGCTCTTCTACACCTCCCGCCGTATCCGCCCGGACAGCAGCAACCTGAACGTGCTAGATGCCATTGCCGGCCTGCCCTTCGAGAACATCTATGTGAGCTACAAGGACCGGGACGGCGTGTGGCAGTCACCCGAACTGCTCAACATCAACCCCGCCGGTGCCGGCCACCTGGCCACGGTGAACGTCTCGGCCGATGGTCAGATACTCTTCATCTACCGCGACGACGGTGGCGATGGCAACCTTTACGAAAGCAAGCTGATCGGTGAATTGTGGAGCGACCCCGTGCTCATGGGCAGCGACATCAACACCAAGGCCTGGGAAACGCACGGCGCCCTCACCGCCGATGGCAACACCTTCTATTTCATCAGCGACCGGAAAGGCGGCTACGGCGGTCGCGACATCTACCGCGTGGTAAAGCTGCCCGGCGGAGAATGGAGCAAGGCGCAGAACCTCGGCGGCATGGTGAACACCAAGTACGACGAGGACGGCGTGTTCATCCACCCCAATGGACGCACCATGTACTTCAGCTCCATGGGCCACAACTCCATGGGCGGCTTCGACATATTCATGACCGAACTCGGCGAGGACGGTACCTGGTCCAAGCCCAAGAACCTGGGCTACCCGCTGAACACGGTGGACGATGACGTCTTTTTCATCACCACCGCTGATGGCCGCCGTGGCTACTTCAGCTCCGACCAGATGGGCGGCTTCGGTGAGAAGGACATCTACTTCGTGGACCTGCCCACCGAGATGGAGGCCGAGGGTCTCACAGTACTCAAGGGCTTCATCATCCCGCCGCCCGGCGAGGACCTGCCGCCCTCCACCATCCTGTACGTGACGGACAAGACCACCGGCGAGGTGAAGTCCTACAAGCCCCGCCAACGTGATGGGGTCTATGTGGCCATCCTGCCGCCCTGCCGCGAGTACAACCTGGACTACCGCGTGAACGACAAGACCGTCCACACCGAGGACATCTTCGTGGAATGCGAGACGGCCTACCAGGAGATCAACAAGGAGATCTACCTCAACCCGGTATCGCTGGGTGGCCCGGCCAGCATCGTGGATCTGCCCAAGGGATCGCCTCCTGGCGGCAAAGAGCCAGGTGTTCTCGTGACCAAGCCGGCTACGAAGCCCGATCCGAAGACCGACGCGCAGATCAAGGATACCGGCGTGGGGCATGTGACCCCGGACGCCAGCTACGCCGACGAGTACAGCAAGTATTACGCTTACAACGTCAAGGATATCGACCAGGGCGAGGCGCGCTGGAAACAATTCATGGACATTGTGGCGGGCTTGATCGAGAAGAACGGCCAGGCGCGTGTGGTGATCGAGGGCAGCGCTTCCAAGGTGCCCACCCGCACCTTCGGCACCAACGAGAATCTGAGCCGACAGCGAATGGAAGATGCCCGCAAGCGCTTGGTGGAGGCCGTCTCCGCCCGCGGACTCGACCCCAACAAGCTGATGCTCGAGGCGGTGAACAACCTGGTGCAGGGTCCGCGCTATGTGGGCGACTACCAGGATACCGAGAAGTACGGCAAGTTCCAGTACGTGAAACTCAAGGTGCGGTAGGCGCCGATCGTGGAAAGATCATGCGACCCCGGCTGGTGCCGGGGTCGCTGCTTTACAGACCTTCGTGTCATGCCACTCACCCTCACACGCCCCCTCGCCTTCTTCGACCTGGAGACCACCGGCACACGCATCGGCCAGGACCGCATCGTGCAGATCGGCATCGTGCGCCTGCTGCCCGAAGGCGCACGCGACAGCTACCAGACGCTCATCAACCCGGGCATCCCCATTCCACCCGAAGCCAGCGCAGTGCATGGCATCACCGATCTTGACGTGGCCTTCGCTCCGCCGCTGGAGGCGGTGGCCGCCGAGGTACTGGAACGCATCGCCGGTTGCGACCTGGGCGGGTTCAATGTGCTGCGCTTCGACATTCCCATGCTCGCCGAGGAGTTGCACCGCGTGGGTGTGGCCTGGGACCATGCCAGCGTGCGCGTGGTGGACGTGCAGCGCATCTTCCACCGCATGGAGCCGCGCGACCTGAGCGCCGCCCTTCGCTTCTATTGCGGCCGGGAACACGATGGCGCGCACGACGCGCTGGCGGATGTGGAGGCCACCGCAGACGTGTTGCTGGCCCAATTGGACCGCTACCCGGACCGGCTGCAGGGCACCGTGGACCATCTCGGTGAACTCAGCGGCGACCGCCAACGCAGCCCGGACCCAGCAGGCAAACTCGCCTTCGACGACCGTGGCCAGATCTGTCTCGCATTCGGCAAATACCGGGGTTGGAGCCTGGAGAACATCGGCCGCAACGATCCCGGCTACTTGCAATGGCTAATGACCAAGGCCGAATTGCCGGCCACCACGCTCGCCGTGATGCGCGGCGCGCTGGCGGACATCAAGGCATGATCGGGCCGGAGCTGTGATCGATCCCACAAGCAATTCCAACCCTGTGGCCCAACATCCAACCTCCAACCGTTCTGATCTCCAACTTCCGTGATGAAGATCGTCTGCATCGGCCGCAACTATGGCGAACACGCCCGCGAGCTTGGCAACGCGGTGCCCGACGAGCCGGTCGTCTTCCTCAAGCCCATCACCGCGCTCATCCACGCAGCCGGCCCGATCCGCCTGCCCGCCTTCAGCCGCGACGTGCATCACGAGTTGGAACTGGTGTATCGCATCGCGCGGCGCAATGGCAAAGCCATCGCCGACCAGGTGACCATCGGACTCGACCTGACCGCGCGCGATCTGCAGCAGGAGCTCAAGTCCAAGGGCCTGCCCTGGGAGAAGGCCAAGGCCTTCGATGGATCGGCCTACGTGGCGGACACCTTCCTGGCGGTGGAGTCCTTTCCAGCCGGGCATCACCTGGAGTTCATGTTGAAGCGTAATGGCCACATGGTGCAAAGCGGCCATAGCGGTCAAATGATCTTCGATGTGGCCACGCTCATCGACCATGTGGAACGCTATATGGCGCTGCAAACCGGCGACCTGCTCTTCACCGGCACACCGGCCGGCGTGGGTCCGTTGGCTCCCGGCGACCGGCTGGAGGGCTACCTCACCGGGGAGCTCTCCTTCGAATTGGACGTGGAGGGGCCCGCTTCCTGAGGGACGGATACCTTTGCGTCCTTGTTCGCAGCAGCGAACTTGCAAGGAAGATCATGACCCGGATCGTCAACGTCGGCAACATCGCTTGCGGCAGCGAGCAGCTCTTCCTCATCAGCGGCCCCTGTGTGATCGAGACCGAGGATGTGATGCTGCGTACCGCCGAGAAGCTCAAGGAGGTGAGCCAGCGCATGAAGGTGCCCTTGATCTTCAAGAGCAGCTTTACCAAGGACAACCGCAGCAGTGCTGATTTCTACCAAGGACCCGGGCTGGAGGAAGGCTTGAAGGTGCTCGCGCGCATCAAGAAGGACTTCGGCTTCCCCATCCTTACCGACATCCACTACCCCAGCCAGGCCAAGCCCGCCGCCGAGGTGTGCGATGTGCTGCAGATACCCGCCTACCTGGTGATGCAGACCACCCTGGTGACCGAGGCCGCGAAGACCGGCGCCGTCATCAACCTGAAGCACGCCCAGTTCCTGGCACCGGAGAACATGATCAACCCGGCCAAGAAGTGCGAGAGCGTGGGCAACAGCAAGATCATCCTCACCGAGCGCGGTTACACCTTCGGTTACAACGACCTGGTGGTGGACCCGCGCGCCTTCTACCACATGCGCAAGACCGGCTACCCGCTGGTCTTCGACATCACGCACAGCATCCGCAAGTACGGCATCCCCAGCGCCGACCCGCGCGGCGGCAACCGTGATGTGATGCCCACCATCGCCCGCGCCGGCGTGGCCGCTGGTGTCGATGGCGTCTTCATTGAGACCCACCCCGATCCCGGCAAGGCCCTCTGCGATGCCGCCAGCCAGCTCTGCGTGTACGACCTGGAAGAATTCCTCAAGCCCTTGCTCGAGATCCACGCGGTGGAAGTGAAGCATCGGGAAAAAGCCGCAGAGACGCAGAGTCGCTGAGAAACCCAAGAACAACCCAACCGCATTCTCCGCGCCTCTGCGCCTCTGCGGCCCACACACCCACCATGGAACTCTACCTCGACAGCGCCGACATCAAGGAGATCGACGAAGCCTTCAAGCTCGGCTTCCTCACCGGTCTTACCACCACGCCCACCTTCATGCACCGTGGCGGCGTCACGAACATCGACAAGATGATCCTGGACCTGGCGAAGAAGGTCCCCATCCTGCAGGTGGAGGCATTGGGCGAGACCGCCGAGGAAGTGGTGAAAGAGGCCAAGCGCCAGTTGAAGATGGGCCTGAAGAAGGACACCACCGTCTTCAAGATCCCTGTGAGCCTGGAGGGGCTGCGCGCCTGCCGCATGCTGCGCAATGAGGGCATCATGGTGAACGTCCATCTGGTCTACACCATCCAGCAGGCCTACATGGCCATGCAGGCCGGGGCCTCCTATGTATGCCCGCTGGTGGGCCGCCTCCAGGACCAGGGCCACGACGCCCTCGCCTTGGTGGAGCAGTGCGTGCGCGCGGTGAACTACTACGGCTACGACACCAAGATCATGTTCAGCAGCGTGCGCACCGTGGAGCACATGCGCAACGCGGTGGAGCTCGGCGTACACACGATCACCGTGCCCTGGAAGCTGATGAAGCAGCTCACCGACAACCACTTCACCGCCATCGGCACCAAGCAGTTCTATGTGGACACGCGCCTGATCACCATGAAGGTGAAGGACGTGCTTTCGCGCAGCAACCCCATCGTGAAGGACAGCGCCACCGTGAGCCAGGCCTTGGTGGAAATGACCAGACACGGCTTTGGTGCGGTGATGGTAGTGGACGCCAAGGGCAGGAACGTCGGCGTCTTCACCGATGGCGGCCTGAGGCGCGGCATCGAAAAGGAGGGCAACAAGTTCCTCGCGAAGAAGCTCAGCGCCCTGAAGTTCAATGCGCCATTCACCATCAGCCCGGAAGCTCTGCTGGATGAAGCGCAGAAGGCCTTCAAGGAACACAAGGTGGACACGTTGAGCGTGAGCGAGAACGGCAAACAACTCGGCATGCTGGACATCCAGGACCTGATGAAGGCCATCGCCGGATAGGCCCATGGACTACCTGAAAGCCTTTGCGAACCTGGGCACCCGTTTCCTGCGCCCGCCGGAGGCCCTGCAGCGCCAGCTCGGCCAGATCCGGGCGCTGCTGCTGGACTGGGACGGTGTGTTCAACGACGGCTGGAAGGACCAGGACGGCGGCAGTCCCTTCAGTGAAGTGGACAGCATGGGCCTGAATCTGCTCCGCTTCACCATGTGGCACCGTGCGCAGAAGATGCTGCCGTGCGCCATCATCACCGGCCAGCGCAACCCCATCGCGGAGCGTTTCGCGAAGCGGGAGCACCTCGACGGCATTTACATGGGCTTCACGCACAAACCCGAAGCCTTTGAAGCCTTCCTGGCCAAGCACCAGTTGGACGCGCGGCACGTGGCCTTCTTCTTCGATGATGTGCTGGACATTCCCGTGGCACGGCAATGCGGCTTCCGCGTACTGGTGAAACGCCGCAGCAGCCCATTGTTGGAGAACCATGTGGTGGCCAGTGGCGATGCCGACCTGCTGACCCACCACAGTGGTGGTGGGCATGGCCTGCGGGAGGTTTGCGAACTGATGGTGGGGCTCACCGGCCGGCCGGGCGAGATCCTGGAACACCGCATCACCTTCAGCGCCACGTACAGGAGCTATCTGCAGGAGCGCGCCGCCATCACCACGGAAGTGGTGTGGCAGGACCGTTGAATGTTTCAGTTCCTCAGGCGCACGTGCAACACCGTGGCCTGGCGCACGGGTACACGCGCCTGTTCCCAGGTGGGCGGCCCGAAGGATCCCATGGCGTCCCTGCTGAATCCATAGGACTCGCGCGGCATGCCCATCCAGTTCGTGTCCAACTTGCCATTGCCGTCCACATCGTGGAAGACCTTCACCGCATGATCTCCCGCGTTGACGCCGGTGAAGGTGACACGCACCTCAGGCCCATCGGCGCCCGCTTTTTTGAGAAGACAACCTAGGTCATTCGTGAATGAAGCCTTGTCCGGACACAAGGCCACGAGGACCGATCCACCCGCATCAGGCCTGGAGAGCCGCACCAGCACCTGCACTTCATGCTGCGCCATCATGCTTGTAGCCGCCGCGATGGATGCCACAACAACAAGTAGTGCCCTTTTCATGCGGGCCATGCTGGCGCTGGTGTTTGGACAGCCTTGGCAAGCATCCGCCTAAAGGTGCTGCGCGGCACTTCGGTGGCGCCCAGGCGAGCCGTATGGTCGTTGATGTACTGCGTGTCGAACAGCAGACACCCCCTGTCGCGAAGAAGGCGAACCAGCGCGAAGAAGGCCGCGGTGCCGGCGTTCGGCACGAGCGAGAACATGCTCTCGCCGAAGAAGGCCTGCCCGATGGACACGCCATAGACGCCACCCACCAGCCGGTCGCCGAGCCAGGTCTCCACGGCATGCGCGTGGCCTGCCTGGTGCAACGCAGCATAGGAGGCGATGATCCGGTCGTCGATCCAGGTGTCCGGCCTCCCGGCGCATGCCCGCATTACGCCGGAAAAGTCGAGGTCCACCGTGGTCCGGAAGCCGGCCTTGCGGATATGCCGCAGCAGGCGGGCATTGGGCCTCAACTGGTCCAAGGGGAAAATGGCGCGCGGGTCGGGATCGTGCCAGTAGAGTTCGCCGTCCTCATGGCACATGGGGAATCTTCCGCTGGTATAGGCGCTCATCAAGGTCTCCACCGGAATGAGAGGCACGTTGTCGCGAACTCTCACCATGTCTTGACCAAAGTGCGGGTCATGGAAGATCCTTCGTGCCTCAAGCGTAGCACGAATGACCCAGGAGCCAGCCGATCAAGGTCCCCGACGGTGATCACACCATCGGCCATGGCGTCCTTCCGCCACGCGCAGCGGCCCAAGGCATCGAACAACTCAATGTGCACCAAGCCCTGCAGGCCGGTCGCTATGATGGTGATCCGATCGTGGAATGGGTTCGGGAAAACCGCCAGGTCCGTGGCCGCAACAGGTGTGGACTGCGTGGTGAGTGTGAGCCATGCATGGGCGGACATGAAGTCCGGGATGCCATGGCCCAGCTGCGGCTGGGGGTCATTGTAGTGCGAGGCGCTCTGACGGACGGCCTCCATGATATCGGTGGCGGTGCGCTGCGGATGCAATTGCCACAGGCATGCCACCAGGCCCGCCACCAAGGGCGCTGAAAAGGAGGTGCCGTTGAGCGGTTGCACCTCCAGGCCATCGATGCCGAGTGCCAAAGTGCCCTGCCCCATGGCGGCGACATCGGGCTTCACACGGCCGTCGGCACTGGGTCCATGGCCGCTGAACCAGGCGGGATCGCCGTCGGCGTTGACGGCCCCCACCGCGAGTATGCCGATGGCGTCCGCCGGGGCGCTGATGTGGTACCAGTCACTGGCGCCCTGGTTGCCAGCGCTGGTCACTGGGATCATGCCCCTGCTGGCCGCGATGCCACTGGCCATGCTGATGCGCGTCGTGACGCCATCGAGGTCCTCGTACGAATGGTCCTGTTCCGGGTCGTCAAAAGTGGTGTAGCCCAGCGAGGTGTTGATGATGTCCACCCCCAAGCTGTCGCACAACTCGGCCCCGCTTGCCCAGTGGTCCTCCTCCACCACATATTCCATGGCCGCCACTTCGGTACGCAGCAGCACGTAGTCGGCGCGTGGTGCGGTGCCCATGTACACGCCCGGCATTTCCACGGCCATGCACGAAAGCACGCTTCGGCCATGCCAATGGTCCAGGTACACGTCGCCATCGTGTTCGGCCATGTCGCGTGTGAAGAGGATGCCTTCACGTTGGCGAAGGCTCTCGAATCCGGGGAGCACATCCACGCCAAGGAATCCTGAATCGAGCACCCCTATGACCATGCCCTCGCCCCTGGCCTCCAAGCCGTGCAGCAGTTGACCGTTCATCATCGCCACCTGGTGGAAGGACGCGCCATACTCCTCTTCATCGCCACCACGCGGACCCGCGCCCGGCATGGGTCCGAACTTCTCGATGGGCGGCGATGGAACGGTCGCGGAGCGCGCGCCCCGCATGCCACTGACGAAGGGGAGCGCGGCGATGGCCACCAGCGCATCCTCGTCGGTGGTGCGGATGGTGATGGTGTTGAACCATTTGCTGCGGTTCACCAGCTGCACATCGCCCTGGGCCAGCACCTGGGCGATGTAGGCGGGATCCACCGGCAGGTCCAAGGCATCCAAGGAGATGCCCTGCGCCTGTCTGCGCTGGATGGCACGCTCGCTGAGGAATGCGCTGGGATCCGAAAGGCTGTATGGTGTGTTGTCCTTGTCCGTGAACGATACCAGCCAGGTGTCGGGTGCCGTCTGCGCGGCGGCTTGCGCGGCGAACGAACCGATGAACAGGAGCGAAACGATACGGCGCATGGTCATGGATGGCCGTGGGCGACGGCGGTCATGCGCAGCCAGAACCCCTTGACCCTGTAGATGATCTGGCCGTTGGGCAGGAACTGTGGCTGGGTGATGGTCTCGGTCCAATGCTTTTCCACCAGGCCGATGTGCTTCGCATAGCGTTCCATGAGGTCGCGCCGCTCCACAAGATTCGCCGGGATGGTGTTCTCCAGCACCAGTGTGCTGTCGAGGGCCATACTGCCCAACGAAGCCTGGACATCGATATCCTTGATCGCCACCGGAAGTTCCTTGTCGGTATTGTAGATGTTGGTGTCCCAGGTCCGGCCTTTGCGCAACGGGAAGGAGAGCTTCAGGCGCCGCATGTTCTCCTCGAGCTTTTCGGCGTAGCGTTCGGTAAGTGTGGCCGTCCAGACATCGCGCACCACCCACTCGTCCTGATCGTCCAGCACGTAGCGCAGTATCCGCTGGGCGGGCCGACCCGCCGGGTCCACATAGTGCTCCTCGATCCTTTCCAGAAGTCGGAAGCTGATGCTGTCGTGCACCTCCTGTTCATCGTCCCGCCAGATGGAATCCACCTGGTATTCCACCCAGGTGCCAACGGCCGTCGGGAAGTAGGCGAATCCGGGATCGCGTGGGCCGGCCACATCGTCCTTGCAGGCAACGAGCAGCAATGTGCCCATTCCGAGCATCGCTTGAATGGATCTTGTCCGCATCATGGTCATGGCCTGTCGATGAATCCTCCGCCGATCACGTCATCCCCGTCGTAGAAGACGGCGCTTTGGCCCGGTGCGATGCCTGTGACCGGTGCATGGAACTCCACTTTCACGCGTTCGCCTTCCATGGACAGTGTGGCGGGTGTGCCGACATCCTTGTAGCGGATCTTCACGTGGGCCTCCGCCCCGTCATGCAACGCCGCCACCTTCTGGAAGTTCGGGCGGCGCACCCACATGGTGGTACGCTTCAGGTCGTCCTTGCGCCCCAGCACCACGGTATTGGTCTCCGGCACGATCTCCGTCACATACAGCGGCTCACCGGTGGCGATCCCCAGGCCCTTGCGCTGCCCGATGGTGAAGAAGGGGTAGCCATCGTGCTCGCCCAGGACCTCGCCGCCCATACCCACCAGTTTGCCTTGGGCCAACGCCGCGATGGTCTCCGGTTCCTTGCGGCGCAGGAAACCCCGGTAGTCGTTGTCGGGTATGAAGCAGATCTCATAGCTCTCGCTCTTGCTGGCGAGTTCCGGGAATCCGCTGTCGAGGGCCATCTTTCTGATCTCGCTCTTGCGGAAGTGTCCGATGGAGAAGCGGGTGCGGGCGAGGTTCTTCTGCTCCAATCCCCACAGCACATAGCTCTGGTCCTTGGTCCTGTCCACGCCCTTGCTCACTGTCCAACGGCCATTCCCAAGCTGGCGCACCTGGGCGTAATGGCCCGTGGCGATGAGTTCGCAATCCATCATGTCGGCACGCTTCAACAGCGCCTCCCACTTGATGAAGGTGTTGCAGAGCACGCAGGGATTGGGTGTTCGCCCGGCGAGGTATTCCCGCGTGAAGTCGCCGATTATCGCGTTGCCGAACTCCTCGCGGATGTCGATGATCATATGGTGGAAGCCACGGCTCACGGCCATGTTCCTGGCATCGTTGATGCTGTCCAGATCGCAGCAGCCGGTGATGCGCTTGCCACCGCTGGCATCGGCGTAGTCCCAGGTCTTCATGGTGACACCGATGACCTCGTAGCCCTGCTCATGCAGCATCAAGGCGGCCACGGAACTGTCCACCCCGCCGCTCATGGCCACCAATATGCGTCCGTGCTTGCTCATCTATCCAATCGTCGATCCCTTCGTCAACAAGGTCAGCTTCCAACCTTCGATACATCAACATCCTTGGCGACCCCCCATCACTGCTCCACACCGGCCTTGTATACCACCCGTTTGGTCAGCTTGCCCTTCTCGTCGTATTCCTTCACCTCACCGTCCAACAGGTCGTTCCGGTAGGTGCCTTCACGCTTCTTGGTCTGTCCTTTCAACACGCGCTGTTCGAAGGCCGGTACACCCAACACGGGGTCGGCAGGCACTTTCTCCATGCCCCAGCGGCCGTTGTCGTACCACTCCGTGAAGGGCCCCTCGCGCAAGCCCTTCCTGTAATTCACTTCGGAGCGGAGCTGTTCATCATCGTAGAATTCCTGGAAGGTGCCGTTCTCCTTTTTCTCCCGCACCAACTTGCCCCGGCTGTAGAGGACCTGCATCTGCACCGTGCCGTCCTTGTTGTAGTAGATCCAGGCGCCGTCGCGGTCGCCGTCCAGCATGCGACCCTCGATCTCCTTCTTCCCGCCGGGATAGTAGAAGGTCATGGTGCCGTTGGCCACCCCGTCCTCGTAGCGTGCCTCATTGCGTGGCGACCCATCGGCGAACCACGCCTGTTGTTGCCCATGCAGCCTACCGTTGCGGTAACGGTCATGCTCGGCCACCCTGCCATCCGCATAGTAGCTGATGCGGTCGCCGTGCAGTGTGCCGTTGCGGAATTCCTCCTTGCGACGCATGGCCCCCTGCTCGTCGAAATAGCTCCACACGCTGTCCTTCCGCTGATCCACATACCTGCCTTGGGCCATGAGCTTGCCACCCGGGTGGAAATGCTCCGCCCGGCTCACGCGGCCGTCACCAGTATGGCGCTGGATGGTGGTGAGTACACCCGCCTCATCGTAGTGCCGGAACTCGCCCACCGGCTTGTCGTCCTTGAAGGTGCCCGCGTAGCGCAGGCGCCCGTTATGGTCCCAAGCCCTGGCCCATTCACCCTGCTTGCGGCCCTGGGCATCAGTGCGGTTGGGCGCCGGCTGGGCCAGGGCCACAGCGGCCATGTACAGGAAGAGGCCGGGCAACAGCAGGCGGAGGGTCATCGCAGGCAAAGTTACGGGCGCACAGGCAGGGCGTTCCGGCGCGGTGCTTCTACCTTTGGACACCGCCATCCACCAACGGGCGCATCACCCATGAAATTCTTCATTGACACGGCCAGCCTGGCCCAGATCCGAGAAGCCCGCGACCTCGGGGTGCTTGACGGGGTCACCACCAACCCTTCCCTGATGGCCAAGGAGGGCATCAGTGGTACGGACGCCGTGATGAAGCATTATGTGGACATCTGCGAAATAGTGGACGGCGACGTGAGCGCCGAGGTGATCGCCACGGACTTTGAGGGCATCGTGCGCGAGGGGGAACATCTGGCCGCCCTGCACCCGAACATCGTGGTGAAGGTGCCGATGATCCGCGATGGTGTGAAGGCCCTGAAGTACTTCAGCGGCAAGGGTATCAAGACCAATTGCACCCTGGTATTCAGCGCCGGGCAGGCCCTTTTGGCGGCGAAGGCGGGCGCCACCTATGTATCCCCATTCCTGGGGCGGCTGGATGACGTGAGCACCGATGGCGTGGCACTGATCGAGCAGATGCGCACGATCTACGACAATTACGGTTTCGGCACGGAGATCCTCGCGGCGAGCATCCGGCACCCCATGCACATCATCCAATGCGCCGAGGTGGGCGCCGATGTGGCCACCTGCCCGCTGAGCGCGATCACCGCGCTGTTCGACCACCCGCTGACCACCATCGGGTTGGAGAAGTTCCTGGCGGACCACCGCAAGGCCGCCGAGCGCGGCGTGAAGGCCTGAGCCAACTAGCGGGCTTCGACTCCATCGACCTCCAGGTCGCGCAGGTATTTCCAGGCCTCCGGCACGCACTGTATGATGTCCCCGGCGGTCATTCCGTCCAGACCATGATGCAGGGCCGCGAGGTCGCCCGCCTGACCATGCGCCCAGACACCCAGCAGCGCGGCATGCAAGGCGGACAAGCCCTGGGCGCGCAAGCCGGTGATCAAGCCCGTCAGCACATCGCCTGAGCCGCCCTTGGCCATGCCCGGGTTGCCGGTAGGGTTGAAGAACACCTGGCCGTCGGGAGCGCATATCGCTGTCCAAGCGCCTTTGAGGACCACCACCGTCTGATACCGTTGCGCCATGGCACTGGCACTGTCCAGGCGCTCGGCTGCGGAAGTGGCGCGTGCCCCGTGCAACCGATCGAACTCCCCTGGGTGGGGTGTGATGATCGTATCCGGAGGAAGAAGCGCCGCCCAAGTGCGTTCCTCGGCCAACAAATTCAAGCCATCGGCATCGATCACCAGAGGGGCCGAGGGAACCTGGATTAGTCGCTTGAGTACCGCCTTCGTTTCCTGGCGCGTTCCAATCCCAGGGCCGAATCCTATTGCCGTGATCCCCTTTTGATCGGACACTTCCGATATGTATCCTGAAGCGATATCGAGCCTGCACAAAGCCTCTGGCGAGGAGGAATGAAGCACCGCCATGGCCGCTTGGGGCACATGCGCGGTGACCAGGCCCACGCCCGTGCGCAGGGCGGCGCGGGTGGCCAATACGGCCGCGCCGTACATGCCGTGTGATCCTGCCATGATCATCGCATGTCCGAACAGGCCCTTGTGCGCGAACCGCGGCCTGATCGGGAGCAGGGAGGCAAGGTCCCGATCCTGGATCAACCAGCGTTGAGTGCCGGATGTCCGCAGGGCCAGTGGGTCCAGCCTGATCTGGACCAGCTCCCATTCGCCCACCTGCAGCGCATGATCGGCCAGGAAGAATGGCAGCTTGGGCAGTTCCACCCCAAGGGTCAGGGTGGCGCGGACGACCGTGGAGGCATCGTTGGCGGTATTGTCACCAGCGAATAGACCGGAAGGAATATCAATGGCGATCACCTGGCACCCGGACCGGTTCATCGCGCGGACCAGGTCGGCGGCCATACCCTCCAACGGACGGTCCAGCCCTGTACCGAACAGCGCATCAATGATCACCTCACCATCGCAGGACCAGCCATCGGCCGTCCTGATGTCACGGATGCTAACGCCCGATGCGGCCGCCTCGGCCAGCATGATCACATGCTCCGTGCTGGCGGTGCTGCGATGAAGCAGGCGATCCACGGTGACTTTCAAACCCCTCGACTTGAGCACCCGTGCGATGACCAGACCATCGCCGCCATTATTGCCCATACCCACCACGACGCGGTAGGTGATCGAGGCGGGGTCACCCCATCTGCCGCGACGATGATGGTGAAGGATCCTCTCCGCCAGGCGCTGACCAGCGCGCTCCATCAGGTCCGCCGACGTTATCGGCTCGCGAAGGATGGTCGCGGCATCCACCAAGCGGATGCTTGCGGCGTCCAGTACGGGCAGCATGGTGCGTGAAAGGTAACCTCGATGGGAATGGCCGTAAAAAACAAAGCCCCCCGGAAGATCCGGGGGGCTGTTGTCAAAGCCTTCGTCCAGAATTACTGGAAGTAGAAGTTCAGGTTGATGGAAGCACCGCTGATACCGGTGTCGAGGCCGAAGGCGCTGCCCTTGGGTCCGCTCTCGATGGTGCGGGTCTCCAGACCACCGCTGGTGCCCAAAGCGGGGTTCCAACGCTCTTCGCTGCGCTCGCCGTAGCCCTGGCTCGACAGCATCAGGCCCCAGGTGTATTCGGCACCCAAGGAGATCTTCGGAGCGCAGAACCATTCCACGCCGGCGAAAGCGTTCAGGCCGAAGCCGAAGGTGCTGCCGTTCTTGCGCTCGGTGGTGCGGCCATTGCCGAAGCTGCCCGTGCCGGGCTCTTCGCCGTCACCCACGCCGGGGTTGTCGGCGTTCAGCGCGTTGCCATAGGTCCAGGCGGTCTTGCTGCTCATGAGCATGATGTTGGCTTCGCCACCATAGACGCCCACCACGCGGCTGCTACCGATCCGCTTTTCCAGACCGCCACCCAGCACCAGGGCGAAGTAGTTGTCCTTGCGCTCGTTCTCAACGGTCACCGGCGCCAAGGGGGCGGGATCCGGCTGGATCGTGGCGTTCACCAGATCGGTCACTTTCGTGGAGCCGAAGCCGATGCGCAGTTTGCCACGGTAGGCGGTATTGGCATCCACCAGCTTCTTGCCCTGGATCGCCCAGTAGGAGTTGGGGAAGTCGAACGAGGGACCACCATTGTTCATGTTGCCATTGAACAGGTTGCCCACGTATTGCAGAAAGGGCTGAGCATCGATGGTCAGGCCCCAATCACCATCCTGGCTCAGCCAGTTCTCACCGCGGTTGCTGGTGATCTCACCCGTTTGGGCGGACACCGCTGAAGCGGCGACGATCGCTGCAGCGAAAAGTACAGTCTTCTTCATGACGAACGTTTTTGGTTTGCGTGCTTTCGGTTTGATCGCGAAGGCTCTTGGCGTCCAAAAGTAGCCCCTCTCGGTTCAAGCCTTGGTGAGCGTATCCTGTGATTTCAACAGTTGGATGTTCGGAGTGGCATCGTAGCTGCCCATTCGTCGATCCCAGAGAGGCATTCGTCCGCCAAAAGCCGGGGCAAAAATAGAAAAGTCCGTTCAACGAGCAAGTCAACCTTCACGATGTTCCAACATGGGCACGAACCTGAAGCGCCCGTGTTCGGTCTGGACATGGTCCTCCGGGCCGCGGCGCACCAAGCGCAGCATGGTCTGCTCCGCACCGGCGCCCACAGGCACCACCATGATGCCCCCCACTTTCAGCTGGCCTTTCAAGGCCTCCGGTATGAAGGGTGCGCCACAGGTGACAAGGATCCTGTCGAAAGGGGCTTCCCGGGGCAGCCCTTGGAAACCGTCGCCATGGTAAAGGAAGGCCTTCACCCCCAGGCGCTTGAGGCGGTCCTTGGTGGCCAGGTACAGGGGTTTGTGCCGTTCGATGGAGAAGACCTTGGCGCCCATGGCGGCCAGCACGGCGGTCTGGTAGCCGCTGCCAGTGCCGATCTCCAGTACGCGCATGCCGGGAGATACGGTGAGGAGCTGACTCTGCATGGCCACGGTCCATGGTTGTGAGATGGTTTGCCCGCAACCGATGGGAAAGGCCGAATCGACATAGGCCATTTCCAGGAAGGCCGTATCATCAATGAACAGATGGCGGGGCACCTGCTCCAGCGCGGCGAGCACGCGGGCATCGGTGATCCCCTTCCGGGCCAGATCGGCCACCAGCTTCTTGCGCAGGCCCTTGTGCCGGTATCCGTCCTCCATCGCTTCCTTGCGGTGGCAAAGCTAATCGCCCTGCCCGCCGGCGCGCGGCGACTACTTTTGGCGGCCCGCTTCGGGGCACTGCTCGGAAAGGCTTCGGCATCACCATACTCAACATGAACAACCCGGTCAAGCTTGGTGTGATGGGTGCGGGACATCTGGGACGCATCCACATCCAGCAGGCGCTGCAAGCCGAAGGTGTGGAACTCGTCGGATTCCACGATACCGATGCCGAACGTCGCGCGGCCATCACCGCCGAGTTCGAGGTGATGGCCTACCCGGATGTGGCGAGCCTGATCGGGACCTGCGAGGCGGTGGACATCGTGACCCCGACCACCACACACCATGCGCTCGCCTTGCAGGCCATGGAGGCCGGCCGGCATGTCTTCATTGAGAAGCCCCTCTCCACCGACATGGCAGAGGCCAGGGACATTATGGATCGCGCGCGCAAGGCAGGCGTTATCGTCCAGGTGGGCCATGTGGAACGCTTCAATCCGGCATTTACCGCGGCCCGGCCCCACTTGAAGGACCCGATGTTCATCGAGACGCACAGACTGGCGCAATTCAACCCGCGGGGGACCGATGTGAGTGTGGTGCTCGATCTCATGATCCACGATATCGACATCGTGCTGCACACGGTGGGGCATCCTGTGAAGGATGTCATCGCCAGTGGCGTGGCCGTGGTGAGCGATACGCCGGACATCGCCAACGCGCGCATCGTCTTTTCCAATGGATGCGTGGCCAACCTCACGGCCAGCAGGATCAGCCTGAAGAACATGCGCAAGTCGCGATTCTTCCAACGCGACGCGTATATCTCGGTGGACATGCTGGAGAAACGCACCGAGATCGTGCGC
The DNA here is from genome assembly GCA_026129465.1 of Flavobacteriales bacterium. Lineage (NCBI taxonomy): Bacteria > Pseudomonadati > Bacteroidota > Flavobacteriia > Flavobacteriales > Flavobacteriales bacterium. The sequence continues at coordinate 857,385 of JAHCIA010000001.1, forward strand.
ATGCGAACCCTTGAAGGGGAGCCGGACCCCTTCGCCATCACGGTGGATCTGGGACAGGGCAAAGGACGAAGGGAGATCTCCTTCGAAAGACCAGAGGTGCCCGCCACGAACGCCATCCGGGACGAACTGCAGGCCTTTGCCCGCAGTGTTCGCAGCGGCCATGAGCCCCCGGTGACCGCCGCCGATGGCGCGGCGGCCTTGGAGGTGGCGCTGAAGGTCCTGGCCTGTCTGGACCAGCCAACTGGAGGGCCCGCATACTGATCGACCGCTTCCATGCGTTGCCCGCCCGAAAGGAGGATGACCCGACCCCTACCCCTGCTGCCCCTGGCATTCTTTGCACTGCTCGCCTGTAACAAAGGCGACAAGGTGCCCTCCTACCTGGACATTCCGAGCGTATCGCTGACCACCACCGGACAGCAGGGCAGCGCCACCAGCAAGATCACCGACGCTTGGGTCTTCGCGGATGAGGAATTGATCGGCGTGTGGGAACTGCCGGCCAGGGTGCCTGTGCTGCGCGACGGGGCCTCCACGATACGTGTCACGCCCGGCATCAAGCGCAACGGCATGTTCGACGATCGCCTGCGCTACCCCTTCTATTCATCCTGGACCAGCCATGTGGAGTTTTCCCTTCGGGAGGTCACCGCCGTGCAACCCACCGTCAACTACATATCGCAGGCCGGCTTCTGGATCGAGGCCTTCGAGGAACCTGGTTCGGCCTTCATCACATCCGAGGCCAGCGACACCACTTTGTTGCGTTTCACCCCCGCACAGTATCCGGAGGTGGTCCTGAACAACTCGCCATGCGGCGGCTTCATCCTCGACGCCGACCACCGCTACATCAGGATATACACGGACGAGGACTTCCAGGTGCCCGGCGGTCCGGTGTTCCTGGAAATGGACTACCGCAACGATATCACTTTCACGGTGGGCGTGTTGTTCAACTCGGGTGGCCAGCCCGTATCCCTGCCCTATGTCTATGTGGTACCCACCACGCGGCCCGATGGCCAGACGGCATGGAACAAGATGTACATCGACCTGTCCCCCGTCTTCAACCAGGGTGTGACCGAACGCGACATCTATTTCGAAGCCTCCCTGCCGTCGGATATGGGGCATGGCCACGTCTATCTGGACAACGTGAAACTGGTGCGTCTGACCCCATGAACAGCAAGCGCGCACAGGTGGCCAAGTACGTGCTGAGCGATCTGCTCGGTTCAGCGGTCGCATGGGCGCTCTTCTACACCTACCGCAAGACCTATTTGGAGCCGATCAAGTTCGGCATGCCGGTGCCCATCGAGTACGACGCCAACTTCTTCAAGGGACTTGCGTTCGTTCCGCTGTTCTGGTTCGGCCTCTACACGGCCATCGGTGGATACAGCGACGTCTTCCGCCGCTACCGCACCAAGGAATTGGGACAGACCCTGCTGATCACGTTGATCGGCACCGTGTTGATCTTCTTCTCCCTGCTGCTGGACGATGTGGTGGCCACACCGCGGTATTACATCCAGTCCATCCTTGCGCTGTTCCTCATCCAGTTCGCCTGCACCCTCCTGCCGCGCTTCGTGCTCACCAGCCAAACGGTGAATCGTGTCCACCAGCGGAAGATCGGCTTCAACACCGTGATCGTGGGTGGCAACGAGCGCGCGCTGGCCACTTTCGAGGAGATCGAGGCCATGCCCAAATCGCCCGGCAACCGCTTCATCGGTTTCGTCAATGTGAACGGTGGCGATCAACTGCTGGCCGCGAAAGGCCTGGCCAGGCTGGGCAAATGGAATGAATTGAGGGGGATCATCGAACGCCACCAGGTGGAGGAGGTCATCGTGGCGGTGGACTCCGGTGAGCACGAGCACATCAGCCGCATCATGAGCGAATTGGAGGGCAATACGGTGCGGGTGAAGATCATACCGGACATGTACGACATACTCTCGGGCTCGGTGAAGATGACCAGCATATTCGGCACACCGCTGATCGAGGTGAACCCCGAGATCATGCCCGCCTGGCAATTCAGCTTGAAGCGGCTGGTCGACATCGCCGTGAGCTCGCTGGCCTTGCTATTGCTCGCACCGGTCTTCCTGGGGATCGCCATCCTGGTGAGATTGTCGGGCCCCGGTCCGATCTTCTTCCGCCAGGAGCGCATCGGCAAACACGGGCGGCCCTTCATGATCGTGAAGTTCCGCAGCATGGTGCACGACGCCGAGAAGGACGGCCCCCAATTGAGCAGCACCCACGATCCACGCATCACCCCCTTCGGCCGCTGGTTGCGCCGCACGCGCATGGACGAACTGCCGCAATTCTGGAACGTGCTCAAGGGTGAAATGAGCCTCGTGGGGCCAAGGCCCGAGCGCCAGCACTTCATCGATGCCATATCGGAAGTGGCCGCCCACTACCACCACCTGCATAAGGTGCGGCCCGGCATAACCAGTTGGGGGCAGGTGAAGTTCGGCTATGCCGAGAACGTGGACCAGATGGTGCGCCGCCTGAAGTACGACATCCTGTACATCGAGAACATGAGCCTGGCCGTGGACCTGAAGATCCTGGCCTACACCGTGCTCATCATCCTCAAGGGCGACGGCAAATAGTGGCGCAAGATCCTGCGCCACTACATTGCCGCGCCAAATACGTTCCCTAACATGAAGATCTCCGTCATCGGTGCCGGCCAGATGGGCAATGGCATCGCCCACGTCTTTGCCCAGAGTGGTCATGGCGTCACGCTCATCGACATCGCCCAGGCCAACCTGGACAAGGCCCTGGCCAACATCGCCAGGAACATGGACCGCCAGGTGGCCAAGGGTGGCCTCACCGAAGAGCAGAAGAAGGAATCCTTGGGGCGCATCGCCACCAACACGGACATGAAGGCCGGGGTGAAGGACGCCGAACTGGTGGTGGAAGCGGCCACCGAGAACATCGACCTGAAGCTCCGCATCTTCCATGACCTTGATGCGAGCGCACCGGCGGGTTGCATCCTCGCCACGAACACCTCGTCCATCAGCATCACGCGTATCGCCTCAGCCACCAAGCGCCCCGGGCAGGTCATCGGCATGCACTTCATGAACCCCGTGCCGGTGATGAAGCTCGTGGAAGTGATCCGCGGCTACGACACCACGGACGACGTGACCAGGACCGTGGTGGACCTGAGCACGGCGATCGGCAAGGTGCCCGTGACCGTGAACGACTATGCGGGTTTCGTGGCCAACCGCATCCTCATGCCCATGATCAACGAGGCCATCCAGACTCTCTGGCAAGGCGTGGGCGGTGTGGCCGAGATCGACACCATCATGAAGCTGGGCATGGCACATCCCATGGGGCCGCTGCAATTGGCGGACTTCATCGGCCTGGACACCTGCCATGCGATCCTGAAAGTGCTGCACGAAGGGCTGGGTGACACCAAGTACGCGCCCTGCCCCCTGCTGGTGCAGATGGTGACCGCTGGCAAACTGGGCGTGAAGAGCGGCGAAGGCTTCTACAAGTACACCCCGGGGAGCAAGGACCTGGTGGTGGCTCCGGCATTCCAGCGTTGAAACGCATGCCTCAGGAAGTGCTGCTCCGCGAAGCCGGGGTAGCGGATATCCCTGTGATCCGCGATATCGCGTTGCGCACCTGGCCTGTGGCCTACCGCGATATACTGTCCGCGGAACAATTGGCCTACATGCTGGAACTGATGTACAGCGTGGCCGCCTTGCGCGCGCAGTTCGCCAGAGGCGATCGGTTCCTGCTGGCCGGCATGCGCGATGGTGAGGTGGGCTTCGCTGGGTTCACACACCATCACGATGGCGTGCGCACCACCAGATTGCACAAGCTGTATGTGCTGCCCGGAAAGCAAGGTACCGGCGTTGGGATGGCCTTGCTGAACGCGGTGGTCGCCGCTGCGAGGGAAGCCGCGGACGAAGCCGTGGAACTGAACGTGAACCGCTTCAACCCAGCGCGCCACTTCTACGCACGCCAAGGATTCCACATCGAGCGCAACGAGGTGATCGACATTGGCCTTGGCCACGTGATGGACGACCACGTGATGCGCCTGGACCTGGCCAGCGCCTAATCGAACACCAGCACGGTGATGCCTTCGCTGGCGGAGGGCCAGTTGCGCGCCCGCATGGTCCGGCCGTTCAGGGTCACCTCGGCGGCACCACCGGGAACGAAGAAAAGGTCCACGCCGCTGAGGAAGGGGAACGACCCGAAAAGGCCCGCCGCCGTCCCCTCGCTCTGCCCATTGTTGTTCGCATCATAGAGGAACCAGGCGATGGTGCAATTCGAGGCGGGGGCGAAAGTCGGTGTGGCGAGGTAGGTCCCGTTGGCCGTGAGGTCGTCGCGGCCCGCCTCCACCGCCTGGCTGGCGGTGAACACGGTGAGCACGCCCTGGGCGTCGTCGGTGGGCAGTGAAGAAAGCAGGATGCCCGCCAACGAAGTGGGCGGCGGCATGGTGCGCAGGTACACCAGCCGGTCCGAGGCGATGAAGGGTTCGCGGTAGTAATGGATGCGGCGGCCACCCGGCGGTGTGATCTCGAACTCGTACCATGTGTTCGCTTCGGCGGAGAAAGGTCCCCAATGCCCGGTGGTGCTCGTCGTGAAGGAATGAGCTGGCTCATTGCTCAGGCGCATCCCCGTGGCGGGGTCGGTCTTGAAGACAAGAACCGGTGCTCCGGAGATCGGCTCATTCTCGCCGAAAGTGACGGCCCTGCCCGCCACGGTTCGTGCGCCGTCAGCCACGAGGTCCGTGGTGGCGGGAGCTTGACCCCTGAAGAACGCGAACATGGCCGCGAACGCTTCAGCACTGGTGGCCACTTGATAGTGGTCCTGGCCGGGGAGTTGCACGTTCACCGCCCCATTGATGTTCCCGCCGGAAGCGATGGCGTCATCAGGCGACCAGATGTTGAGTGTGGGCACGTTGCCACCCGGGCCAGCCGGTCCGGCGGCCGCCGAACTGCCGATGTGGACATAATGGGCCACCTTGGCCGCCCGGCCAGCATCCGCCAGATAATCGTAGCCCAGGCCGCCACCTGCACTATGGCCCACCAATTCCACTTGTGCAGCACCGGTTTGTGCCAGAACCTGGTCTATGAAAGCATCCAACAGGGCCACATGACCGCTTCCTCCGACCGTATTGCGGTCGTGCACGAAGATGCGGTCGGTGCAGTAGCCGTTCTGCACCATGCGCTTGGCCTGGCCCGCCCAGGTATCGCCGGAGGCCAGTGCGCCATGGCACATCACCACGGGAAGCCATTGCGCCTCGCAGCTGGATCCTCCCCCACCACCGCCTCCTGTGGGAGGAGCGGGTGGCGTGGCGTCGTCCTTCTTCTTGCAGCCAAGGGCCAGCAGCAGGGTGCCGGCCAATAGGATCCGGGAAATGTTGGCAGTGCGCATCATGTAAAGAGGTATTGTGCGAATGTAGGTGGCAACCACAAGCGCCGATCGCGTCTATCTATCCAGATGGACGTGGGTGGGGTCCGGGCAGGGAGCTTCACCATCAGCGCGTAACGGATCGTACACCTCGAACATGCCCATGTTCGCTGCCCACAACGCATTCGGACCATTCTCCATGGGGAATGAATTTTCAAGCCCGGGGTGTTGTATGCCCCCGGGAGCGCAGCCTATTTTCAATGCGGTTTCCCTGAGAGCGCCCTTGGTGCACCCTTGATGCATGGTCGAAACGGTCGTGCAAAGAGCGCACCCCCCTATCCCCAGAACCCCAAACCCCCTATCGCAAATGAACCGAAGCCTACCCTTGAAGCTTGCCCGGCCACTGCTGGCGATCCTGCTTCCCCTCGGCCCTTCGGTGGCCCAGGAACATTCCATCGTCCGGAAATGGAACGACCAGTTGCTGGGCGCCATTTCCCGCGATTTCGCGCGACCGCCCATCCATGCCCGCAACCTGTACACCACCTCGGCGGCGATGTACGATGCGTGGGCCGCGTACGACCCCACCCACGAGCCCTTCCTCCTGGGCCGTGTACGTGGCGTTTATGATTGTCCCTTCAATGGCGTGCCCATTCCCGCCACGGCGGAGGAGGTCGAAGCGGCGCGCCACATGGCGATCAGCTACACCATGTACCGTATGATCAGCCAAAGGTTCGCCAGTTCACCCGGTGTGGCCGTGACCATGCAGAACATCAACGACCTGATGGCCTCCTTCGGGTACGATGTCTCGAACACTTCCACCGACTATATCAACGGCGGTGGGGCGGAACTGGGCAATTATGTGGCCCAGCAGTACGTGGCCTTCGGCTTCACCGATGGCTGCAACCAGGCGAACAACTACGCCAACCTCAACTACACACCGATCAACCCGCCCATCGAGGTGGAACTGCCGGGCAACCCGAACATGATCCACCCCAACAACTGGCAGCAGATCACGCTGACCAACGCGATTGACCAGGCCGGCAACCCGGTTTCCGGAACACCCAACGCCATCGGCCACAATTGGGGCTTGACCCTGCCTTTCGCCCTGAAAGCGGAGGACATGACCATGTACGAGCGCGATGGCTTCCCCTACCCGGTCTATCACGACCCCGGCACACCCGCCATGCTGGATGTGGACGACCCCAGTGGTCTGGAGTCCTTCTGGAAATGGAATTTCACACTTGTCTCGGTGTGGCAATCCCATTTGGATCCCGATGATGACGTGATGTGGGATGTCTCACCGGCCAGCATCGGCAACCTGCCGGGCTACCCCGATGTGCATGACTACGATGCCTATCGCGACTTCTATGACTACTTCGGCGGTGGCGTGCCCAGCCCCGGCCACGCTTTGAATCCGGCCACGGGCCTTCCCTATGAGCCACAGATCGTGAAGCGCGGCGACTACGCCAGGATCCTGGCCGAGTACTGGGCGGACGGACCGGCTTCCGTGACCCCGCCCGGGCACTGGTTCAAGATCATGCATGACGCCATGGACCACCCCATGTTCGAGCGCCGCTGGATGGGGCAGGGTGAGATCCTCAACGACCTCGAATACGACGTGAAGGCCCACTTCGTGATGGGTGGATCCCAACATGACGCGGCCACCGCGGCCTGGAGCATCAAAGGCTGGTACGATTACGTTCGCCCCGTCTCCGCCATCCGTTACATGGCCGAGCGCGGCCAATGCAGCGATCCCGATGGTCCCAACTTCCATCCCGCCGGTCTTCCACTCATTCCCGGGCACATGGAACTGGTGGAAGCCGGCGATCCGCTCGCCGGTGAGAACGATGAGCATGTGGGCAAAGTGAAACTGCACACCTGGATGGGCCCACCCTACATCGAGGACGCGGAAGAGGATTACGCCGGGGTTGGATGGATCCTGGCCGAGAACTGGTGGCCCTACCAGCGTCCCTGGTTCGTGACCCCGCCATTCGCCGGTTACATCAGCGGCCACTCCACCTACTCGAGCACCGCCGCGCAGGTGATGGAAATGATCACAGGCGACCTCTTCTTCCCCGGTGGCATGCGTGTGGTGCAATGCCAGCAGAACAACTTCCTGGAATTCGAGATCGGCCCCAGTGAGGATGTCTACCTGCAGTGGGCCACCTACCGTGATGCCTCCGACCAGTGCAGCCTCTCGCGCATCTGGGGCGGCATACACCCGCCCATGGACGACATCGCCGGCCGCCACATCGGCAAGATCGTCGGCGCGGACGCTGTGGAGCTTGGAAACAGCCTGTTCAACTCACAACGCCCCTTGGTGGTGGATGTAAGCTCCTCGGACGAAGTGGTCAACATCGCTGACATCGGCAGCACTTTCGCGGTGACCATCACCTACGACCGGCCCATGGACCAGACCGTGGCCCCCGAGGTGGATTTCCTGGTGGAGGACCCCTTGCTCGAAGCCGCTTCGGTGGTGACCGAGGCCTGGACGGATGAATACAACTATGTGATGGTGCTCCAGGTGCTTCCATCCGAACTGCGCCTGCCCAACATCTACATGCGGGTGGACCAGGCCCGTGGCACCAACGGCATGGACCAGGACGTGTTCCTGGTGGCCCAACCCTTCGTGATCGACACCGACCGGCCCAATGTCACACTCGTGGCCAGCCCTGTGGGTCTGATGAACGATGCCGTGGCCAATGGTGGACAACTGGAAGTGCTGATCTCCTTCAATGAACCCTGCGACACCAATACGCCACCTACCATCACGTTGGGCGGCTCCGGCGACCCATCCTCGTCCATGGCGTTGAACGCCGCTGGCAGCCAGTGGCTGAGCGCCCAACAGTATCGTGCGCGTTTCGACCTGAGCGACGCCGGTGTGGAGATCGAAGTGGTGGAGTTGGAGGTGTCCGATGTGCTTGACGAGGCGGGCAATGACCAGAGCGTGCATGATGCGGTGTTCATCCTGGCCATCGACACGCGCAACCCGGTGTTGAGCAGCGCCACGGTCAACAACGCCACACTGGCGCTGGCCCATGTGGGCAATGCGGCCCTGCAGCTCACCGTGGAGTTCGATGAAGCGATGGATACCGGCCTATCGCCGGACTTCAGCTTCCCCGGCGAGAACCCCTTGGGCACCTCTCTGGTGGCGGAGCCACTCAACAGCATGTGGCTGAGCGCCACCAGCTACCGCAAGTCCTACACGCTGCTCAACGGCAACGAGGAGTTCTTCAACATCACGCCGCAGCTCCTCAACTTCACGGATGCCGCTGGCAATGCGCCGACCGCCAACCTGCTGGGCTCCTTGTTCACCATCGACACCAAACGGCCGGAGGTCCAGACCACCATGCCCGCTGTGCCCGTGGTGGCCGATGCGCAAGTGGGCACCGGTGGTTTCCACGTGGACATCACCTTCCCGGAAGCCATGAACACCGCCCAACCCGCATTGATACAGCTCAATGGTACCGGCATGGGGTCCACCTTCACCAACAATCTGGCACAGAGCACCTGGCAGAATGCTACCACCTTCCGTGCGGTCTTCAACGTGACCGACCAGAATGTGGAGGTGGCAAGCATCGGGTTGACGGTGAACTTCGCCCAGGACCTCTCGGGCAACAACCAGGTGGCCTACACGGGCACGAACGTGTTCAGTCTGGATACGCGCAATCCACAGCTGGTCATGCTCACCGCCAACACCTATACGGTGGACAACGCGAACACTGGCCCGGCTGGATTCATGGTGCTCTCCATGTTCGATGAGGTCATGGAAGCGGGCAGCGCGCCCACCTTGACCTTCTCGGAAACGTTGGATGGCATCCTCACCCCCAACGCCGGTGCATCGGCCTGGATCAATGCCTTCACCTACCGGAGCGCTTATGACGTGGCCGCCATGGAGGCCAACATCGGCCCCATCGATGTGACGGTTTCCCTGGCACGCGACCTGGCGCTGAACCCCATGCAGCAGCTGGTGAACATCGGCTTCTTCACCATCGACCTGCAATTGGTGGGCATGGATGAAGTGGCCGGCGACGCTGGTTTCGTCCTGTTCCCCAACCCCATCCTGGCCGGGGAGCCCCTGCGGATCATGGCACGATCGGATATGCCTGACGTGGCCATGGACATCCTGGACATGCACGGTGCATTGGTGCACCGCAGCTACCCCGGCATGCTGGCCAAGGGCATCAATACGCTCGACCTGCCGGCCATGGCGAGCGGCATGTACCAGGTGCGCCTGGACCAAGGCGGTCGAATGCACAGCATGAAACTCGCCATCCAAGGCCACTGAGTCCTTGACCCGATGACCATGGGAGCGCGGCGCATCCCTGTGCCGCGCTCCCCTCATCGACACCCGTTGCCCCATGCTCACAGGTCCAACGGTCGCGACGATCAGCGTGACGACCATGCTTTTGGCGATCCTTGCCTTTGGTGGATCGCAGGCGCAGACCTACATCAACATCGCGCCGCAGGAAGGCATCGACATCCTGGTGAACAGCGACGACTTCGGGAACGGCGTTTCGTTCTACGATTTCGATGAGGATGGCTGGGACGATCTCACCTTCGCGGTGAGCGGGGACAGCATCGCCTTTTACAGGAACCTCGGCGGCACCTTCCAGCGCCTGCCATCGTTCATCCCCGGTCCTGGAGAGACCAAACATGTGCTGTGGGTGGACTATGATGAGGACGATGACCTTGACCTCTTCATCACCACCTACAATGGTACCTACAGGCTCTACCGTAATGTGGGTGACTTCAACTTCATCGACGTCTCCGCCACTTCAGGTATCTTCCAGTACGTCTCCACCACCTACGGCGCTTCCTGGGGGGATTACGACCGGGATGGCGACCTGGACCTCTATGTGTGCAAGTACCAGTTGTCCGGTGACCCGGGCACCTACTCCTTCCTGAACAAACTCTATCGCAACAACGGCAATGGCACCTTCACCGATGTGACGGTGCAGGCGGGTGTTGGGGATGGGGTGCGCCTTTCCTTCCAATCCGTTTGGATGGACTACGACCAGGACGGCTGGCCCGACCTGTTCATCATCAACGACCGGCTCTACGCCAACAGTCTTTACCGCAACAATGGCGACGGCACCTTCACCGATGTCTCCGTCCAGGCCGGCATCGGCTTCGCCTTCCAGGACCCGATGACCGCCACGGTGGGCGACTTCGACAACGACGGCGACCTGGACATCTTCTTCTCCAACACGGGCATCGCGGACAAACCTTCCCGGCTGTTGGTGAACAACGGTGACGGCACCTTCACGGAATCCACCGAGCAGTATGGCACCGACATCTACGACTGGGGCTGGGGAGGCCTGTGGGTGGATCACGACAACAACGGTTGGCAGGACCTCTACATGGCGACCGGCAGGCCCATGGGCCCGGTGACCGCGAACCAATTCAAGCGCAACCTGGGTGGCACGCACTTCGAGGACGCCGGGGATATCTTCCTGAGCGACCATGTGGCCCAGAGCTTCGGTGTGGCCCGCGGCGATGTGGACAACGACGGCTCCTACGACATCGCCGTGCAGGGGCAGAACCCCTACCCGCCTTTCGTGTGGAAGAACTCGGGTGGATCCAACAACCATATCAAGCTCACCCTGCGCGGCACCATTTCCAACCGCATGGCCATCAGCAGTTGGATCAGGGTATTCGCCAATGGCATGTGCCAGACCGAATACACCTTCTGCGGCCAGAACTTCGTGGGGCAGAATTCCCAGCATCACATCTTCGGGCTGGGCCAGGCCCTGGGGATCGATTCCGTTGAAGTGGAGTACCTCAGCGGCCATGTGGACACGTACTACGACCTGCCGATCAACGCGCACCATCATCTCACCGAGGGTGAGACGTACACCGCCACGATCGCCCCGTCAGGGCCTCTCGCCTTCTGTCAGGGCGGGTCGGTGACCTTGGACGCCGGCGACCACCACAGCTATCTCTGGAGCAACGGCCATACGGAACGCTACCTCACCGTTTCCGCGAGCGGCATCTTCAGTGTCACCGTGCAGAACCCGTTCGGCATCTCGGCACAAAGTGCGCAGGTGACCGTGGTGGTGCATCCCTTGCCTGTTCCGGCACCCGATGTGACGATGCCTTCCTGCACAGGTTCGTCGGATGGCGTCATCGAGGTGGTGAATCTGGTGGGGATCCCCGCCTTGGAAGTGGTCTGGGGCCATGGCGCACAAGGGGCCTTGCTCACCGATCTGCCAGCGGGCAACTACACCTTCATCTTCACCGACACCAACGGCTGCTCGGCAAATGGACAGGCCATCCTGGAAGACCCCGCGCCCCTGTTCGTGCAATGGTCCGCCACCCCGGAAATGGCAGGCCAGGACGGTACCCTGCAAGTGGTGGTCTTCGGCGGCACCACGCCCTACACGATAACGCTGAATGGATCGCCCATCGGCTTGTTCACCGATGGGTTGACCAGCGGCACCTATGAACTGGTGGTGACCGACGCCAATGGCTGCATGGAAGTGTTCGAGGTCGTCATAGACGATCTTACCGGGATCCTCTCGCAGGCGTTCGCAAGGCTTCGCGTTTTCCCCAACCCCTCGGCCGGGGTGGTCTTCATTGAAGGTCTGCCCGAAGGTGCGATGCTTTCCATCCTGGATGCGAATGGCCGGGTGATCCGTGATGCCGGGATCGTGGGCGAGGGCAGGCTCGATGTCTCGGGCCTGGCCATGGGGCGATACGTCATGCGATTCCAGAACGGACGTGGTGGCACATACGAGCACACCCTGGTGGTCCAGCGCTGAGGGCGCGGATCACGAATCGCCTTTCTCGGTCAGCCCGTATTTGCGGTAGAGGCGCGCCTTGCGCTTCTCCAGACGTGCCTGGGCCCTGTCGGTGCGGGCCGCACGCATGGCCACGGGCAGCTCACCCGCTTCGATCCGCCTGACGATCACTTCGACCATCTTGTCCTCACCATGGGCATCGTAGGTGCTCTTGAGGTCGTGGCCGAACAGGCGTGCCATGCCCTGCCAGACGAAGGCCTGGAATCCACCACGCAACTCCTTTACCAGCGTGTAGGAAGTGCGCCCGGTCTCGCGGTCGATCAGCTTCACCAGCACGCGGCCCTGGCTCATGGTCAGGTCCTTCACCTCGGCTTCGAACTCGGCACGCAGCTCGGCTTCCGCCAGCTTCACGTACAGTTCCTGATCGCCTTCACGCTCGATCCGTGCGAGATCGTGCTCATATTCCTGCAGCAATTCACGCGTGATCCGTGCATAAGGATAGACCTTGATCACATTGCGGGTGAGCTTGTCGTAGCGCGCCGCCTCCCGTTGATCGCGCGGCCGCCAACGCCCATGCACCACGGTCTCCGGGAGGTGGATGATGGGCACCGTGTCTCCGTCCACCACCTGGGCGAAGACCAGATAGCCCTGGCCGGCCTGCTGACCCATGGCTGCGCCCATCGCCAACATGGCGGCCAAGGCGAGGAGGGAACGCTGGGAAGAAGACATCAGAGCGTGGCCGGGTGTGAAGTTACCACCACCACCGGCGTGCCACGGATCCGTTCTACGCTTCAACGTCGCTTCAGTTTCCAGGCGGAAGACGACCTGCCCGCAGCCTCGGCGGGGGCCATGCTCCGGGTATCCTCCCCGCGAATGGCCGCCACCAGGGCCGCCGCCCGCATCCCGGCCGGGTCCGAGCCAAGCAGCCGCTCCGGGGTGAAGTGGTCGCGCACGAAATGGGTGTCGTACTTCCCACTACGGAAGGCCTCATGGCCCATCACGTAGCGGCAGAAGCCCAGTGTGGTCTCGATGCCACTGATCACATAGTCGTCGATGGCCCGCTCCATGCGGGCGATGGCCTCCTGGCGCGTGGCGCCGTGGGTGATGAGCTTGGCGATCATGGGGTCGTAGTGGATGGGTACGTCCATGCCCTCCTCGAAACCGTCGTCCACGCGCACCCCCAGCCCTTGTGGTGGCCGGTAGGCATGAAGCCGGCCGATGTCCGGCAGGAAATTGTTCGCGGGGTCCTCGGCGTAGACGCGCACCTCGATGGCATGTCCCTGGATCTCCAGGTCCTCCTGCTTGAAGGGCAGCTTCTCCCCTTCCGCCACACGGATCTGCAGCTTCACCAGGTCGAGTCCGGTGATCATCTCGGTCACGGGGTGTTCCACCTGCAGGCGGGTATTCATCTCCATGAAATAGAAATCGCTGTTCTCGTCGAGGAGGAACTCCACGGTTCCCGCGCCCACGTAATCCACACTGCGGGCCACGGCCACCGCCGCCTCGCCCATGCGCTTGCGCAACGCCGTGGTGAGCACCGCACTGGGCGCCTCCTCCACCACTTTCTGGTGGCGGCGTTGGATGCTGCATTCGCGCTCGAAGAGGTAACAGATGTTGCCGTGCTTGTCGGCCATGATCTGCACTTCGATGTGACGTGGACCGGCGACGTACTTCTCGATGAACACGCTGCCGTCGCCAAAGGCGTTGGTGGCCTCGCTGATGGCGCGTTCCAGACCTTCCTGCAGGCCGGCCTCCTCCTCCACGATGCGCATGCCCTTGCCACCGCCACCCGCCGCGGCCTTGATCAGGATGGGGAACTTGATGGTCTTGGCCACGGCGATCGCTTCCTTCAGCCCACTGACTGCGCCTTCCGTTCCAGGCACCAGCGGAACATCGAAAGCCTTCACCGCCTCCTTGGCGGCGAGCTTGTCGCCCATCACCTTCATCGCCTTGGGTGAGGGTCCCACGAAGACCACGCCCGCTTTTTCCAACGCCATGGCGAACTCACCGTTCTCACTCAGGAAACCGTAACCGGGGTGTACGGCATCCACCTTCAGGTCCTTGCAGACCTGGATGAGCTTGTCGATCACCAGGTAGCTCTCCTTGCTGGGTGGCGGACCTATGCACACGGCCTCGTCGGCGAAGCGCACGAAAGGGGCATTGCGGTCGGCCTCGGAATACACGGCCACGGTATGGATGCCCATCTCGCGGGCGGAACGCATCACACGCAGGGCGATCTCGCCGCGATTGGCGATGAGGAGCTTCTCGATCTTCTTCTTGGCCATGGGATCACCCCGCGCAATGGTCCGGGGATCGCGAAGATGCGAAGGGCTGGCCTGATCTTTGGCCTTGGCAGGCCATGCGCCTGTCTTTCATCCTGATCCTCGCCCTGGTCGTGGGTCGATCCTGGGCCCAGATCGGCCGCAAGGAGATGAGGACCGACAGCGGCACAGTGGTCCTGCATCACTTCAAGACCGGTGGCATCAGCACCTGCGAGTGGACCGACCAGGACGGTCGCTGGGGCCGCAGTTGGGCCTACAAGCGCAATGGGGAGGTGATCTTCGACGGCCACACCCGCCGCTTCGCCGGTCATTCCTCGGTGCGCTTCAATTACCACCCGAACGGCGCCGTAAGCCGTGTGGAGACCAGCGATGCGCCTGACGGTGGCATCCAATGGTACAAGAGCACCACCACCTTCGATGCGGAGGGGAACAAGACCGGTTTCAACGAGCAAGGTCACGACAACTACGGGCCGATACCGCGGATGGACTGGCCAATGGAGCGTCTCAGGCCTCCAGCTGACGTACCTCTTCCCAAGGAGCAGCCCAGGCAGGAAGTGATCACCTGCCAGCGCATGTTCCAAACGGAACTCTTCGTGGTGAACCCCACCAACGCCGCTGTGCGTGTGGTGGCCACGCCCAAGGCCCCCTCGCCAGCCATGCCAGGTGGCACCTGGACCATGGCGCCTGGCGATACCATCCGGATCGGCGCCATCAGCATGGGGGAGACCTGGCCCGATTGGAAGACCATGGTGGACCTGAGCATTGTGCAGGTGGTGCTGGGCGACCGCAACAAGGCCGTGGCGCGCATCCGTAACGACGAGAAGATTCTGGGTGAGGAACACCGGCAGGTGCACGTGGTCATCGAGGGCTGGACCACCCTGAGGCCCAACGAAGGGCCCGATGTACACCATGCGCCGCCCCCCATGCGAAAGCTCGATGAGGAATCACTGAAGAAAGAACCGGCGGTGAAGGAGGTAAAGCGGCGGTGGTGGCGGTTCTGGCGATCAGGCCGGAAGTGAGCCCCAGAAGGCCTGCAGGTGCGGCAGCAATACTTTGCGATCCACCGCCTCGAAGGAATGCGGCGTGTTGGGCAGCACGAGTGTGCCTGCCTTGGGCATCAGACGCGCGGCCTGCAGGGTGTGCTCGGGCACGGCGGTCTGGTCGCGGTCGCCCACGCACAGCAGCACCGGGCAGGTGATGGTGGCGAACACCACCGGTGTCAGCAACGGCTTCTCGTGCAGCCCGGTGATGAGGCAGGCCGTCTCCTTCACCAGATCTACCCAGCGGTCCGCGCCGTGTTGTTCGGCCAGCATCTCGGCGAAGCGCGGCACCTTCGCATGGATCTTCTCCGGGTCCAACAGGCGCCGTTCGCGTTCCAAGCCCTCGCGGTCCCAGTTGAGCTTGGTGCCCAGTGTCACCACCGAGCGCACACGCTCCGGGTACCGGCTCGCGAAAAGCAGCGCCGCATAGCCGCCCATGCTGAAGCCGAGGAGGTCGGCCTGCTGCCAGCCGGCTTCGTCCAATGCGATGGAGATGTCCTCCACGAAATGTTCGAAGGTGAGACCACCAGGCGGGATGGACCGCTGGCCGTGGCCGCGCAGATCGATGGCGCGTGATGCGAGGCCGGGCAGGTCGGCGGAAAGTGGCGCGAGCTGATCACGGGTACCGAGTGCGCCGTGTAGAAGAAGGAGATCCATATGCACATGCTGCGAAGGCTCTCGCACCACCCTATGCCAGCACCTCCTTCACCCGGTCCGCCGCTTCCTGCAGGGCCACGGCGCTCAGCACCTTCAGCCCGCTGTTGTCGATGAGTTCCTTGGCCTCGATGGCGTTGGTGCCTTGCAGGCGCACGATGATGGGCACCGGAATGTCTCCGATGTTCTTGTAGGCGTCCACGATGCCTTGCGCCACGCGGTCGCAGCGCACGATGCCACCGAAGATGTTCACCAGGATCGCCTTCACGCGCTCGTCTTTCAGGATGATGCGGAAGGCCTTCTCCACGCGCTGGGCATCGGCCGTACCGCCCACATCCAGGAAGTTGGCTGGCTCGCCACCGCTGAGCTTGATGATGTCCATGGTGGCCATGGCCAGGCCGGCACCATTGACCATGCAGCCCACGTTGCCATCCAACCGCACGTAGTTGAGGCCCGCTTCACCAGCCTCCACCTCGATGGGGTCCTCCTCGGTCTTGTCGCGCATCTCCTTGTAGTCGGGATGGCGGAAGAGGCCGTTGCCGTCCAGGCGCACCTTGGCGTCAACCGCGGCGATCTTGTCGTCGCTGGTCTTCAGCACGGGGTTGATCTCGAACATGGCGGCATCGCAGCCCTCGTACGCGGCATAGAGCGCGGCCACGAACTTCACCATCTCCTTCTTCGCGGTGCCGGTGAGGCCCAGGTTCACCGCGATCTTGTTGCACTGGAAGGGACGCAGGCCCACGCGCGGGTCCACCGTCTCCTTGAAGATCTTCTCCGGCGTGTGCTCGGCCACCTCCTCGATGTCCATGCCGCCCTCAGTGCTGTACATGATGATGTTGCGGCCCGAGGCGCGGTCCAGCAGCACGCTCATGTAGAACTCCTTCGGCTCGCTGGGGCCCGGGCCGTACATGTCCTCGGCGATGAGCACCTTGTGCACCTTCTTCCCGGAAGGCGGGGTCTGCGGCGTGATGAGTTGCATGCCGATGATGGCCCCGGCCTTCTCGCGCACCTCGTCGATGCTCTTGGCCAGCTTCACACCACCACCCTTGCCGCGGCCGCCCGCGTGGATCTGGGCTTTCACCACCCAGAACTTGGTGCCGGTCTCCTGGCCAAGCCGCTTGGCTTGTTCAACGGCCTCGTCGGCGTTGTACGCCACGTAGCCACGTTGGATGCGGACGCCATATTGGGCGAGGATGCTTTTGCCTTGGTATTCGTGGAGATTCATGCTGAGAGAGTGGGGAGTGAAGAGTGAAGAGTGAAGAGTGAAGAGTGAAGAGTGAAGAGTGAAGAGTGGGGAGTGGGGAGTGTGGTGAGTCGAGAGGGTAGCGTCGGGAGTGTGGTGTATGGGGGGCCGAACAGGGTCCTTAGCGGAGGAATTGCAAAGTCGTGAACGAGAGCCACATGAACAGCACCGTTCGTCCGCCGGGGAGCTTGCCCCAACGTGGCGTCTTGCGATCGATGTAGGTGCGCAACAATCGGCCGATCTCGTCCGCCAAAGAAAGCATGTGTACGGTCTGGTCCGGTGGGAAGTAGCCCCGGCGTTCTGTGAGGATCAACATGGAGATCACCTCATTGCAGGAACCCTTCGCGATCCAGAGGTACCTCAATTGATGGCGGTCGGAAGGCATCTCGAAGCCCTCTGCCAGGTTGTTGCAGATCGAGAGCGAGGCCCGGAAAAGCTGGTCCCGAAAGCCCCAATTGCGGTTCCCCTCCAGAGCGACATCGACAGCCTCACAGAGTTCCATGGCCTTCTGCCAGGCGAGCGAATCACGGAAACTCTGCATGCCCATGCGAACGGTGATCGGACCACAAGTGTAAGCTGAAAGAAAAGCCCGGGCACTTCTCGCACTCGTCACTCCGCACTCTCCACTCACTACTTCCTCGGACGGTAATGCGAAGCTGACCAGTGAGTCCTTTCTTTGCCTTCCATGATCGAAGCCCTCGGCATCCACAAGCGTTTCGGAGACCTCTCCGTGCTGAAGGGCGTGGACCTGACCGTGGCCCGGGGCGAAGTGGTAAGCATCGTGGGTGCGAGCGGCGCTGGCAAGACCACCCTGCTGCAGATCATCGGCACCCTGGAACGCGCTGACGCGGGCAGCCTGCACATCGCCGGTGAAGAGGTGCATCGGTTGGGCACCAACGCGCTCGCCGCCTTCCGCAACAGGCACATCGGCTTCGTGTTCCAGTTCCACCACTTGCTGCCGGAGTTCACCGCACTGGAGAACGTGATGATGCCCGGGCTCATCGCCGGCAAGGCCATGGCCGATTGCGCCCCACGCGCCGCGGAACTGCTGGACCGGCTGAACGTGCTCCCGCGCAAGGACCACAAGCCCGGCCAGCTCAGTGGTGGCGAACAGCAACGCGTGGCCGTGGCCCGGGCGCTGTTCAATGGACCTGGCGTGGTGCTGGCCGATGAACCGAGCGGCAACCTCGATTCGGCGCATGCCCGCGAATTGCACGAACTCTTCTTCGAACTGCGCCGCGAGATGGGCCAGACCTTCGTGATCGTGACGCACAATGAAGAACTCGCCGGCATGGCGGATCGCAGATTGGTGATGCGCGATGGCGTGATCGTCACTTGATAACTTGCGGTACCAAAGCCACTACCCCATGTCCTCCTTGCGCCTCTCCGCCTTCGCCCTCCTCCTCTCGCCTTTGCTGTTGTCAGCCCAGAAACCCGGCACCATGCCCGCCATGCCACCGGGCGCCATGGGCGGGGTGAACATGGTGGAAGACAAGGACCCTTACGAGCCGAACAGGTTCATCGGCAGCTTCCGCATGGTGATGCACAGCCTGAAGGACGGCAAGGAGGAAAAGGGCAGCCCCTATACCATGGAACTGCACAGCAAGGCCGACATGGTGCTGATGAAGCCCGAGGTGAAGGAAAAAGGCATGCGCGAAATGGGCATCCTCACCGACCTGAAGGGCAAGTGGCAGTACACCATGATGACCGACGACAAGGGCAAGCGCACCGCGATGAAGATGCGCAAGATGAAACTCACGATGCCCGACGATGCCGAAAGCCAGGAGGATGGCAAAGCCCCCAAGGTGGAACGCACCAACGAGACGCGTACCATCGAAGGACACAACTGCCGCAAGTATGTGGTGACCAGCGAGGACGGCCGTTGGGTCGGCTGGGTGGCCGAAGCTCTGGAGGCGCCCTT
This sequence comes from Flavobacteriales bacterium, assembly GCA_026129465.1. NCBI lineage: Bacteria > Pseudomonadati > Bacteroidota > Flavobacteriia > Flavobacteriales > Flavobacteriales bacterium. The sequence goes on from JAHCIA010000001.1 coordinate 876,599, forward strand.
CATGGACATGATGCGCTCCTTCGGCGGTGGCGGCCTGCCGCAGGCCCGCTCGGCACCCGGCGGGGTGAATGGTTTCGCCATGGAAAGCGAATTCACCAGCGCCGATGGACGTGAGACGATGCGCATCCTCACCCGCGACCTCGTCGTGGGCAAGGTGGACGACAAGGTCTTCAGCCTCCAGGGCTACGACGTGATGGAGATGCCGGTGTTCAACTTCGGCGGGCGGTAGACGCCCTCAACGCGCTACCTGGAAGCGGCGCCAGTCCACCTCACCCGCGCGTTCCAAGCGCAGCAGCCAGGTCCCAGCGGGCAATGCGCCCACCGGTATCGGCGTGCGATCCCCCACCAGCACCGCTGGCAGGCCTACAAGACGGCCCATCACATCGTGGATGGAGGCGCGATAGCCCATGGTCGCATCCGCCGAAACGAACAGCATGTCGTTCGCGGGCGAAGGCCACAGTTCGATCCCGGGTTCCGCTACCGCTTCCACAGCCGTGGGAACCACACCAAGACAGCAGTTGCCGCCCTGCGACAGGGTGATCATCCCTTCCCAACATGCGTACTGGGTGAAGTGCGAACGCAGCGAACCGCCGCTGAGCGCGACGAAATGGTCCACCACCTGGTCCGGTGTGTTGCAGCCGCCCTGGTCGCTGCCGGTATCGCAGCTGTAGCAGCAGATCATGGCGCCATAGCCATAAGGGTTGTAGAGTCCCGCCGGTGGAGCGAAAAAGAACTCCACCTGCGCGTTGGGCGCCCCCAGCACCGTGTTCCCGATCGGCAGGCCCAGGTCGCAATGGTCGTTGTTGGCGTTGAAACCGCTGAAGTACACGTGCGTCACGTTGCCCGCATAGGGGCCGGACACATCCACCACGGCATACTCGTAGCTGAGCAGGCCGATGCGCAGGTCGGGAATATCGAGGTCCACATGGATGGTCACGCGGCCGCCATCGTAATTGGAAAAAACGACCAGGTTGCCCGAGGGGTCACAGATGAGACCCTGACCTGGCAGGACGAAGGGCAGCAGCAGCGTGGCGGCGGTGATGGATCGCATGGTGGTGCGTTGTTCCACACAAGGTAAACTGTCCCGGTCATCCGGACGACCTTTGGAACAGACATGAAGGACCGGCGGTTCACGAAGGAGATCCTGGAGGAGGCCTATGAACGCTTCGCCCGGCCGGCGTTCGTGGCGGACGATCCCATCCAGGTGCCGCGCGCGTTCAACCAGCGTGGGGACGCGGAGACCATCGGCTTCCTCACGGCCACCATCGCCTGGGGCCAGCGCAAGACCATCATCGCCAATGCGCAACGTCTGTCGCGCATGATGGATGAAGCCCCGCACGACTTTGTGATGCACGCCACGCCCACCGAGCTGCGCACGCTGGAGCGCTTCACCCACCGCACCTTCCAGCCGGTGGACCTGCGCCATTTCATCCGCGCGCTACGGCATCTGTACCAGCACCATGGCGGGCTGGAGGGCGCTTTCTTGCTGGATGGCCAGGTGGGCGAAATGGCCGCCGCGATCGCCCGCTTCAAGGCACGCTTCTTCGCGATCCAACACCAGCCGCGCACACGCAAGCACGTGGCCGATCCCGCCAAAGGCAGCAACGCCAAGCGCATCAACATGTTCCTGCGCTGGATGGTGCGCCCCGCCGACCGCGGCGTGGACCTGGGCCTGTGGAAGCGCATCGCACCCGCCGACCTGATGATGCCCCTGGATGTGCACACCGGTCGCATGGGCCGCGCACTGGGGCTGCTCACCCGAAAACAGGACGACTGGAAGGCCGTGGAGGAACTCACCGCCGCGCTGCGCGAATTCGATGCGCTGGACCCCGTGAAGTATGATATCGCGCTGTTCGGGTTGGGTGTGGAGGGGAAGGAAACCCGATCTTCTTGACCTGAGCACATATGCTTGAAAAAGACCGCGACCCGCCGTAAGGCGGGCCGCGGTGTTGGCCTGTTAGCCCAGTTCTCACAACGGAATGATCCTTATTGTGAAAGACTTCAGGTCGCCACGAATGTAAGCGCAGAAAGCTATTTTCAAGCCCGCCCGCATAGACAAATCAACTGTGAGAGGTCGGACTCACCCATCAATCATACCAATATGGACAAGCAAGAGAAGATCATTGGACTGGATATCGGAAGCAACAGCGTAGGCTGGGCTGTGGTGACCATGCGGGGCAATGACCTCGTGGAACTCCATGGCATGGGGTCACGGATCATCCCCAGCAACGACGACACCAAGAACTTCGAGCAAGGCAAGGCGCAAACACGCAATGCCGACCGCAGGCGCTACCGCAGCATGCGACGCAACAACCACCGGTACAAGCTGAGGCGAGCCAACTTGGTGAAGGTGCTGAAGCTCATCGGTGCTTGGCCGGAGAAGCTCGGTGAACCCTTGACCAAGGATTCGCCCATGCTCACGGCGCTGGAGTTGTACGGTCTCCGTGCGCAAGCGGTGAAAGATGCTATCGGGCTGCCTGAACTCGGCCGTGTTCTCTACCACATGAATCAGCGACGCGGTTACAAGGATATCGGCGACCTGATGGACGAGCTTCAGGGCAAGGAGAAGGATGCCGAGGAGAAGGACAGCAACACGAACATCGAGGTGAAGCAAGTCACTATCGCCTCGTGTGAAGTGGAAGATGCCAAGGGCAAGAAGGAGATCCTGCGCATCCGGCTCGCGGATGGAACGGAGGGCACCACCATGCAGTCCAGCTTCAAAGAGATCGTTGGGCAGGAACTGTACATCCAGATCAAGACCAAGCGAACGGGCAAAGGCGACACCATCACCTTCTCCCGCGTGAGCGTGAGTGATTGGCTGAAGAACAAGGACGCCCTGGACGAGAAGCTGGCGGAGAGCGGCAAGCACCCCGGACAATACTTCTATCAGGAATTGCTCGACAACCCGGGCCAACCTCCGCGCTTCCGTGAGCGTGTGGTGCTGCGCGAACGCTACAAGGATGAGTTCGATGCCATTTGGGCCAGGCAAGCCAAGGAACACGCCGTGCTTCGGTATCCTGCCGTGCGCGAAACGGTCCTGGCGGCGCTCATCCCGAACAACCACGGGCTACGGCAGCAATGGGCCGACAAGGACCTGGGCACCATCGTGCGCGACTACGTCATCTACTACCAGCGCCCGCTGAAGTCGCAGGCAAAGAGCAAAGGCCAATGCCGCTTCGAGCGCAAACCTGTTGCGGCGGTGAGCTCTCCGGGCTACCAGCTCTTCCGCATCTGGCAGCAAGTGAACAACATCGTGCTGCGCGACAAGTACATGCGTGAACGGCCGCTCACTAGCGACGAGCGCCTGGCCGTGGTGTGCCTTACGCTGGAGCAGGAAAAGGTGAGCGAAGCGGGTATCCTCAAAGCCATCAAAGTCAAGAAGAGCGAGTGGGAGACCAGTTTGCGTGCTGACCTTCCCGGCCATGTCACCCTCACCAAGCTCCGTAAGATCCTTGGTGAACATGCCTGCTGGCCACAGATCGAAGCCGAGGCACAGCAACTCAGCGGCATGGAGGGCACCCTGCTCTTCAAACTCTGGCATGCGCTGTACGCCGAGCCCAAACAAGAGCACCGGAAGACAACCGTGCGGAAACTGCTCGTGCTGACCGATGAACAAGCTGATGCACTTTCCAAGGTCCGCTTCGAGCGCAAGCACGGCGCGGTCTCGGCGCGGGCTGCGGCACGCATCACCCAGCTCATGGCATGCGGTGCGGCTTGGAGCCATGAGCAATGGCCACCGAGCTTGCAGCGCAGCGTGCAGCGCGTGATCGACAACCGGGGCGACGACAGTATGAAGGAGGAGATGCGCCGCGCTGTTGCGCACCTCACTTCCATCGAGCAATTCACCGGCCTGCAATACTGGGTGGCGGCCACCTTGGCCTACGGCGACCACCGCGCCATCTCAGGCAAACCCATCGAGAGGCCCGAGTGGATCAAGAGCATGCCCCGCGGATTCCTGCGCAACCCCACCGTGGAGCAAGTGGTGAATGAGGCGCTCATGGTGGTGCGCGACATCTGGAAGGAATACGGCAAGCCCGACAGCTTCCGGGTGGAGCTTGCGCGCTCACTGCGGCAGAGCATCGATGAACGCCAACGTACCGACAAGCGCAATCGTGACCGCGAACGCGACCGCAAGAAGGTGGTGGACCGCCTCATGAAGGAGCACAACAAAGCGCGGCCCACAGGAAAGGACATCGAGCGCTTCGAACTCTGGGAACAGCAGAAACACCAGTGCGTCTACAGCGGCCGCACCATCGAGGCCAGCCAGCTTTTCAGCCGCGAGGCCGATGTGGACCACATCATCCCGCGCAGCCTTTTCTACGACGATAGCCTGCAGAACAAGGTGCTCTGCCTGCGCACCGAGAACGCCGGCGATGGAGCGAAGAACAATCAGCTCGCCGCCCCCTACATGAAAGGCAAGGGCGGTTCGGCCTATGAGGATTATGTGAAACGCATGAACGACTGGAACCTCCCTTTAGGGAAGCGGAAGTTCCTGCTGGCCGAAGAAGTGCCGGACAGTTTCATCAACCGGCAGATGAACGAGACCCGCTACATCGGCACCGAGCTGCGCAAGCTCCTGGAGCGCATAGCGCCGGTGAACACCACCGTGGGCCAGGTGACCGATGCCCTCAAGAACGAATGGGGCCTCACCACCGTGTACAAGGAAGTGCTGCTGCCTCGCTTCCGCAGGCTCGAAGGCATCGTGAAGCGCGACCTGATCCAGGAGATCCACCGCACCAATGGCGCGAAGCACGTGGACTACAAGATCGAGGGCTACGACAAGCGCATCGACCACCGGCACCACGCGCTGGACGCCCTGGTGGTGGCGCTCACCCGACAGAAGTACATCCAGAAGATCGCGCAGTTGAAGCAGCGAGGCGAAGCCCTCACCCAAGAAGAAGCCGCTGGTAAGCTCACCTGGTGGCCCCTGCCCCACCGCGATCTGCGGACCATCGTCAAGCAGCAGTTGGAGCGCACCATCCCCAGCATCAAGAACCGTCAACGCCTGCTCACCAAAGCCAGCAATCGAACCGCTTACTACGACGCGGCCAATGGCAGGGTGATGGCCGGTAAGGACGGGCGCCCCCAGAAGATGAATGAGGGCCAACGCCTGCTCGCCGTTCGAGGCAAGCTGCATGAAGAGCAGCCCATGGGCGAGGTGCGCAGGCAGGAGCGCATGCCCATCGAGAAAGTGATGAAGCGCTTGGTGGAGATCAGCGGGAAGGAAGGTCCCCTCCATGAATTGCGCCCCATCGCCAAAGAAGACCCCGCTTACCGGAATCGTTTCCTTTCACATGAGCGCGAACGTGCCTGGCTGGAAGAGCGCCTGGCCAAGTTCAACGGCGATACCAAGGCGGCGCTGAAAGACTGGAAGAAAGCACCACCGATGAACGGCAAGGCCGAGCCGGTGATGGCGCTCACCGTACTCGTGCCGTACTACGTGAGTACGCAACCCGTCGGTGGCCTTTCACCCAAGATGATGACCAAGGTGCTGGATACGCGCTTCGGCCGTGAGTTGGAGGACCATGTGAAGGCCTTTGATAACGACTATGAGAAGGCACTGACGGACGACGGGCTGAATGCGCTGAACGACGGCCGAAACGTGCCAGTGAGGAGGATCCGTATCAAGAAGCACGATACCCCCATCTGGGATACTGACGGGCACCGCAACATGCTGCGGCCCGATTCGCCGAATGAACGCATGCACATCAAGATGGGCGACAATTACGCCCTTGCGGTGCATGTACACGAGGAGAACGGCGAGCGCTCGTTCGAGATCATCTCCTTCTACGATGCCGTACAGCGGCAAAGGCAAGGCATGGAACTGGTTGATACAAAGCCGGGCCACCGCACCTTCCTACTGCGGAAGAAGGACCCGGTGTATGTGCCAAGGCCGGGAGAGCAGATCAGGGATATTCCCTGGGATGACCAGCAAGCGATTTGGGACAGGCTGTACATCACTATCCAGTTTTCCGGCAATCGCCACTACTTCAACCAATGTTCGTTGAGTTCGATTGCTCCTGGTTTCGAATCCGTCGAGCTTGGCTCGCAGAATTCAACGGAGTTCGTTGATCGCGACGAACCACGAACGAAAATTTCACCTGTTGCGATTCCTATCCGTGTCGATCGACTAGGCAGGGTAAGTCCCCTTTGGCCATGATCAAGCGCACCATCCACATCGGCTCGCCCTGCACGCTACGCAGGCGCGAGCAGCAATTGGTGGTGCAATACCCCAAGGAATTGGGCATGGCCGATAAGACCGTGCCCATTGAAGACCTGGGTGTGGTGATCCTGGACCACGAGCGCGTGGTGGTGACCCAGATGCTGCTGGCCGCGCTGCTGGCCAACAACGTGGCCGTGATCACCTGCAACGAGCAGCACATGCCCACGGGCATGCTCCTGAACCTCGATGGCCACACCACGCAGACGGAGATCTTCCGCGCGCAGCTGGAGGCCAGCGAACCCCTGCGCAAGAACCTGTGGATGCAATGCGTGCAGGCCAAGCTCCGCAACCAAGGCGCCGTGCTCGACCGCATCGGCATCGGCGGCGATGCGCTGCGCGAATTCGCCCGCAACGTGCGCAGCGGCGATCCCGACAATTTGGAGGCGCGCGGAGCGGCGGTCTATTGGAAGAGCGTGTTCCCCGCCGCCATGAACTTCGTGCGGCACCGCCATGGCGAGCCGCCCAACAACCTGCTCAACTACGGCTACGCCATCCTGCGCGCCGTGGTGGCCCGTAGCCTGGTGGGCAGCGGACTCTTGCCCACCTATGGCATCCACCACCGCAGCAAGTACAACGCCTATTGCCTGGCCGACGACATCATGGAGCCTTACCGCCCCTGGGTGGATGAGGCCGTGCTGGAACTGCTGGTGAAGGAGCGCATCGACCCCAAGGAGGTGACCACTGAGATCAAGGGCCACTTGCTGAAACTGCCCACCAAGGATGTGCTCCTCGACGGCCAGCGCAGCCCGCTGCTGGTGGCCGTGCAGCGCACCACGGCTGCTTTGGCACGGTGCTTCCAAGAGGGGGAACGCAAAGGGCTTTGGCCCGAATTCACCTGAACGCGCCCCATGGGCCGCCTCGATGAGTACCGCATCATGTGGGTCTTCGTCTTCTTCGACCTGCCCACCGAGAGCCGCCAGAACCGGCGCGATCATGCACGCTTCCGAAAGAACTTGAAAGAAGATGGCTTCACCATGATGCAGTACAGCATCTACACCCGGCACTGCAACAGCAGCGAGAACGCGGAGGTCCACATGAAGCGCGTAAAACGCCTGTTGCCGCCCGAGGGCGAGGTGATCGTGTTCACCCTCACCGACAAGCAGTTCGGCATGATGGAGTTCTTCAGGGGCCAGAAACCCAGTGAACGGCCGGATACCCCACAGCAACTCGAGCTCTTCTGAACGAAAAGGCCCGTCACCTTTCGGCAACGGGCCTTTCGCGCTGTGTTTTTCGAATCGTCCGCTTGCGCCTTACCACCTCAGCCTCAGCTTGTTCTTGACACCTGTGATGTCACAGCTCGTCAAAGATCTTGACCTGAAAGCCTTTCACAACGCTGAACATGGGCGGCAGCGGCGGGTACTGGATGTCACAGCTCGTCAAAGATCTTGACCTGAAAGCCTTTCACAACGGCATCGACCACCGTGAAGGTGGCCATGGTGATGTCACAGCTCGTCAAAGATCTTGACCTGAAAGCCTTTCACAACGGGTGGCACCGGTGGCGACCTGGCCACCCTGATGTCACAGCTCGTCAAAGATCTTGACCTGAAAGCCTTTCACAACAGTGGGCGCATTGGGGTCCACCCAGCACGGGATGTCACAGCTCGTCAAAGATCTTGACCTGAAAGCCTTTCACAACCTGCGGCAACGGTTCGCCGTTGGTGGCATCGATGTCACAGCTCGTCAAAGATCTTGACCTGAAAGCCTTTCACAACGCCGGGCTGCAATGCGGTGAAGACGGCTGTGATGTCACAGCTCGTCAAAGATCTTGACCTGAAAGCCTTTCACAACCAAGGCGCTGGCCATGGAGAAGTAGGTGGTGATGTCACAGCTCGTCAAAGATCTTGACCTGAAAGCCTTTCACAACACGGACCTGAACTACTCGAATGTGGTGACCGATGTCACAGCTCGTCAAAGATCTTGACCTGAAAGCCTTTCACAACGTGGCTGTTGCTGCTGGTGTCATTGGCCTTGATGTCACAGCTCGTCAAAGATCTTGACCTGAAAGCCTTTCACAACATACGAAAGGCATGTTTCAGGTGCTCTTCGATGTCACAGCTCGTCAAAGATCTTGACCTGAAAGCCTTTCACAACCGGGCGGCTGGACGGCCATACGCCAAGGCTGATGTCACAGCTCGTCAAAGATCTTGACCTGAAAGCCTTTCACAACAATGCCATGATCACCGCCGTAGCGATCGGAGATGTCACAGCTCGTCAAAGATCTTGACCTGAAAGCCTTTCACAACGGAGGCGAGCGTTGTGAAATTCGCCCCAAGGATGTCACAGCTCGTCAAAGATCTTGACCTGAAAGCCTTTCACAACCGCCACGCTGAAGGCTTGGCAGGGAGTTCGATGTCACAGCTCGTCAAAGATCTTGACCTGAAAGCCTTTCACAACCACATGCCCCACCTCTTTGCATTCGCTCGCGATGTCACAGCTCGTCAAAGATCTTGACCTGAAAGCCTTTCACAACGGGCCAAGACCACGCATATGTCCAGTTCCAGATGTCACAGCTCGTCAAAGATCTTGACCTGAAAGCCTTTCACAACGGCCATGCAGAGCCACGGCCACAACCTGCGATGTCACAGCTCGTCAAAGATCTTGACCTGAAAGCCTTTCACAACATAAAATAGGCATGTGTCTCTGAAAATAGAGATGTCACAGCTCGTCAAAGATCTTGACCTGAAAGCCTTTCACAACGACTCGGGCGAGCTGGTGATCCGCAACGGAGATGTCACAGCTCGTCAAAGATCTTGACCTGAAAGCCTTTCACAACGGGAAGCACGGTGCTCGCCTTCCCTGCGTGATGTCACAGCTCGTCAAAGATCTTGACCTGAAAGCCTTTCACAACTGGCGATCAGCGTGGCGGGCGCGCGGCGTGGATGTCACAGCTCGTCAAAGATCTTGACCTGAAAGCCTTTCACAACCTCTTCCTCTGTCTTGGTGCGGTCCCTGACGATGTCACAGCTCGTCAAAGATCTTGACCTGAAAGCCTTTCACAACCGAAGGCGTCCGTGGGATGTGTCACCACGTGATGTCACAGCTCGTCAAAGATCTTGACCTGAAAGTTGGCTTGCCCGCCAAAGTACCCTTTCGCCTTCCCGGAACTGCCGCCCGCGGGTACTTTGGCGGGCAAGCCAGCCTCCGGCGGTGGGCCATAAGGTGTGTGCCACCGCGCTGCGCGCGGATCGTTACAGGGCTCCGATCTCGGCGATCGCCACCAGGATGTCGTCAGACCAGTACTTGGTGCTTCGATCCGTCATAGATCAGCTCCTTGGTGCGTTCCACCTCGGCGCGCAGGTAGGGATTGCGCAGGGAACTCTCGGTCAGAAGGTCCACCGGGCGCTGGAACAGGTCCTCCAAGCCGTTCCAGATGTTGATGAGCATGCGGCCTGCCTCCTCATCGGGCGCATCCACCTCCACCAGCACGTCCACATCGCTTTCCGGGCCGAAGGGTCCGCGCACGCTGCTGCCGAAGGCATAGAGGCGGCTTACCTGGTTGGCGGCCAACAAGGCGCCTAAGGCGGCACGGTCGCGGGCAACAAGGTCCTTGAGCATGATCCAAACTTACGGTGAAGGTCAGACGGCGGCATGTAGCCCAATAGTTGACTACACCGCAAGAACAGCACCGCGCTTCGCGCGGATAGGCACCGGTCTCCGCGCCGCGTCATGTAGTTTCGCACCCGATGTCCTTTCTGCACCCGGCCTTCCTGTGGGCGCTCGCTGCCCTGGCCATCCCGGTGCTCATCCACCTTTTCCAGCTTCGTCGCTTCAAGCGGATCGACTTCACGCACACGCGCTTCCTGGCCGAGGTGACGAAGCAGACCCGCGCGCGCCGCAAGGTGCAGCACTGGCTCACCCTGTTGGCCCGCATGCTGGCGCTGGCCTTCCTGGTGTTCGCTTTCGCACAGCCCTACATCCCCGGCGAGGACAGCAGCGCCACGGCGGGCGATCGCGCCATCTCGCTTTACATCGACGACAGCTGGAGCATGGACGGCCAGAACGCGCAGGGCCGCCTGCTGGACCAGGCCCGCCGTGGGGCGCAGGAGGCCATCATGGCACATGCCGCCACCGATCGCTTCCAGGTGATCACCGGCCGCTTCGAGGGCCGCGAGCAGATGCTGCTGGGACTGGACGATGCCATGGAGGCGGCTTCCCGCGTGGATGTGGGGCCTTTCGCGCGGCCCCTCTCCCAGGTGATGACCAGGCAGCGTGAAGCGCTGGCCACCAGCGAGGCCGAGACGCGACGCGCCTTCCTCTTCACCGATCTGCAGCGCGGCATCACCGACGTGGAGCACTGGACCGACGACCCGGCCATCCCCACGGTGATCGTGCCCCTGCCACCCACCCGGCCGGACAACCTCAGCATCGACTCGGTGTGGTTCGAGACCCCCGTACGCCGCGCCTGGCAAGGCGAGGCCTTGCGTGTCCGCATTCGCAACCACGGCGCGCAGGACCTGGTGAACGTGCCCCTGCGCCTGTCGCTGGCCGGGCAACAGCGCGCCATCGCCACCTTCAGCGTGGAAGCTTCGGCCACCGTGGATACCGTGCTGCGCTTTTCGGGCGACGGCCCGGGCCTGGTGCACGGCGAAGTGTCCATCAGCGACCAGCCCGTGACCTTCGACGACCGCATGCACATCAGCTACCGGGTGACGGACCGCCTGCGCGTGGCCGTGGTGAGCGGTGGCGATCAGGCGGGCGATCGCGCACTGGCGGCGGTCTTCGAAGGCGACAGCACGCATGTGTTCACCACCGTGGCGCACCGCATGGTGGACCTCGCCGCCTTGCAGAACCAGGACCTGGTGGTGCTGCAGGCCGTGCCGGATGTGCCCGGCGGTCTCCTCGAAGCGCTCGCCGCCTTCGTGGAGCAAGGGGGCAGCCTGGCGGTGTTCCCGCCGTCGCAAGGCGATCCCGCCGGCCATGCGGGGCTCTTCGGCCGCTTCGGTGCGGCACCGCCCACCAGGCTCGATACCGGCACCGTTCGCGTGGACCGGATCGACCTGGAGCAGCCCTTCTACCGCGATGTGTTCCAGACCATGCCCCGCAACGTGGATCTGCCCGTGGCCCGCGAACGATGGTCGTTGACACCCAAGCCGGGCAGCGACATCCTGTTGCGCGCGCAGGATGGCCGGCCCTACCTGTCGCGCACCCCGATAGGCTTGGGAGCGGTCTACCTCAGTGCCGTGCCGCTCGCCGAACGCGCGGGCAATCTGGTGCGCCATGCCCTCTTCGCCACCTCGCTGCTGCGCATGGCCGAACTGGCCAGACCCATGGGCGCCCTGTACCACAGCATAGGTGAGGAGGTACTGGTCCCTATGGAAGGCCTGGACCTGCCCGGCGAACGGCCGCCCACGGTGTCCGGTCCCGAGGGCACGGCCTTCACCCCTGAAGTGCGCCGCACGCCCGGCGGCACCGCGCTGGCCTTCCATGACCAGGACATGCGGCCGGGGCCTTACACGGTCATGGACGGTGGGGACACGCTCGCCGTCTTCGCGCTGAACCTCTCGCGCCGAGAAAGCGACCTGGCCACGCTGGATCCCGCCGACCTGCGCGCCCTGCTTACCGAAAAGGGACTGACCACCTTCAGTGTGCTGGAGACCGGCACGGGCGATCTTTCGCTACGTTTGACCGAACTCGGCCAGGCACCGAAACTGTGGAAGTGGTGCATCCTGCTCGCCCTGTTGTTCCTGGCCGCTGAAGTCTTCCTCTTGCGCGCATCGCGATGAACGACCTGATCATCCGACAAGCCCGGGTGGTGGATCCCGGAGGACCGCATCATGATGCGGAGACCGATATTCTGGTGAAGGACGGCCGCGTGGCGCGCATCGGGAACCGGATCCCGGCGGGTGATGCGCAGGAGGTGAAACAGCCGGGCCTGCATGTGAGTCCCGGCTGGGTGGACCTGCGTGCCCATTTCCGCGACCCCGGTGAGGAGTGGAAGCAAGGTGTGGCCAATGGCCTGGACGCCGCCGCCGCCGGTGGCTTCACCGCCGTGGCCGTGCTGCCCAGCACCGAGCCCCCCACGGATGGACGATCGGGTATCGAGTATCTGCTGCGCAAGGGCCAGGGCCATGCGGTACGCCTGCTCCCCATCGGCGCCATCACCAAGGGCCTGAAGGGCAAGGAACTCGCGGAACTGCACGATCAGCGTACCGCAGGCGCCGTAGCCTTCAGCGACGACCAGTACCCGCTGCGCAACAGCCGCCTGATGCTGCTGGCCCTGCAGTACGCCAACGGGCTGCCCGGCCAGACTGGACCGGTGATGGTCTATCCCAGCGATGCGGACCTGTGCGCGCGTGGCCAGATGCACGAAGGCCACATGAACGCCCGCCTGGGGCTGCGCGGCCTGCCGGCCATGGCGGAAGCCATCCAACTGGCGCGCGACCTGGCCCTGCTGGAATACGCCGGTGGCCACCTGCACGCCGCCACCATCTCCACCGCCGAGGCCGTGGAACTGGTGCGGCAGGCGAAGGCGCGCAAGCTGCGGGTCACCGCCAGCGTGGCCGCCTACAATCTGCTGCTGGACGACGGCTGCCTGCGCGGCTTCGAGTCATGCTACAAGGTGATGCCACCACTGCGCGACGCACACCACATCGAGGCGCTGCGCGAAGGTGTGAAGGACGGCACCATCGACGCCATCGTGAGCGACCACCGCCCGGAGGACCGCGAGCACAAGGTGGTGGAGTTCGGCCAGGCGGCCTTCGGCATCATCGGGCTGGACAGCTGCTTCGCCGTGGCGAACTCCGCGCTCAAAGGCCGCATGTCGTTGCGCCGCTTGATCGAGCGCTTCACACACGGGCCACGCGCCGTGCTGGGCCTGCCCCGCGTGCATGTGGAGGAAGGCGCATCGGAGCTGACACTCTTCGATCCCGAGGTCGCCCACGTGCTGCACGAGGAGGACCTCACCAGCCGCTCGCACAACACGCCCTTCATCGGGCAACCTTTCACCGGCCGCCCCGTGGGCATCGTGTCCGGTGGCCAGGTGGTGCTTCGGCAGGCCGCCACCGCGGCCACGCGTTGATCCGGCTCAGCGTTTCGCGCTCTCTTCCGCCGCCCGCTCGGCCTCCTTGGCCTTGAAGCGTTCGATCAGCTCGGCGTCCGTGTAGTCGAGGTTCTCCAGCATCACGCGCGCATCGGCCGCGAAGGCATGGTCGGGAAAGAGGTTGATCACCTCCTCGTAGGCGCGTTTGGCCTCGCCCTTCTGTCCCAGGTCGCTGTCGATGGTGAAGGCCTTCATGTAATACACGTCGGGCAGCCGCTCCCAGTAGGAGTAGTCCTGGATGATGCGGTCGTACAGCACGATGCTCTGGTTGGCGTCATACAGCACTTTGGCCACGCTGGCGGCACGGAAGAGGTATTCGGGCGCCATGCTGTCGGTGGGGAAGGCGGCCACATAGGCCTTGTACACATCGAACAGGCCCTGAGCGCCACGCTGGTCGAAATTCATCTTGGTGAACAACGAATCCTCCATGCCGGCGATGCGTTCGCGCATCACATCGGCCTTCGCGTCGCCGCCCTTCTCCTTGGTGCCGCAACCGGCGATGAGGAGCAGAGCGAACGGGAGGGATGTGTACCAGTGCTTCATGGTCATGGTCATTTGGTCATGGGGAAACGCATGCGGTAGCGCGCGTCGGTCCTGCCCATGGAGATGTCGCGCAATTTCCCTTGCAGCAACCGGCGGCGCAGGGGATTCAAATGATCGGTGAAGAGGATGCCCTCCACGTGGTCGTATTCATGCTGGATCACCCGCGCGGCGAAGCCTTCGAAGGTCTCCTGGTGTTCCTTGAACCGCTCGTCCTGGTAGCGCAGCACGATGCGCGGCTGGCGCTTCACCTCCTCGCGGATGTTGGGGATGCTGAGGCAGCCCTCCTCGAAAGGCCACTCCTCCCCTTCCTCCTCCAGGATCTCCGGGTTGATGAACACGCGCTTGAAATCCTTCAAGGTCGGATCGTCCGCGGGTTCGCCGTCCTCACCGGCCTCCGCGAAAGGCGAAGCGTCCACGATGAACAACCGGATGCTCTGGCCCACCTGCGGTGCGGCGAGGCCCACACCACTGGCGGCGTACATCGTCTCGAACATGTCGGCGATCAATTGCTCCAGGCCTGGATGGCCGGGCTCTATCGCTTTCGCGCGGCGCTTCAGCACAGGATCGCCGTAGGCTCTGATGGGGAGGATCATCGCGGTGGGGCGCAAAAGTAGCCGTCCGACAGGCTTCCCGCCGGGCCGCTCCGATGAACGGTCACCGCCCCTGCCGCTCCAACCAGCTTTGGAGCAGAATGGTGGCGCTGATGCGGTCCACGGTGCCTTTGTCGCGGCGGGCCATGCGGCCGATGCCACTGGCCAGCATCACCTCCTTGGCCATGCTGCTGGTGAAGCGCTCATCCACGGTCTCCACCCAGTGTTCCGGAAAGGCCTTCCGCAGACGCCCAAGGAAGCTGTGCACATGCGGCGTGGCGTCCGTGGGTTTGCCGTCCAGCCCCATGGGCAGGCCCACCACGAAGCCATCCACGGCTTCCTTCTCCAAGTATCGCTTCAGGTGGTCGATCACCTCAGCGGTGGGCACGGTATCCAATGCCGTGGCGATGATCCGCAGGGGATCGGTCACCGCAAGGCCGGTACGCTTGAGGCCGTGGTCGATGGCGATGACGCGGGGCATGGGCGCGAAGGTCGGCAAGGGCACCCATCTTTGCCCCATGCATGAACTGATCGAGAAAGCCTGGAACGACCGTTCGATGTTGCGCGATGAGGAGGTGGTGCTCGCCATCGAGGGCGTGATCGAAAAGCTGGACCGTGGGGAATTGCGTGTGGCGGAGCCCGAGGGTGACACGTGGCGCGTGAACGAATGGGTGAAGAAGGCCGTGCTGATGTACTTCCCCATCAAGGGCATGAAGACGATGGAGGCCGGTCCGCTGGAGTTCCACGACAAGATACCCCTGAAGCACCGCTACGCCGAACTGGGGGTGCGCGTGGTGCCGCATGCGATCGCCCGCCATGGCAGCTACCTGGCGCCGGGTGTGATCCTCATGCCCAGCTACGTGAACATCGGCGCTTACGTGGACAGCGGCACCATGGTGGACACCTGGGCCACGGTGGGCAGCTGCGCACAGATCGGCAAGGACGTGCACCTGAGCGGGGGTGTGGGCATCGGCGGTGTGCTGGAGCCCGTGCAGGCCGCACCGGTGATCATCGAGGATGGCTGCTTCATCGGCTCGCGGGCCATTGTGGTGGAAGGCGTGCATGTAGGCCGGGAGGCGGTGCTCGGCGCCAACGTGGTGCTCACCGCCAGCACCCGCATCATCGATGTGACCGGGGCGGAACCCCGTGAGATGAAGCGCTATGTGCCACCGCGATCGGTGGTGATCCCGGGTACGCTTCCGAAGCGATTCCCCGCCGGCGAATACGGCGTGCCCTGTGCGTTGATCATCGGCCAGCGCAAGGAGAGCACGGACAAGAAGACCAGCTTGAACGAGGCCCTGCGCGAGCACCATGTGGCGGTGTGACCCGGACCGGGCAACGAAGGTCCACGGCGAAGCGTCTACCGGGCGTCCTACCTTGACCCTATCGCCCATGATGCGTTCCCTACCCCTGGCACTCGCCCTGGCGATGGCCACACCCTCCTCCGCCTTCGAGATCGTGGTGAACATCCAACACGCTGTTTGTGGCAACACCACAGGCAGCATGTGGGCCTACGCCGTGGGGGGCGCCATACCGTACACCTACCTGTGGAGCAACGGCTCCTCGAGCTCCACCCAATCGAACGTCCCACCCGGCGTGTACACGCTCACCGTGACGGATGCCCTGGGCACGCAAGCGTCCGTGGAAGTGGAACTGGTGCAGACCGATGCGCTGTTTCCGCCCTTCGCGCCACCGCAGGCCTGGTCCTGTGATGCGGATTGCAACGCGGGCTTCTACTACTACATCCCGCTCCCTGGCAATGGATTCCCATACACGGTAGTGTTCGACCCACCGGGTCCCACGGGCGGCGCCAGCCCCAACGGACTGTACTTCAACGGCCTCTGCCCCGGTGAAACCTACATGGTGACAGTCAGCAACGCCAGCGGATGCACGGGTGTGGTGGGGCCGATCGAAGTACTCGGCGAGATGGCGCCCGAACTGCTTGCTTCCGAAGTCACCGGAAGCTGCCCAGGGGGCGCCACGGGATCGATGACCCTCACCTTCGACCAGGCCGATTCCATCTATGTGTATGGACCGAACGGATCTGTGTGGGCGCCCAGTGTGAACCCCTTTTCCCTTGGCAATCTTTCGCCAGGAGCGTACACCATCGATGTATTCGCCTCTCCAAGCGTGAACAACCCGCCGGGAAGTGCGAGCACCAGCTGCCATAGTGTGTTCCAGGTCACCATACCGGTGAGCAACGACCCCTGCGGCAGCATCAGTGGCACGCTGTACGCCGACCTGGACACGGATTGCGATCAGGGCGGCGCCGATCCCGGCATGCCATGGCGCGTGCTTACCATACAGCCAGGCGATCACCATGTGCTGAGCAACGGCAGCGGTGCATTCTACACGGAACTTTTCTATGGCGACTACGCGCTGAACACCACCCAGGCCGGCTACGCGCTGGTATGCCCTGGTCTGCCGGCCCCCTTCACGCTCGATGCCGGTTCACCCGCGGCCACGGTCGACATCGCCCAGGAGCCCCTCTTCGGGCCGGATGCCCGCGCCTTCCTGGCCATGGGCATCCACCGGCCGGGCTTTGAAGTGGACTACCACGTGAGCGCGACAAATGAAGGTCCCTTCAACTTCCCAGGCGCATCGCTCGACCTCTTCTTCGATCCCCTGCTTTCGATCGTGGACAACGGCGGTGGGTCGCTAGTGGGGGCAGGGCAGCTGCGGTGGGTATTGGGCGATCTGGCGCCATACAGTAGTGCCTCGTTCACCGTCACCCTTGCCGTACCGCCCAATGCCGCGCTCATCGGCACACAAGTGACCGGTACCGCCACATTGGACCTGGCGGCGCCTGACAGCGACCCGGACAACGACAGCTACACGGTCACCGCCACCATCATCGGCGCATACGACCCCAACGACAAGCTCGTGCAGACCAGTTCGGCACTGAGCCCCCTGCAGTACTTCCTGGACCAGGACCTTTGGGTGGACTACACCATCCGCTTCCAGAACACGGGCACCGCGGAGGCGATACACGTTTACCTGCTGGACACCATCGCGCCGGAGTTCGACCTCACCTCGTTGCAGATCCTCGGAACCTCGCATGCGTTCACGGCCTCGCTGCATCCCGGGCGCGTGCTGCGCTTCGACTTTCCGGACATCATGCTGCCCGACAGCACCAGCGACTTCGCCGGCAGCCAGGGCTTCGCCAGCTTCCGCCTGCGACCTGTGGGTGGCCTGCCACTGGGCACGATCCTCTCCAACGCCGCGGACATCTACTTCGACTTCAACGAACCCATCCGCACCAACGACGCCGACCTGGTGATCGACATCTCCACCGGCGTCGCGGAGCGGACCACCGCTTTCATCCAAGTCCATCCCAACCCCACCGATGACCTGCTACAACTGCTGGTGCCCGATGGCCACTGGACTATCGAAGTGCTCGGCGTGGATGGCCGTCTGGCCCGCAGGGTCCGCATGAGTGGCGATCGCATGGCGCTGGATGTATCCGGATTGTCGCCCGGCACCTATCTGCTGCGGTTGACCGAAGCGAAGGGAACAGGCGTGGTGGGACGCTTCGTGAAGCGGTAGACCAGCCACGTCCGTCATCGGCCACCGGGCTAACTTGGCCCGGCCCAGCAGCCGATGCCCAAGCAGTTCCTCGTCATCCAGACCGCCTTCCTTGGCGATGCCGTTTTGGTGACGGCCCTGCTGGAGAAGCTGCACGCCCGGTACCCTGATGCGATGATCGACCTGGTGGTACGCAAGGGGAACGAGGGGCTCTTCGGAGCGAGGGGTGCGAAGGAAGACCAAAGCGGCACGGAAGCACGGAGGGCACATGGGCCTGCCAATGCCGTGGCCCACACCCACCCCTTCCTGCGGCATCTGTTCGTGTGGGACAAGCGCCAGGGAAAGACCCGCGCGTTGTTCCGGCTGATCGGCGAATTGCGGAAGACCGAATACGACCACATCATCAACGCCCAGCGCTTCCTCAGCACCGGGCTGATGACGATGCTGGCGCGCGGCAAGGAGAAGGTCGGCTACGACAAGAACCCGCTGAGCTTTCTGTTCACGCGGAAGGTGCCGCATGTGATCGGCGACCCCTCGGCCGCGCTCGGGGTGGCGCCGCACGAGGTGGACCGCCTCAACGCCTTGATCGAACACCTCACGGATGCCTCACGTCCCCTGCCCCGCCTGTACCCCGGCGAGCAGGCCCGCACGGAGTTCCAGGCGCACATGGGCACATGGGCACATGGGCACATGGCGCTCGGTCACGTATGCATCGCTCCCGCCTCCGTCTGGTACACCAAGCAATGGCCCGAGCACAAGTGGGTGGAGCTGATCAAGGCCCTGCCTGCGGACCAGCAGGTGGTGTTGATCGGTGCGCCGGGTGATGTTCCGTTGTGCGAACGGATCGCGATAGCCGCTGGTCGCGGCCAGACCCTCGCCGGCAAGCTCTCGTTGCTGGCCACCGCCGCCTTGATGGAGCGCGCCACCATGAACTACGTGAACGACAGCGCACCGCTGCATATCGCCAGCGCGATGGACGCCCCGGTAACGGCCGTTTTCTGCAGCACCGTGCCCGCCTTCGGTTTCGGTCCGCTGAGGGAGAACGGCCGCGTGGTGGAAACGGCGGAGAAGCTGGACTGCAGGCCTTGCGGGCTGCATGGGTACAAGGCCTGTCCGAAGGGTCATTTCAAGTGTGCGGAGGAGATCCTGGTCGCCACGGTCGCTTCCTGACCAGCGGCCTACTTTTGCCGCCCTTCACCGATGAGCCGCACATCGGCATATACCGTCGATCCCGCCCGCCTCGAAGGTGTGGTGCAGGAACCGCTCTTCGTGGCAGTGGCGGAGGAGGCCAAAGCGCGCGGCATACCGGCCTTCGCCATCGGCGGGCATGTACGCGATCTGCTGATCGGCCGGGAGAGCAAGGACATCGACTTCGTGGTGGAGGGTGATGGCATCGCCTTCGCACAGGCTGTGGCGGAACGCTTGCAAGCGGGCCATGTGCACGTGTTCAAGAACTTCGGCACGGCCATGTTCCTCTGGAACGATGAACAGGTGGAGTTCGTCGGCGCCCGGAAGGAGAGCTACAGCCGCAACAGCCGCAAGCCGGAGGTGGAACCCGGCACCATCCGGGACGACCAGGAACGGCGGGACTTCACCATCAACGCGCTGGCCATCTCGCTCAACGAAGGCAGCTTGGGCGCACTGGTGGACCCCTTCGGCGGCATCCTCGACCTGGACCGTGGCCTGATCCGCACCCCGCTTGATCCGGACATCACCTTCAGCGACGATCCCCTGCGCATGCTGCGCGCCGTGCGCTTTGCCACACAGCTGGGCTTCGTGATCGATCCGCCCACCTTCGAGGCCATCCAGCGCAACGCCAAACGCCTGGAGATCATCAGCGCCGAGCGCATCCACACCGAACTCAACAAGATCATCGCCACGGCCAAGCCAAGCATCGGCTTCAACCTGCTGTTGCAAAGCGGGCTGCTCTCCGAGTTCTTCCCCGAATTCCTGGAGCTGAAGGGCGCCGAGGAGAAGTACGGCATCGGCCACAAGGACAACTTCCACCACACGCTGCAGGTGCTGGACAACGTCTGTGAGAAGAGCGACGACCTTTGGCTGCGCTGGGGCGCCATCCTGCACGATATCGCCAAGCCCGCCACGAAGCGCTTCATGCCCGGCCAGGGCTGGACCTTCCACGGCCACGAGGACAAGGGAGCACGCATGGTGCCGAAGATCTTCCGCCGGCTGAAACTGCCGCTGGACGACAAGATGAAGTTCGTGCAAAAGCTGGTGGCACTGCACCTGCGTCCCATCTCACTCACCAAGGAAGAAGTGACGGACAGTGCGGTGCGCAGACTCCTCTTCGACGCGGGCGACGACATCGACGCGTTGATGATCCTGTGCCGTGCGGACATCACCAGCAAGAACGAGAAGAAGAAGGAGCGCTACCTGCGCAACTACGACCTGTTGATGGACAAACTGGCCGAAGTGGAGGCGAAGGACCACGTGCGCAATTTCCAGCCCCCCATCACCGGCGAGGACATCATGGCCGTCTTCAACATCCCGCCCTGCAAGGCCATCGGCGACATCAAATCGGTGATCAAGGAGGCGATCCTGGACGGGGTGATACCCAATGACCGCGCCGCGGCCTGGCCCATGATGATCGCGGAGGGGCGGAAACTGGGGTTGGAGCCCGTGGCAGGCATGGAGGATCCGATCACGTGACGATCACTCGACCACCAATCGGCCACGGCCGATCGCACCTGTGGAAGATGTCAAACTCCACATGTAGATGCCAACAGCAAGGTCTCCACGAGGGATCGGGTGGACCGTACCGGTCACTGGTTCATCGCGCGCCAGGCACCCATCGGCCCTGATCAATCTGAATCTCGTGCCCGGTAGCGCCGGAAGATCAAGTACCAGTTCCCCGCCCGCAACGAATGGCACCGGCCGCACCATGGCTCCTCCGGCAGGCAACGACACATCGGATACGGACACGGGCATCACATTGATGAAGTACAATGGGGATGCGGTCGCTGTGCAACCGTAGCTGTCAGTACCGGTCAATGAATAGGCCGTGTACTCCGTCGGGAAAGCCCATGCCGTGAGCGAAGTGCTATCACTGAGGCTTTCGTTCGGGTGCCACACATAGGTAAAGGGCTCGTAGTCACCGGATACGTTGGAACCGAAAAAGAACTGGAAACTGTCACCGGCCAAAATGGTGGCGGAAATGTATCCGAGGTGGGTTCCCAGGTTCGCCATACGCACGAAGACCGAGTCCTGGCATTGAGCGCCGAGCGCATCCGTCACCGTCAGTTTGTAGTAGATCTCATCGAACGGATCCACCAACGTGGGGTTGGAAAGCGTGGTGTCATTCAAGAAGTCCGAGGCCGTGAAGTAATAGGTGTTGCTTCCCACGGTGTAAGAATGTTCGGCGCTCCATGCATAGCTATATGGGGGCGTTCCACCTGTGGCCGCTGGAATTCCCCCAAGCACTATCTGCGGGGTGTACATCCAGTTGTTGCATACGATCGTGTCCTGCCCAGCATGTGCGGCGCATTGTGCCATTGTCGCGAACGGCAAGGCCATGAACAGGGCGATCCAAAATGCGCGTATCATCGAGCTTTCACACCAAGGTAGACAACCTTGCCGTCCACCACGCCGCTTTGGGTCATCCAAGTACCATTGCCGCGTGGACAACATGGGACCATGCCTTGGGATGGACATGATCCCTAGGCTGTGCCTCGTACTTTCGCGCCACCCAACACGGACTCTCGTCCCTCCGGGTTCAAACACTATGCGCATCTACCGCTTCCGCGTCCTGATCGACCACGAGAGCGAGGCTTTCCGCGACATCGAGATCCGCTCGGACCAGACCTTCCTGGAATTGCATCAGGCCATCAAGGACGCCTTCGCCTTCCTGGGCCAGGAGATGGCCTGCTTCTACGTGAGCGACGAGGAGTGGAACAAGGGCGCGGAGATCCCCTTGGCGGACATGGGCTTCGCCGAGGAGGGCACCATACCGCCGCTGATGGCCGACACGCTGATCAGCGACCACATCCGCGGCACCGATCAGCGCTTCATCTACGCGTACGACTTCCTGCACATGTGGATGTTCATGGTGGAACTCATCGCCGCCACGGACCCCCTGCCCGGCGTGGCATACCCGCGTGTGGTGATGAGCATGGGCAACGCGCCCGATGAGCACAGCAAGGAGATGGACCTCGCGGATGGCATCCTGGAGGAGGAAGACCCTTACGCCACCGGCCCGGAGGAATATGGCTCCGACGATGACGAGGACGACCTGTTCGGCGATGGTGAGGATGACGAGTTCGGCGGGCACGGCAACATCGATGATCTGGGGGAGGAATACAGGTAGTTCAAGGTTGTAGTTCGTGGGCTGCAGGTTGATGGTTGGCTTGACCATGGAGGCGATCGGCTGATGGAACCCACCCTCATCGTCATCAGCGGACCCACGGCAACGGGAAAGACCGCGGCGGCCGTGGCGTTGGCGAAGCACCTCGGCACCGAAGTGATCGGCGCGGATTCCAGGCAGTTCTACCACGCCATGCGCATCGGCACGGCGCGGCCCTCCGCTGAAGATCAGGGCGGCATCGCCCACCATTTCATCGGTCACCTGGACCTCGAGACCACCTGGAGCGCGGGCACCTTCGCACGCCAGGCCGAACCCGTGTTGCAGAACATCCTCGCCACGAACGGTAGCGCCGTGATGGCCGGTGGCAGCGGACTCTACCTCGATGCCGTGCTGAAAGGCCTTGACCCGCTGCCCCAGACCGACCCCCGGCTGCGCGAAAAACTGCAGCGCCGTTCGGAGAAGGAAGGGCTGGCCAAGCTGGCGGAGGAGCTCCATCGTCTCGATGCCATCACCTGGGCCAGGATCGACAGGAACAATCCGCATCGCGTGATCCGTGCCTTGGAGGTTTGCCTCATCACCGGCAGGCCCTTGAGTGCGCAACGCTCCACGCCGGTGGACCGCACGGACCTCCGCATCGTGCGGATAGCGCTTGACGTGCCCCGCGAGGAACTCTATACCCGCATCGATGCCCGCGTGGACGCCATGGTGGCCGCCGGACTGGTCCAGGAAGCGCGTTCACTCCTGCCTTGGCGCCACCTGAACGCGCTGCGCACAGTGGGCTACCGCGAACTCTTCATGCATTTCGATGGCCACTTGGGTCTGGAGGAAGCCATCGCGCTGATCAAGCAGCATACACGCAATTACGCCAAGCGGCAGCTGACCTGGCTGCGGCGCGATGCGGGCTGGCGTTGGAAGGCACCATCGGACATCAAGGGTATGTTGGACCTGGTGCGGAACGCGCTATGATCGGATCTCCAGCCCGATCAACAGCACATCATCCACCTGCTCCAATTCCCCCTTCCACATCCGGAAGCGGTCGCTGATGGCCTGATGCTGCTCCGCCATGGGCAGATGCGCGGTGGACAGCAGCCATTCCTTCAGGCCGGCACTGCGCAGCTTTTTACCATGCAGCCCGCCGAATTGGTCCTGTAGACCGTCGCTGAAGAGGTAGGCACGATCACCCGGCAACAAGTCCACCTCGGTCCGCTGGAAGGGCTTGATCCCGCCCTCATGCTGGCCGATGGGCATGCGGTCGCCCTTGTGCTCGATCAATTCGCCATCGCGGATGATGTAGAGTGGCGCATAGGCTCCCGCATAGGCCAAACGGCGGGTCTGGCGGTCGATGGCCACCAACGACACGTTCATCCCATCACGGAAGTCCGAACCGTCGCTGCGACCCAAGGCGTCGATCATGCCGGCACGGGCTTCATCCAGCACCCGGGCGGGATCGGTGATGCCACCATCCCTGACGATCTCCTGGAAGAGCGATACACCGATCAGGCTGAGCAGCGCGCCCGGCACACCATGGCCCGTGCAATCCGCAGCGGCCACGAGCACCCGTCCATCGCGCTCATGGAACCAATACAGATCGCCGCTGACGATGTCGCGCGGCCGGAACAGGATGAACGAATCCGGGAAGTACGCTTCCAATTCTTCCGGATCGGGCAGGACCGCGCGTTGGATGCGTTGGGCATAGCGGATCCCCGCGAGCAGCTCCCGGTTCTTCTCACGCACCAGCGAACGCTCCTCCTCCACCGCCTGCTGCAAGGCGAGCCGCTCGCGGATGTCGCGCGCGAATAGGATCACCACGGGACGGCCCCGGTAGCTGGAGACCTTGATGCTCGATTCCACGGGAATGACGGTTCCATCCGATGCCAGAAGCGGTATGGTGTCATCGATCAAGCCTTGCTGCTCCCAGGCATCCGCGATGCGGCGCGCACTGTCCTGGATCCTTTCCGGTGGATGGATGTCGCGCACGCTCATGGTCGCGAGCCGTTCGCGGTCATGGCCCAACAGGTCGGCCGCATGATGGTTGGCGTGCAGGATGCGGCCATCCACGTAGTCGATCACGAAGAGCGCATCGTTGCTGCCTTCCATCACGGAGAGGTAGCTGTCCCGGTCGCGTTCGGCCCGCACGTACGAGGTCCGCAGGCGGTTGTAGGCGAAGGAGAGACCCGCCGTGGCCGCCAGGAGCACCACCGGCAGCCCGCCATACAACAACACGGTCATCAGGTCCATGCCGGCTGGGCCACGGGCAGCCTTTCCAGGGCGCCGAAGATGAGCTCCGGGCGCAGGTACTCGCCCACCCGATCGGGCCGCGACACGTAGCGCACCACACCATCCACATCCACCAGGAAGGAGGCCGGGAGCGGAATGCCCTTCGTATAGTCCACGCCGATCTCCAGCGCGGGGTT